>NZ_JARSMD010000002.1:0-131622 GCF_035811335.1 Schinkia azotoformans
TGGATATCAGGACTTCCTAGTTATATCAAGGCTTATTTGCCGATTTCACTCTGCGAAAGTTGAGTTTGAAATTAGTTATTGATTTTCGTATTTCATTTAATTCTAACCTATTATTATTAAAAACTAGTTTTAAATAATCATTTACAGAAGGATTTATTACTCCAATACACCTTTTTCCTTTGTTGTCAATAATATTTATAAAGGACTGGTTTAGCCGAGATAATATTGATTCAAAATTATCCATTGTATAGTCAACCTTATTCATCATATATAAACGGTTTTCAAAACATTTTTTTAGTATTTCATAATCTACATTAGTATCAGTCAAAGAATAAAGCGTGAGCAAAAAAGCTCTATCCACATCTCGAATACGTCTTTCAAACTCATTTTTCCATATATCATTTGGATTAGATAAGCTTTCTAATATATAGTCAAAGTATTTAGTCGGCGTTATTTTTAAATAGTTTGTTGCATAGGTTACATGCTCTATAATACGAGGCGTATAATTCCTATGCATAACGATTGTTAAGTAATTTTTATTTTCTTTTATGGAATTATAGTATTCCTTTGGTATCTGTTTATAAATTAAATGGTTATAGAAGATTTTTGCCTTCTCGAGCGAAGTTATTTCGTCCATATTTATAATAAAATTTCTTATTTTCTTTTCTTGAAAAAAAATATTAAAATCTAATGAACGATCTTTTGCTTCATTAAAAATTGTAATTCTTGAATTCAAAATGAGCTTTTTATTTTTGTTTAACTTCACATATTTTATTAAGGAAAGCAATTCATTTTCTTGTGTGTCCTTCATATTAAAATAATGTTGACCTAAGCAATCATCTAACAATATAATTTCTTTGCATTCTTTATCATTTGATAGAGATTTTTTTATATCTGAAATATCGCCATTTGTTGTATATCTAACACGGTATCCTTTCGTTGCATAATATATAACTAACATTTTTGATGTAATTGTCTTTCCTACGCCGGGGCCACCTGTTACCATAAGCAATCCATGCTTATCCAAATGTTTAATACATTGAGAATATATATTTGTTTGAACGAAAAACTTACATTCTTCTTCTATATCACTTAGAAGGGATTCACAGTCAATAAAAATATCTTGATTAAATATTTCATTTAGAATATTTGAAGAATATAACCATAATTTATAGTGTTTTCTAACAACATCTGAGTTCTCAGTCTTTTGTAAGAATTCATCTATTTCCCTTAAGGTAATAATATTTTTGTCAGACTCCATAAAATCTTTAAACATACCATATATTTCTTCTATATTTGAATCTGTTAGTACCATTCCACAACATACAAAATATTTATTAGGTTTCCATTTATTAACTTTTTCAACTTCATTTTTTAATGTAATTCGCAGGTTGGGAAATTTACTTCCAATATAATGTTTTACCTGAATAATAATGTTATGTGTACTTGTATTATCAGTTAAATCAATACCACCATCTCTACCTTTAGCAAATAATCGTAAGCTAGTTGCTAACTTTTTTTCCATGATGTCTTTACATAACTCTTCGAATTCAACATCATTTAGATTTGCATAATTAAACAAATTAACACCTTCTTAATTACACTACAAAACTAGGATTACAAATGAACATTCTTAAGGAGTCTTTTCCTTTCCCCGGAATTATAAATATCTAAAAATTCCGAATTACCTATAGATATTATACCCGCCTTATTCTGACCAGGCAATACTGTCAACCTCTTATCATTCTGCATAGCAAAAGCAGGCAAGCAGGTAGCTTTAATAGGCGAAGACTATTTGTCGCTTTCAGTGGATAGAAAGCTACCTTTTTCATAAGTTGGAATTATCTGAATAATATTACTCCTTAAATCTGAAAATAACGACAGATAGTGCTAGGCAACCAGAACTCCAAATATAGAAACAATCTGGTATGAAGTTGCTCACCTTAAAAGTGATCACTCCAGCTCAAATTAATATTGGACAAAAGTGGATTACCGAATATTCACACAATCCCCTCTTGCTTTTGCATACTTTAGATAAGGTTTATCGTCTGCATTTGTATTACATGTTTTGCAAAGGAAAATGCAATGTAGAGTATGTAAATACTGGGATTTTAATAATCCTCGGAAAAGGGGTATGCAGCTCCCTCTTCTCCCAAGATTTCCATCATTTCGCACTATTCTCTGATTCTACAAGCCCCTACAGATTTACGGTTGTGACTATAGCGAAACACCAATGACAGGTACTAAGAATTTAGTGACTATTTATACCACTCATCCTTTATACTGTTAATATCAATATTCTTCCACTCTTCTCTCCATAAATCCCAATATGGAATATCATTTGATGAAGGCGGTAAATTACATGTGTCTATTTGGACAATAGATGGAAGAACAACTGAATCTCCTATCAGTAATGCTTCTCCAGATTTTAGCGAAGGCATCTTTTCAATAATATTTCCAAGTGTATCTGGTAATAGTTTTTTTACATAGTTTTGATCGTGAGGATTGGTTAACCTCATGGCAATAAAATTATTGCACTGTGAGAAAATTGTCTCAGAGAGTTCAGAAGGACGCTGACTTGATAACAACAACGAAACCCCATATTTCCTTCCTTCTTTTGCGATTCTTTCAATAGAAGTTTTTGATGAGCGATATTTTGATAAATCACTGTTAGGCACGTATTTATGTGCCTCCTCATATACAAGGAGAATAGGCGCATCGTTGTTAATTACCTCATTTGGTTTTTTTCCATTTCTTAATCTTTTGTAAAAATATCCATACTCAAAAATAATTCTTGAAATAAGCGACACTGTGATGCTAAGGACTTCAAATGGGACCCCACTTAAGTCAATTACTGTTATATTTGATTCTTCTCCTTCGTTATACCCTAATAAATTTTTCAATGTTTCCTCAAATGTAATTGTCTTGGACTTTTCTCCTAAAAGGAAATCGTATCTTTTATCATTTATTTTGTTTTCTAAACGATTTAAGAAATTTATTAACTTACCATTAACACCAGCAGCGGAAGTGCCTACAGGGTTTAATTTTTCATTAAACAGTCTATGTAATGTATCCTCACTAAAGGTAAATACATCCCCATTTTCATCTTCCCATTGAATTTCATTCTTAGTGTTCTTTCTTTCGATATTTTTGTGCTTTAAATATTGTAACACTTCATTTAAGTCAAAAAAAACTGGAGAATCAAAATGAATTTTTTCCTTTTCTTCTTCACTTCCAGATAATTTAAGTTTACGGTTCTGTACAATTGCCTCTTTAAACATATTTCTTTGATTATGGTCATTTGCATCTGTATCTAGAAATAACTCTACCAATTCTTCACTATTCAACAGCCAATAAGGTAATGTAAGACTATTAATGTCAAAGTGATTAGCGTGTGGAAATGCAGTCTTATATTCCGAATGGATGTCAAAAAGAATGATATGTGAATTATTCATTGAAAACTCACCATTTTTTTCAGCAACAGCTTTTTGCAAAATTGTTGCAAGTGTATGGGATTTCCCAGAACCAGTTGAACCCACAACAGCAATATGTTTGTTAAAGAACTTATTTCCATTAACCGGTATTCTAATATTTCGATTAGTCGATAAGGAAGCAAATGTAAAGTTATCTTCAGTACCAGAAGGATTACAATATATTTTTCTTATTTCTTCTTCTGTTGCAGGCTCAACCTTCTTAGGTGGGATTGCTAAAGAATCCCCTCCCCTAATAAATTCATCACCCTTAATTAGTCCCAAAGGGTTTGCCTCTATGATATATTTTCTTTTACCAATATCGCTTACTTCAATTGAGAAATTTTCTATAATGGAAATTAATACGGAATTTTCATTATCCATTACCCTTAAATATGAACCTACTCTTAAAGTTTCATCGGCTTTCTTAAAATCTTCTAAATCATCCACTGAAATTTTAACTTTATTGGGATAAACTGCTATAACCTCTGCATTTATATCAGTACCTACCGCCATTTTATATAACCTCCCTTATATCTTTATGCTCTTCTATTTGAATTTGTACATGTTTAATTCCTTGATTATTTGTATTATAAAAGGGATTCTGAATATAAAATTGATAGATTTCCTTTCTTCCCTTTGCCGCTTCTAGTGTCAAGTCAAGGTGATCAAGATGATTTATTATTTTAAGTTTAATTTGATTGAAATGACTTGCAGGTTCACAAATAGCTGCAGTGGAAAAAGTTGCTCCAGAAAAGTTAAAACCATCAACTATTTTAAATCCTTCCTGATACAATTCCTCTTTAAGATTAACAAGCTCTTCATCTGGAATACTATGTATATAAACGTATGGACAGAACGGGGTGGGAGTCCTTGGCGATATATTTGACCACTTATATGATATTAGTAATAATAATTCCTTTAAGTCTGACCGTTTATAACCCACCTGATCCATTTCAATCAAAAAGAACCTTTCAAAGGGCGAGGTATTTAAACCCATGAAGTATTCTCTTCTCAAATTTCCCAGAAATTGCTTCCTTCCTTTTAATGCTATAAACCATTCATTAAACAACAATTGTCTATTGTCTATCCTCTTTAAAAAATCCTTTTTAAAAATTTTTCTTTCTGAAATATCTTTTTTAATTGCAAGTTCCTTTATTAATTTTAATGCATTGTTATAATAATAATGTTCAGCCTGAAAACGAGAGCATTTAAACTCAGATTCCAATAGCGTTACGATATGTTCAAATTGATCGTTGTAACTGACAGCATTGATATTAATTGTAAGTTTCTGAATAAAGTCATTTAAATCCCCATCATTAAGCCCCAGTTCTTTATGATGAAAGTGCTTAATCTTTTCTTTCGTATATGTAAGAAAATTTTTCTTTAAAAATTCTGCTGTAATTGGTAATACAAGTTTGTCCTGCCCTTTTGTATAGTAACCGTATAAATAATACTTTACACTTGGTTGGAGTCCAACCCTTACATCTTTATAATGATTTAACATTAATCTAATCGGTTTTGCTATGATTGAATGATTATATTCCGTTCCAGCATAATACTTACATTGAACGGCAATATCCTCATCCGCTGTCTTAATATCAACATCCTCAATCCCCTCAACTGTTATAGAATCCCCTCTATCGATTACTTCAAGCAACTGCAAAATAGAGTAATCAAATTGGTAAAAATAACCTTTAATTGTTTCTACAGCATCTCTATTCCCCATATGCTTCTCCCAAATTTGTTTTTTCAGCTTATTTAAACTATATAAAAAAGCACAACAAAACTTATGAAAGTGCATTCGTACGTCTTGTTGTGGTTTTTATATCAGATAATATTTATTTCATTAAAACCATTACTGTTACTTAGTCATAACCCCTAATTCGATAAAAAGAACTAAAATCCTGCTTATAATAAATATTTTGTAATGCAAGGATCACATTGATAAGGGAAGGCTCTGGAAATCAACATTGTAATAATTTGATTTAAAATATCTCCTTTTCAATAGTTTTGATGCTTAATAGAGTATGAATTTTATATATATTGACAGGACTAACAATCTTCGGATCAACTATATTCACTAATTAATCATAAACTGCCCTTCTAAGGCACCTGTAGGTGCCTCTACATCTTTAATTATCTCAGACGGCAAAAGTTAATTCTACCACTCTTAAACTCTTCATTAAAATGCCCAAAAATGGAACAGGCGAACCGTCCCCATATATTATACTGGCCATGTTTTTTTCACGCTAACACTCTCATATATTATATTACTCTGCAAAACTCGACAAACTTCGAGTGGTGACAGGCACCCAAAACAAAAAACTTAATTTGGAAGATCTGGTACAAAAAGATTATAATCGGTTTTGGGATATAATAAGCCCTCAATTGTTGAAAAAGATTTATCACCCATTTCCAAGTTTCTACCTACTCTTCTTTTGATCAAACCGATATCTTGTAGTGTATTGTTTTCAAATAGCAATATAAAACATCCTTGATATCTAAAAACCTCCGTGCCAAATACCTTTGTAGTAAAAACACGAACTTTATTTCGTTCCTTTTCTCTGTAATCAACTATCTCATTTTTGTTTAGCCTAAAAAGGAAATTAAAATGGGTTTCAAAAATAACTTGAAGAATGGAATTTCTAAGACCATCAAATAATTCCAAAGAATACATGATATCTTTATCTGTTACCATTATAGCTAATTTTCGTATAAGTATTCTGTTATGTCTTGAAAAGGGATATACCTCTTTTGATTCCATGAATTTTTGAATATTACCTTGTTTATTTACTATATTTAATTTATGTTGATGCAGGTAACTTAATAATTTCGTGCTTTGCAATTGGTAAAAAACATTCATCCAAGCCCTATATAAATCTAAAGAATCAAAGGTTCCAGAAATATTCTTTGAAGGTAGCCTTACAAACATTTGAAGAAGTGAATTTTCCAAATCCCTTCCGAGTTGTTCCGCCTCTTCAATTAATGAATGCAGCTCGTAACAACCTTGTAATTCAATAATACTTTTTTGAAAGTTTCCCTCTTTTTCTGCACATACAGCCTCAACTTTTTTATAGGCAAGTCCAAAACTATAATAGTGTTGAAAAGAACATGTCTTAATCGCATCTTGATATAATGACCACGTTTCCGGTGATAAATTACTCTTTATGCCGTTATATCTTAGGTGGAGTGTCCTTCCAAAAGATGTATTTGATATTTTATTTCCGAAATGATAGGCTGCTACTAAAGTATTTATATCAATCACCGTCTTCCATACTTCTTAATCTATAAACAATAAACTCACCTAAAAGTATATTTGCAATTAAAATGTTTTCTGGGTTTATTTGTAATTCATCCTTTCCATGTACCAAGTCATTTCGGTAGTCTCTAACCTTCCATAACTTACTGAAATCTTCATCAGTTACAGGAATAGCAAATTGCCGAATCAATGTTTGCACCTTGGTTTTTAAAGGCGGATCCTTCAGTTTGCTTAAACTCTTATCCTTTATTTTTCTTGAATATTCTTCTGTAAAAGTATCACTTTGTTCTTTTAATAGTTGCTTCAACAATTTTTTGAACTCCCGAATAATTTCATCAGGCAAAAAAGGGCTGGTTTCTATTTTATCAACTAAAAATTCCATAGATATGTTTGTATAAATAACCTTATCTTCTATATCTTCTGCTTTCCAACTTCTATTCAACCACTTTAACGCATTAAATAGCTGCTTTTCTAAAATTGAATGCTGCCCAGTCTGTTTTTTATACAGTTTTTCTTCAAACCAATTCAATTCTCTAAACATTCTTTCAAATTGGGAATCGACACCTAAAGAATTATTTTCCCAATTGTTTTTAGAATCACCCAAAATGTTTTCTACGCCTATTATATTTTCTACATAATAGAGTGAAGAGCATTTAGGATTTTGATATAAACGTAATCTGTTCCATTCATTTAGCTCATTACCTAAGTTGTAAAAATTAAACACTCTCTCATTTTTGGACAGTAAAATAATCATATCAATTGCATCTTGTACTTTTTGTCTTCCTAACAAATAGGCATCATATGCGTTATATGATTCAACAATTGTTTGAGCAAAAGTGTCAAATTGACCAAGTACATTGTGATTATATTTCTCCTCAAATCCCTTATACATAACAAAGGCTTGGTCTTTAGTTAAAAAGGTTATATCTCCAAAACCAAATTCAGGATTATTTAACAGAAGATTTTCTATTGGAAGCAACACAAGGTAAGGAACGAATTTTTTTCCAAACCCCTCAATATTAATTTGTTCCTTTAACATCCCGGAACTCCTCAAAATTGCCTGTACTGGTGAATGTGGATCAAGACCTTGAAAAGAAAGGACATCCAATTTCTTTTTACTTAATTCATGAATAAATGAGCTTAGTAAAAGAGTGATTCCATCTGTGCCTTTTTTTACTTCATATATTGTACCTGCTGATTCTATAGAATTACCATTTATCCGATACCTGATAACCCAATCCTCAGAAAGATGTATATTTTTCAAACTTTGGATAATATCTTGATTACTTTCAAATTCAAATTTCCCAAAAATCAAACCGTTTCTACTTGATATAAGTAAAGAATTATGAGGTCTAATTAATTTACCATTACTGTATGCCTCACAGCTCCCACTTATTATATTTCGATGTGTTGATGTTAGAATTGATAACGCTTTATATGTATCAATTTCTTTTTTTATTTTCTCCTTCTCAAAATGTTCTACAATTTCGTCAATAGACTCAATAACTATATTTATAGTGTTATATTCACTATTTAAGAAATCCCTAAGATTTCTAAGAACACTACCTATATTCCTAATCTCTACAGGAATAATTGACCCGCTAATGAAATCAAAACCGCATATCATATATTTTTCTTTGTTTTTTTGTTTAAGTACCAAATAATGCAAAATAATAGTACCTTTGGAATATAAAATTGATAAAGCCAAATCATTATTTTTAAATCCATTGTATGGGACACTATAACTATTTAGAAAAAGTGATGCGTCTAGTGGGTTCATCATTTATTAACTTCTCCTTAATTATATGATTTCCAACTAATACAAATCTTCTTTATAAATAATCCCCTAGAAATTTCTGTGTACTAACAAAATTTATTCGCCGTCATCTATTTTGATCTTTTTTACAGAATAACCGAACCACTAACAAAAAAATCTTTAATAGATTTCATTACTGCCGTTAACTACATATGCCGCAGTTACTAATAGGTTCTATTTATTTAACAACAGTGAATTTTTATTTATTTTAAAAAATAGCAAATGTTCCCCCTTGGATTTGTTGTTAACTTAACTTGTCAAATCGGACATTCCAGTAGACTCCAGCTCCGCATTGTTGCTATTGACCGTAACAACCACTTTGAAAAAATCCTTAAAGGACCAAGGGGATCCCATTATTTACTAAATAACAATCTCCTTTTCTTTTATTCTTAGAATATACAATTTTTGACAAATTTCGAGTGGTGACAGGCACCTAAAACCATAAAACCATAGAATTTCTCTTATGAATTCAAGAATGTTTTCCATGATTATCACCTCCTTCCCTAAAACGGAAAGAAGAGCAACAACCGGCCACCCTTCAATATTCAGTTGCCAATTTATTTTAACATAATCTCCTAATCGATTCCCCTTACAATCTTCGACAAATTCCGGGGCGTCACAGTGACGGAGTCCTTCTCAATAAAAAATATCAGGTATAGGAACTCTTTCATAATTTGAGGGAAAAGGAAGCGTTTTAAAGGGTTTGTATAAGGTTGTAAAGAAGGTATAGCTAAAGAAGAAACAATCTCTAGACAAATACTTCAGGAAGGAAGAAGTTGACAATACTAAAAGTGACTGGTATTGAAAAGCAAGCATCGTGTCCATTATGAATTCAACAAAGAGCCTTATCTCCATGTAAAGTGCACGTCTAGTCCGTAAATGGATCCTAAGTTAGCTTTCATCACGGTAGAGCTGTCACTTTTGCATGGCCGTATGAATATCCAACCTTCAAAAACGTTTATCAATGCTGCAATAATGAACAAAGAGGTAAAACGGATAATTTTTGACCAGTATGGGCACATAACAAAATAACAATAAATGAAAAGCCCCACTGCTAATTTTATTTCGCAGCGGGAAATTTATTAAAAACCTACCACTCTAAAAAAACTCCACAAGCATCAAGTGATGGTAATTCATCCAAAACTATTGAATTTTACTCACAAATTTGTTAATATCAGTTACTGATTGAGCATAATTGCTTCTTGGAAGAGTTATCTCCGTCATATCCGGCATTGTGTATTTTGTTTTTTGAGTTAGTTCTGTTAACGGAATTCCTAATGAAGTCGAAACCTTTCCGGCTGTATGAAAATCCTTGACATCTGATACAAATTCCCTGGCCCAGTCAATTTTTGTATTGCTATTGGTATTCTTTTTAAATAGATTCGGAAAACTTAAAAACTGTTGATAACAAAAATCAATTAATTCACTTCTAATTGAGCCAAATGCCGCTGCTATTCCATCATTAGGTGTAAAGTTGTTAAAAACAAAACCATACATTTTAGGAAGAGATAAACCAAATTGCTGAATTTGTTTATTAAAAGTAATAACATTTTGAGCATAGTTCTTTATAGCCGCTGATGGGTACTTATCATATAGTAGCATCATAATTCCTTTTATTCCTTCAATCGAACTAAAATCAGCCATCATAGGTATAATTAAATAATCAGATGAAACTAATGCCATTTGTGTATATATCGAAAAGCTAGGGTTACAATCAATAAACACAGTCAATTCTTCGTACTTTTCACTGTTAAATTCTAATTCACATAATCTGCGAATAGCTGTCATATACTCTTGCCATGCATTAATATTAGCGGGGTTAATGACTGCATAATTAAGCGCTAACGAGAGCGACTCTAAAAATGGATCACCTGCAATTAAATAGACGTTTGAAGGGATATCCATATTTATCTTAGATACATTAATCTTATAGGATTGATTTAATGATGTGAAGCTTGAATTACCTTTCAATAACCAATCAATAAAGCCAACAATATTTCTTCTAGAAGATTGTTGTTGCAACCGTTGATTATTGATATACCCCTTATGACCACCGCCTAAAAGGAATTGGGATATATTAGATTGCGGGCAAAGGTCCAAAACAAGAACTTGGGTTGTAGGATTATTTTTGGCATATAAAGACACTGCATTTTGACTTAATGTTGTTTTACCAACACCGCCTTTATTATTGTAAAAAGAATAAATTTTCATTCTCATATCAATTCCTTTCAAGATATTCAAATTTTATATAAAATACACAACAGAAATAACAAAGCCGCGAACATGGCCATATTATTAGAAGTACTTATCATGTTGCGGTTTGCGATTGTTTATTATGATTATAAAAATGATTAATATTGAGAAATAGATATCCAATCTTCATTTTATTATATCATTTCATAGAAAAAAGCTTTTGATCTTTTACTCAACAAATCTAGACAAACTTCAAGTGGTAACAGGCAAGTAACCCTGGCATTCTTCAAGTCGTAACAGTGACATAACCTTAATTCTCCTAGGGCACCTGCAGGTGCCTCTAAATCTTTAAATTAATTATTACAGACGGCAACAAGGATTAATATAGTCCGACAGTTCGGATGAAGTTAAATTTTAACCAATTTTTAAATTCATCATTAACATGGCTCGAATTGGAACACGGGACCCGTCCCTATGTTGCACGAGATGAAGCAAACAAAATTGCAACTATAAATAGAACTATCTATGTGACATGTTTCATGCGTATTAAAGTCTAATGTATCTTAGATATTGCTTATGCTGTGTGTTTTTCAGCCAACTGAACATATTGCGGTTATATTTTCGAGAACATAATCGAAAAGCGTGGCTATTCGCGAATACACCGCAAGGTGCAAGAGCAGGTGCTATTATTTATAGCATTGTGGAGACAGCGAAAGCGAACGAGTTAAATCCGTATTATTATCTTCGCTATCTATTTGAGCGGATTCCCAATATAGATCTGACAGATGAAAATGCTTTAGATCGGTTATTACCTTAGTCTACGACAATCCCTGTTAGTTTCATAGTTTTCAATAAGTTATCCAAATAATACTCCAGCCCTCGGCCTTGTAGAAGGTGGGGATTATTTGATGCTTAACATACAAAACATCACAGTAATTAAAAAAATTACGTCTTGTCCATATTAAACCAAACTATTTAAACGTTTATTTAATACGGGAATCATCGCATGGCTTCTGCAAATACTGATTCTTCAAGTCTGATATTCCACAAATACCGACAAAATCCGGGCGGTGACAGGCACCAAAAACTATTCCCGCTACTATGACTAATATCGCAGTGGGAAAAACTTAAAATCTTCAATTCTACAATTCTCGACATTTTCCGGGGCGTCACAGTGACGGAGTCCTTTATGTATTTCCCTAAATACATACTCAGAATATTTTTTATTAGTGCCTCCACTACTAAAAGGGGAATTATTTTGTATTGAAGAATCTAGCCAAATTGATGCCGCTTCTTCAGGAGTAGTATGTTCCAATAGCTCCCTTATTATCTCCCTTTGATATTTTGGAATCGATTCCAACCATAACCCATCAAGCAGTGGTAAACTTCTTGTCATTCCTTGGTACAAACAATGTCATTAGTGGTACATTTAAGTGGCCGTAATCACAAAATATAAAACTTAATAATACCTCACTAAAAATATTATGTTTAACAGACGTCTTACGAACAAGTACAATATCTGTATTAATCCATAAATAATACTTCCCGCTGCATGACCTATTGCAGGGGGAATACATTAATCTATCACTCATCAATTCTACAATTTTCGACATTCTCCGGAGCGTCACAGTGAATTGCGCCCCAATAATATTACCATTTTCCAATCAATTTATTGACCTAAAGGATAATTGAAGAGCATAGCAATCATTTGTACCAAAAAACCTACGATTAGGAATAGGAAGCCTACTTTTGTATTTTTCAACCGTTTGGCTAACAGCTTCTGTTGTGTTTGATAATCTGATCCAACCGTTCTAGCAAATCCGTCAGTATCTTTGGGTGTTCCCTTAAAAAGAAAGATTGATCCTATGAATGAAATACATATTCCTATGCAACCAAGCCACCAAACTACCACCGTAATCCACCCCGCATCTAATTTTGAGAAGGTAAATAAAAATAATCACCCGATAAACTAACTGGACTAGTTGCTACATTTAATAATAGCTGTCATTTTCTTAGGATGAACTTCCAGCAATGTTTAATCCAGCCAAACCAACATTCAATGTCAATCCAGCTAGATAAATATGTTTTACTAAAACTTTAATACACTAAATTACCGTAGAGCATGCCTCTGCAAATGATTAGGGATTAATTTGCTCATTCTATGGACATTGAGGGAAGTCCTTCCTAAGGAAACGATAGTCCTTATTGTATCTTACGAATAAAAATGTTTATCTCGATTTTGACGAATTAACGTATTAAAGCAAAAACCAATAAAGTTCCTCGCCAAGCTGCTAAATTAGACAGCCCAGCGGGTAATCGTTATTTTCCTACTATTCCTTATAATTTTTCTCAAACCGCCATGCATCCCGGCACATGGCGATAATATCACGTTTAGCTGTCCAGCCGAGTTCTCTCTTAGCCTTTGAAGCGTCAGCATAACATGAAGCAATATCACCAGGCCTACGATCTACTATTTCATAAGGAACTTCAATATCACTAGCCTCTTCAAAAGCTTTCACTAACTCTAGTACACTAGTACCTTTTCCGGTTCCCAAGTTATAAACATGAACGCCTTCAGTTAGGTTTTCTAATGCAGCAACATGGCCCTCAGCTAGATCCAATACATGAATATAATCGCGAACCCCGGTGCCATCCACAGTAGGATAGTCATTTCCAAACACACGTAATTTCTCAAGTTTACCTTTTGCCACTTGAGTTACGTAGGGCATTAAGTTATTTGGAATACCATTAGGTGCCTCACCTATCTGCCCGCTCTCATGGGCACCTACTGGATTGAAATATCGAAGAATTGAAACTGAAAAAGCAGGGTTTGCATTTGCCATATCAGTAAGAATCCGCTCACTCATGGCTTTCGTTTCACCGTAAGGATTAGTCGTTGGTAAGAGATCCATTGTTTCTACAAAAGGTACTTTATTATCTCCATACACTGTTGCAGATGAGCTAAAGACAAATCGATTGACACCATATTTCTGACAAGCTTTTGTTAGAACCATTGTACTTACGATGTTATTGTAATAATATTCTAGAGGCTTTTCTACTGATTCGCCAACCGCTTTAAGACCAGCAAAATGAATAACTCCATCAATCTTGTAATTTCTGAAAATAATATCAACGGCCTCTGCATCTGTTACATCAATCTCGTAAAAATTAACTTCTTTGTTAGCTATATCCATGATTTTCATAACAGTTTCACTCTTACTGTTAGAAAGATTGTCAGCAATAATGACTGAATGTCCTGCTTCAAGTAAAGCTACACAAGTGTGAGAGCCTATATATCCGGCACCACCGGTTACTAGTATGTTCAGGATAAAAACCTCCTTTCATATAAGGATTCCTATATTGGCTTCACTTCACCTTATAATAATCTACATACCAATCAGCAAATTTCTGGAGTCCTTCTTCAATTGAAGTCTCCGGTTTAAAGCCAACAGCTTTCTGCAATTGATCTGTTGAAGCATAAGTAGCCGGTACATCACCTGGCTTAATTGGCTCAAAGACCTTTTCAAATTGTACTTCTTTTCCTAGAGCTTTACTTAAGGCCTTTTCTAACGTTTCAATAAAAACCATCAGTTTTTCAGGGCTGTTATTTCCAATGTTGAAGACTTTATGTTGAACTTCACCTTCAGGTGGATTACTTAATAATCGTTCAATCCCCTCAACGATGTCATCAACATAAGTAAAGTCCCTATAAAGGTCATTTTCAAAATCACCATTATTAAATATCTTAATTGGCTCACCAGCAAAATACTTATCTGCAAATCCAAAGTAAGCCATATCTGGTCGACCCATCGGGCCATAAACAGTAAAGAATCGAAGCCCTGTAGCTGGAATTTTATAAAGATGGCTATACGTATGTGCCATTAATTCATTGGATTTTTTTGTAGATGCATATAGTGAAACTGGATTGTCCACAAAATCTGTTTCCTCAAAAGGAACCTTTTTATTGGCTCCATAAACAGAACTAGATGATGCATACACCAAGTGATCAACTGAATTATATCTACATGCTTCGAGAATGTTGTAAAAACCAATAATATTACTTTGAATATAGACATCCGGGTTCTCTATTGAATATCGTACTCCCGCTTGAGCAGCTAGGTTTACTACAATATTAGGTTTGTACTCTTCAAAGGTCTTCATCATCATATCCTTGTCTGATATGTCGCCTTTAATAAAGGTAAACTTCTCATAAGGCTCTAATTGTCCCAAACGAGCATGCTTAAGGTTTACATCATAGTAATCATTAACATTATCAATACCAATTACCTTGCATCCCTGTTCTAGTAATTTTCTGGATAAGTAGTATCCGATAAAACCAGCTGCTCCGGTGATTAAGTACGTTTTACTAAAATCAAGAGTTTTGTAATTCAAGCTTCTTCGACTCCTTTACCGCTTCTCTAGTTGCTGGTTTCCTTCCAATTGAATGGTACTCTACACCTGCTATTTGCATTTCTTCAACACGATAAATATTTCTTCCATCATATACTAAAGGGGTTCTCATTAACTTCTTATAAGTTTCAGGTGTTATTGCTTTTACTTCTCCCCATTCAGTAAAGATAAAGCAAACATTAGCTCCATCTAATGCTAATTCTGGACTAGAAACATATGTGATACTGCCTCTGCCATTCTTACCTTCTGGATGAACTTTGGCAAAATTCCCAGCTCCAACTGGATCAAATGCATAAATATCTGCACCCTGTTCTAATAATAAAGGCACATTTTCAAGAGATGCAGCTTCTCTTAAATCATCCGTTCCTGGCTTAAATGTCAAGCCTAGTACGGCTACTTTAAGACCATTAAAGGTAATTAGCCTTTTACTAGCCTTCTTATATAACATCGTCTTTTGCTCTTTGTTCACATCAATAGCAGCCTTAACCGTCTTTAGGTCATATCCGTTCTGTCTAGCAATATACTCTAATGCCTTTGTATCTTTAGGGAAGCACGATCCACCAAAACCAATGCCAGCATTTAAAAACTTACTTCCTATACGCTCATCAAAACTCATACCTTTTGCAACATCCTGAATATCGGCACCGACTAATTCACAAAGGTTAGCAATGTCATTCATATAGGAAATCTTAAGAGCAAGGAAATCATTGGATGCGTATTTGATCATTTCCGCTGATCTTCTATTTACTGAAACCATAGGTAAATGAAACGGCTCATATATCTTCATTAATATATCTTCAGCCCATTTACTCTCTGTCCCAATAATTATTCTTTCCGCATGTAGTGTATCATGTACAGCAGAACCTTGTGCTAAGAATTCTGGATTAGATGCCACTTCTACTTTTACATCATTAACTAAAAAGTCCTGAATAAACTGCTCCACCTTATCATTAGTGCCAACCGGAACAGTAGATTTAACAACAACTAAGCAATCCTTTTCAACAGATTCTGCAATCTGTCTTGCAACTGTTGCAATATATGATAGATTTGCGGAACCATCCGATTGTTCTGGAGTACCTACACCAATAAAGATAGCATCTGCATCCTTATAAGCTGATTGGTAATCAGTTGTATAATCAATTTTTCCAGAAGCATAATTTTTCTGCATTAACTCTTCTAGACTTGTTTCATAAATTGGAGAAACCCCAGATTTCATTAATTCTACTTTTTTCTCGTCTATATCCACACAAGTTACTTGATGACCAACTTCGGCAAAACAAACGCCGGCCACTAAGCCGACGTAACCTGTTCCTGCTACTGCTATTTTGAACATCAACAAAACTTCCTTTCCGTCCTTAAGATGGGAACTTTTATATACTATATTGCTTTTCAAAATATTTCTGATATTCCCCACTTATAACCCCTCGATACCAGTTAGATAAAAAACTATATATAGAATCTTATCTATTTCAAAAACGCAAAATATAGATAAAAACTGGCCATTTTTATCTAACCATAGTAACTATTCCGCACTTTTGAAGAGCATGGCTATTAGATAAATTAATGATAGGCAAAACAAAAAACCACCATGAATGGTATACGGTTTGATACCATAACGAGTGGTTAAATTAATAGCTTATCGAGTTCTCTTTCATTAAACGACCAATCTCAAAAATAGCTGCAATTTCAGCATTTTTAACAGGTGAAATTATAAAGCCATCTTCTTTACGAGAATAATTAATCCCATCACAATGCACATAATCATATACGTCACTTATATCATAAATAGCTCCTGGTTTAATGCTTCCCTTCCCTTGAATGATACCGACTGAAATAGAGTGATTTCCTCCATGGACCCATGCAATTCCCATTGGCAACCATAAGTCCACACGATGATTGTAATCTTGCCGCCAAGGCCCATCTTCTCTTCCTTCACCAATGCGAGCAATACAATCAACAATCCTCGACTTTCTCCAAGACCACGGTAATACTAAATCACGATTTAATAAAACAGTTTTTTCCTCTTTTAACTCTCTTACTACATCATAAAATTCCTTTCCATCCTGCGACAGTATTGCTCGCAAATCAAAAAGAACCTCTTCTGGAAACAGGCTAGGTAAGTCTGACTCATAATTTACATAAAGTAAATTGGTTAAATATTGCGTTTGAATTTTTCTACCAATGAGTCGTATAACATCAACTAATGGATGCTCTGTCTCTTTATTTAGAGGGCCATTATCCTCTTCTAATTTATTTGTCTGATCCAAAACTGATTTAGCAAACTTCATAATACTATCAAAGTCTTCCTTATTCCTTTTTTTATCAACTCTTCTGTGCATTTCATCTAAACGTTCTTTTACGCTTTTTTCCCGCTTCTTTCTTAATTTGTGGAACAAATAACCTCCTCCTTCAAATGATACATATGAATTGAATAGGCAAAAAATACTAAACCTCTTATTAAAAAACCACAGGAAAAACACAGGTTTTGTCTTACTAAAGAATACTAGCTATTCTTCAACAATATACTTAATTAACTATGTAAAATTGAGGGGGCCTCTGCATGTTTAATCTGTTCCGTAAAAAAGTGACCGTAGCAAAAAGGTCTGATAACAACAATAATTTGAATAAAAAGCAGGATGTTAAAGAATCTATAGAGACAATAAAGCTTATTACATTACTTGACCTTATTAAACACGGGGATGAAATCAATCTGAATATCAAGAATGAAGATGCATATGAACAAGGTGCACCCTTAGCTAAGTGTAGGATCCTTAAATTGGAAGGCGTAAGTATAAAGTTTTCGGAGTGGGCAGAATGGACAGTTACAATTGATATTCACGATAATGACAATACTTTTACCGTTTATAAAGAAAAGTTCAAGATTGATTGGGACAAAGAAACTGTTGCCTACGCTTATAAACATTCTAATCGAGATATCGAAGTTGAATGGGATCATGAAGGTGATTGGTGTGAATATATTTCGTCCACAATTCATGAATTAAAGGAAAAATTAGATAAGCACAGAGAAGATGCTGAACGACAAGCTAAACTGGAAAAGGAAAGACAGCACGAATTAAAAGTAAAAATGGATAAAGAGCAAAAAGAGTACTTCAATCAAGTTTTTAAGAATAAAAGGTAATAAGATTCAACAATAAAATGAATCCACCAAGTAGCCATCTAAAACCTAGACGCTAACTCGGTGGGTTGCTTGTTTCCCGTTATTTTCTTTTCTTTCGCTTTCTTTTCACTTTCAGTTTGTAGGAACACTTGTCTTCCAGGTATGCTTCCCATTCAACACCTAACTTTAATTGATATACAATTCGACCATCAGAATGAATCACTCCACTTTCTACGATCCGTTCAAACAAGTCCACCCGGAAAGGGATACGTTGTTTCAATGGATTGAAATCATCCATTTCATTTAATTCATTCACTAACCACTCGAATTCATCATGATATTTTGCAGCCAGTTCCTGTCTTTCTTCATAAGTGTCTAGCTGACTTTTTAACTTCACAATTTCATTCGTTAATGCCTCAACCCGCTTGGTATCTTGTCCCGCTTGATTAAGCTCTTCATCCACAGCCTCATAGAGCTCTTGATTGAGCTGTTCCATTGCATATTCTATCTCTTTAACTTTAGCGAGTTCTTCTGTTGTAAGGTTGGTCTTCTCAATAACCGCTCTTACCTTTTGTTCTAGGCGATTATCAGATTTCATCTCAAGCAATGCACTCATAAAGTTATGCTCTATATATTCTTCACGAAAGCTTGAGGAATTGCATGAACTAGAAAAGTTTTTACCATTGGCAACACGGCACCTCCAATAGCTTCGAGCTTTCTTCTTGTTGACATCCTTTTGTCTGTCGTAACTTTCGTACTGACTGATAATCCCCCCACACTCACCACACCGAAAAGTCTGGCGAAATGGATGTTGAGCATTGACTGAGGAACGAGTTGCTTTAGGTTGGTTCGACTTTCGGATGGTTTGGACCTTCTCCCAATCCTCCGGTGTAATAATAGCTGGATGATGGTTCTCAATATAATATTGGGGCAGTTCCCCTTGATTAACCACTTGTTTTCTCGTAAATGGATCCTTAACGTAGGTTTGTTGGTAAAGTACGCAGCCTTTGTAAACGGGTGATGCCAACATTTTTCCTACTGTGTTGGGGTGCCAATATTTATTTCCATTGGCAGTTTCAATACCATCTTCACTTAACTCTCGAGCAATACTCCCGATACTTTTTCCTGCTGCATAAGATTCATACATTCGTTTTACCACAGCCGCTTGTTTTGGCTCAATGCACCAATTCTTATGTTCATCAGCCATATATCCATACGGGAATCGACTTGGCCTTACAATCCCTATTTCCGCTAACTTCTGCTTTCCCCACTGACTACTGGTTCCCACATTGATTGCTTCTTCTTGAGCCATACTGCTGAGAACTGTTAACATTAAATCACTATCTTTATCGGCTGTATGAATATTCTCACGTTCAAAATGCACGTAGACCGGTGGATTGAGCGACTTCAACATTCTTACATAATACAGGGCGTCAACCGTATTCCTTGCAAATCTTGATATGGATTTGGTCAAGATTTGATCAATTTTTCCTTGCTTACATTTTTGCATCAAGCGATTAAACTCTATTCGATTTTTAGATTGTATCCCTGATAATCCTTTGTCTGCAAAAATACCCGCAAAGCTCATCTCCGGATTCTTTAAAATCAAATAGGTATAATACGCGACTTGTGATTCCAGACTAATTTGTTGGGCATCTTTTTCTGTTGAAACCCTGCAATAACTAGCCGTTCTAAGTATTTTTTGTTTCGTTTGCGATTGAATCGACTGTTCAACCTTCCACATGTTCTTTTGTTCTTTTTTTATTTGCTTTGTTAAACTAACATGCGATGTTGAATTCGCTTCTCTTTTGATGGGTGCAACAAGCACATCGCCTTCCTCCTTCCCTTCAAAATCAATTCCTGTTTGTGTAGATTTTTCTTTTCTCTTTTGATTCCTCAAGGTTCTTGGTGGTTCAGGCATAGAACCTTTACCAACCTTTGTTTCTTCTTGGTCAAACCAATGAACAATAAAAGTATCTTTTGAATAAACAGTCATGTTCACGACCCATGCTCGCAAATAATCAATAGTGGCTTTCTCAAAAAATTCATCTAGAGATTGAAGGCTTTTCATCCACGAGAGGGCTTTTTCACGATAAGGTCTATCTTCTTCTATTTTTTTGACGTATCTTTCAAAGTGAAAAAACTCCTCTTCTAGCTGATGTTTTTTATTAGCAATAGCACCCAGTTCTTCTTCTGGTGCTACTTTCTCTTCTTCTTTAGCAAGGCGAATGTCGCTAAAATATAGTAATCTTCGATGTTCTAAATAGTCATGTTCATGGAGTCGCTTCATCGGATAAAAAATGTCCCTTAGCGCTATAGAGTCACTGCTAAAGCGTTCTACAAAGGCTTTTTTCATCATGGAAAGAATCTCTGACTCATACATTTTAGTTGAATCACACATTCCACTTTTACTCATTCTGCAACGCCAACAAGGTGTTGCATAGTCGGTTAAGAACTGATAATTACATCCGCATTTTCCACACATGACTCGTCCCGATAACGACCGGAAGTCTGCTTTTTTATTTTCCTTTTTACGCTCTTTTGGTTTAAACCGTTTTTGCACTTCCTCAAACATGGCTGGGTCAATAATAGCTGGATGGCTATTTTCAATATAATAGCTCGGTACAGCATTCGGTTTCCCATTATCCAGGAGGGCAGTCGTTTGAAAGTGGGCAAATCGATTTCCAGTGTATGCTACATTGGTTAGTATCTTTTTTACAACTGACCCATCCCAAATCGTGCCTCCTTTAGAGGTTTGAATCCCTTCTTGCATCAAATAACGTGCAATTTCATTAAGTGCTGCTCCACCAAGAAATAATTCATAGATCTTCTTTACGACCTTTGCTTCTTCTTCATCAACGCTGATATGAGTCTTTTTTTGATGATAGGTAACTTGGTATCCAAGAATTCTTTCAAACTTCGGTGAGCCTCTCAATGCTCTTTTCTCATAACCCCAACTAACATTATGTGAGAGCGTTTCCACCTCATTTTGAGCAAGAGCCGCATAGGTCGCCAGTAAAAACTCGTTAAATTCCTTGGAGGTATCAAGGTTTTCTTTTTGAAAATATAAACCTACTTTAAGTTCTTGTAGCTCTTTCACTACCTCGATAAGTTCTTTTACATTCCGGGAAAATCTAGAAATACTTTTCGTGACAATGTAATCGATTTTTCCTTCCCTGCAATGCCGTAACAAACGGTTGAGACCAAATCTATTTTTCATTTTGGTGCCTGAGACACCTTCATCGTAATAAATGGATACCAACCTAAAGTGTGGCTTCGTTTGAATAAAGCGTGTAAAGTAGTCAATTTGATTTTCCAATGACTGTATTTGTGTACTAATCTTTTTACTTGTTCTAGCGTAAGCAGCCACTCGGATAATCCTTTGTTCCGATTCTATTAAGCTAGACTTTTCCTGAGATAACGGTTTCCACAGAACCTCGTTCCACTCATAATCTTTTAGAATGTCCTTCGACAAACACAAAAACCCCTTTCCTTTTATCAGAATAGTGATCTTCCTTCATCTGTTGAAGGTATGTTATCTATCACTCATCCTCGATAAAAGTTCAAGGGGTTTGTTTCTATTGAATTTTATTTTTGTCGTAGAGCTACGAATGTTCTTTTAATCCCACATTTAAATTCCAGTGTAACTTTCTGATCTTGGTTGATGGTGCCTTGCTGAATGACCTGCCTAAAAATGTCCTCATTAAATTCTGATTCATCAAATTCGTATAGGAAGGTGAGTAAGGTCTCTAAATGCCGTTCCATATGCTTACTTTCTTGTTGCTTATTACTCAGTTCATCGTATTCGGACTGAAGCAACTCTTGTTCATAATATAGATGGTTGATAGAGGCTTCATAGACACTTGCGACAGTAGAGTTACTTTGTTCGGCAAGTTCTGATACTCGTTCGTTAATTTGTTCAATTTGAGCTTCGAGATTCAATTTTCGTGCTTTTTCTGCTGAACTCAGGTCATATTCTTCAATGACTTTATGAGCTTCTTGAATCAATTCTTCCTTTCCTTCTTTTAACTCATGGAGTAATGCCGTAAACTCCCGCTCAAGGGCAGATTCCCAAACAAATTTTGCCTTACAATTCACGTTGTATTTTTTAGGATGAACCCTAGTTCTGCATTGCCATGCGGTATATAGGAATTTTTCTCCGTTCCTCTCTGATGTAAGCCGCCGTCGAACAATGGGATGGCCGCACTCTTCGCAGTATAGGATATTTGAGAAGCATGATTTATTTGAATAGGCCTGTTTATATTTGCCGTCTGGATTCCTAAACATATTGCTTCTTCTTTTCATCTCTTGCTGGACCGCATTCCAATCGTCCTCTGGAATAATAGCAGGGTGATGGTTTTTAATGAAATATTGTTGTTCTCTTCCGTCATTTCGGATACGTTTATGGGTTAAAAAATCGACAGTGACTGTTTTCTGTAAAAGTGCATTTCCACAAAACTTTTCATTCGTTAATATTTTATAAACAGAATCCGAGGTCCATGTTTTATTTCCTCTTGCGGTTAATATTCCATCCCGCATTAATTCTTTGGCAATGGTTACTGTCCCTTTTCCATTAAGGAAGTCGTAATAGATCCGCTTGATTATCTCTGCTTCTTTTTCATTAATGACTAGGTTTCCATTTTCATCTGTATCGTAGCCTAAGAAATAAGTTGTTGGAATATGCGCTATGCCTCGTTGAAATCTCTTCTTTATTCCCCAGCGGGTGTTCTCACTAATTGACCGTGATTCTTCTTGGGCCATCGAAGATAAAATGGTTAGAAATAATTCACTCTTCGTATCCAATGTGTCAATATTTTCCTTTTCAAAGAAAATTCCAATTCCTAGACTCTTGAGCTCACGGATATATTTCAAACACGCCGTGAGGCTGAATGGATAAAAATACGCAAAATATATCCCCCTTATAACAAAAAAAAGCCCACCACGTATTGTGATGGGTTAAATCAGTGATATCATATAAAATTGTATTTTAATCCTTTATTTTATCTAGATACATTTTTACTTGTTTATTTTTCAACCAGTTGGATTTACTATTCTCAGATAAAAGATAGACTAAATTTTTGTCTTGTGTTTTTAACGACAAAGTATCGTATTTATGACTGAGTTTATCCAGCACTGGCTTAATAAAAGATTTATTTCCTTCATATGTATTTAAAGAAAGCAATATTTTATTATCATCAGAAGCCACCTTCTTTAACTTGAATACAGCTTTTGTATCACCTGTTAAAGAAGTAAAATATATATCGTTATGCCTTGATAAGGAAGTTGAAATAAAGTCAAATAAACCTTCGAATGAATTATTATCGCTAGGTAATAAAATAAGTTTATTCGATAATTCCTTTTTCCCCTTTGATGTTATTCTAAACGTTAATTTTTCACTATTGCTTCTACCTAAAATAATTACAACTGCAAAATCTGTTAAAGGAACCTCATTCATAAGTTCTATATAAAGTTTCTTTTTATTATCAATTCCTATTAATATTTTTGTACTAAGTAACTCTTTAAAAATAGTATCAGTTTTTATTTTTTCACCAAAGTTAAAAAATTCAACAAATGAATCTAATGTGAATTTCTTATACTTATTTAATTCAATCGGTGCTTCCTTATTAAAATTCATAATTATTAATGGTAAAAAAAATAGCGGAATACACAAAAGGATAGTTGAAAATAACACTAATATTTTATCGGGTGGTGTCTTCATATCTAGAAAATATCCAGCAGCACCTATAATCCATAATACCCCACCCAAAAAAGATGTAATAGAAAACAAAACCAAAGTTTGTTTATAAACTCTTTGGTTTTGTAAAAGAGAAAGTATTTTATTAAACTTTTTCGTTATCTCTGAGAAATTTATTTCTTCTTCAAGTGCGGTTATTTTTATTTCTCTCGCCAAATCGTTAGAAGTTTGAATAACCTTATCATTTTGTTGACTAAATACAATTGCAGTCAATGCAAGCAAAGCAGCCACAATTGCAGAAATCCATCCTAAATACTGAACAGAATCAATTGAAATGCCTTGTAAAAAGCAATAAATAGAGCTAATTATACTTTCAAACTTATTCATTTATCATTAGAATAAACTTTAGAGCAAGTTCTAAAATTTTTCTTAGTACCTCCTCATTGTCAGTAAGTGTATAGGTAATTAGACCGTTTGTATAAATTTTCAGGAGGATAATTTTCCCTTCAATAGTAATAATAAGACTTAGTCCAAAATATTCATCAATCTCAAAGGATTTAACTTCTTCAAAAGTATCAAATGAAATATCTTTAGGAACAGGTAACGGAATCTTCAGTAAGTTTATATTTACATCTCTGTTTAGTAATTTCGATAATAAAATTTTTAAATACTCATGATTTTGCGCAGATGAGGTAAACAGTATAAACTTATTATCAATCCTATAGAAATTAATGATATTCATTTTTCCAAATTCAAAAGAATTAGACCAATGAATTTCACCGGAAGTTTTATGTTGATCGTAAAAAGTTATAGAAAGGAATTTGCCGTTTTCTCCAAAGGAAAAATTCTTTAATTCTTCTACTGTAACATCAAATGTCTCCACAACAATTGCATTACTTGAAAAAAACATAACAAATCCCTCCCTTTAACCTTCATTTTATAGTTCTTCAGAACTTTCTATACCATATTTTTCTTTAAAGTACTTTTCAATTTTCTCTGTTTCACTTTCATTTGTACTTATTAATTCAATTATATCTTTTTTAATATCTTTCACAAGTTGAGCAAAAACCGATTTAGTCTTAAATGCTGTCTTTATCAGTTTTTCTCTTAATAACGCATCTCCGTTCTTAATTGAGTCTTCATCATCTAAAAGTTCAGTTATCCCTTTTAAGATATCCAAACAAATATTTCTTAGTGATGACTCATTAATAAATTCTGAATCATCATAAGTGAATTTCAATACCCCTCTGAAATCAATTGTCAACTTTGTCGATACCGCCTTATTGTTTGTGGTTAACTTAAAAATGGATACAGTGCATTTTGTTATTTTATCACCATTATATAGTCGTTCAACAACATCTGGATCCTTAAATAAATCGTTTCCACCAAGTTTTGCATTTTTAACTCTGGGTGCGTTTTCGTTATTAAATGAAAGTGAATCTACACTTTGAAGTTGCAGCCCAATCTCAGTAAACTTCTTGTAAATAAGCTGCACAACTAATAATGATAATGGATCAAAATCACTCATTGTTCTATCTTTCATATATCGGACTTTATTCTGAACATAATACTGTTTTATTATTATTTCAGTTGTAGACTCACTTATATACTGAATAGCTTTGTTATAAAGCTTACTATATCCGCAATTTGAGGACATGAAAATATTATTAGACAAGTCAAAGGAAAGAGTAAATTTCCCATTACTTAATTCTCTTTCTCTCTCCTGCGTAACCGGACTTAAATAATAATCAGTATACCTTATTGTACAGACCACTTTATTTGCGGCTTCATCTAAGGTTATATTTTCTAATAGAAAGTCTACTGATTCATATTCACGGGTTTCCTCAGGAAAAATATCCTTTAATAAATCATAAAGCTCTTTTGCTGTATGATTAGTACTTATTGATGAAACAAAAAATGGTTCTCCTATTGAATACCGCTCATTTAATATATTTGCTATATCCTCAAGTATATTTTTTGCTTGTTGTTCTTCATCCCGTATTAATTGCATAATTTGAAGCTTACATTTATTAATATCTCCTTCAAAATCCACTTGCAACCCAAAATTTTCAGCTAGGTATTCTTCAATGGCAATAAGCCTTTTATTTTTATTAACATTTTTCATGCGTTGGTCAAATATTATTGAAAAAACCTCAAATTGCATTTAATCTCTCCTCAGTCATTTACACCTGTTATTCAATTTAATTTTACCATAAATAAAATATCTATTATTAAAATTTTTGTAACTATTTGTAACTAAAAGTAGCTAACCCGTTTCTTTTCTCGTAATAAATTTTTTACACACTAAAAAAGCCCACCAAGCGGCATAAGCCAACTCAGTGGGTTCCTTCATTACTTCTTCACCATATAATATTTCCGCTTACTTTGACTGCCTGGTATAAAGTCCTTCTGCAGCTTCCCTTCTTCCATCAATGGCAGTACAATGCTCTTCCTGAAATAGGATTCTGAGATCGTCATCTTTGTGTTCATAAAGGCTAGGATTTCTCCCCATCTCCGTGGTTTCTCACAATATTCCAGTAAAGCAGTTACCTCTGGCCCTTTTAAAAATGCCGCCTGACTTTCCTTTCGTTTGGTGAGCCTTTCCGCCTTTCTTTGCATGGCAATCTGATGTCGATAATCTTCGTATCTTTCACCCGTTGACCACTCCAGGCCCAGGCTTAGATGGTATACAATCTTACCATCTTTATAGACTTTAGCCTGTTCCACGAACTGTTCAAAAAGGTCCGCAGGGAATGCCAGATTCGTTTCATCGCCCAGCTTTTTGATTGTCTTATTCAGCTCTTTGAATTCATTTCTATAATGCTCCGCTAGCTGTTTACGGTCAGAGAAGTCTTTCAACTGTTGATGCAGTTTTACTATCTTTTCACTTAGGGCATCCACCCTTTGGTGGTCTTGTCCATCTTTATGCAGTTCTTCATCCACGGCCTCGTATAACTCTTGATTTAAATGCTCCATCCTTCTTTGAGCCTCTTCTTCTTGTTTCAGCTCATGGGCACTTAGCTCCGTTTGAGCAATGACCTTCTCTACTTCTTGTTGAAATAGTTCATTTTGTTCAAGCCCTTTTAATAGATGGAGAAAGTGGCCTTCCAGATAGGCTTGGTGAAAACGTTGGGATGAACATCCATTAACAGCATAATATTTCTCAGCCAACCTACACACCCAACGATTTATTTCTTGTCTACCGCTGGAATTTCGTCTCTCTATACTTCGTTCATAACCTAAAACGTTTCCGCATTCCCCGCAATACAACTTATCTGTAAAAGATGAATTTTTATTCTGGTCTTTGGAATACTTTTGGTAGTACTGCTGCTTATAGGCTTCGCTGCGTTTGTGAATAATGGTTTGTACCTTCTCCCATTCTTCCGGATCAATAATAGGTTCATGATGGCCTTCGATATAATACTGAGGTAACTCCCCTTCATTAGGAGCGGTTTTTTCTTCTAATGTATTTACGGTGATATATTTTTGATAAAGATAATCTCCCTTGTAGACCACATTCTGCAGGATACCCTTCACCGTGCTAAGACTCCAGACATCTTTACCTTTGGGGCTTGGAATGCGATCTTTAGTTAATCCGGTTATGATTTGGGTGTAATTTTTCCCGGCTTGCAAATCCGAATAGATACGCCGAACAACTTTAGCTTCTTCTTCATCGATATACCATTGATGTTTCTCTCCAATCTGATAACCATAATTGGCAGTTCCCACTTTTATGATGCCTCGTTCCGCCTGACTTCTTTTTCCCCATGCAATGGACTTTCCTATGTTGATGCTTTCCTCTTGAGCAATACTTCCAAAAATCGTAATCATCAATTCACTATCGGCATCTTCCGTATGAATGTTCTCTTTTTCAAAATATATGTGCACTGGTCTAGGGAGTGACTTCAATAAACGAATCGCCTTCAACGTTTCTAAAGTATTCCGGCTAAACCTTGAAATACTCTTACAAAGAATCAAATCGATGTGTCCTCGGATGCATTCATCCATCATTTTTTTGAAATCTGTTCTGTTTTTAAGAGATCTTCCGGATATCCCTTCATCTGCAAATATCCCTGCAAATTCATATCGTGGGTCCTTAAGAATTAAATACGTATAGTATGCGACCTGAGTTTTATAACTGGTAAGCTGCTCTTCTCGATCAGTCGATACCCTACAATAGGCGGCTGTTCTTAGTGGTTTCTTAACCGGTTGGGCTGTGGCGGAGGAAGGATGGTCGCGCAAGTTTTTCTCAATCGTCTTTAACATGCTATTCTCTTTTCTTGGTTCGATTTTGATGACTTCTCGTTCCACAAGAGCTGGCATACTTTCCTCACTCCTTTCTTTCAAATGGCCATCTGCATCAATGACCTGATACAACGGCTTATACTCATTAGGCTTTTGAAATGTATTATTTGCTTCAGGAATCTTTTCCTTTTTTGGATGCTCAGGCATTTCTCCAATGACGGTTTCAATACCATCCACCCATTCGATGCGATAATCGTTAGGTGAATAAATCTCCACTCCCATCACCCAAGCTCTGAGCTGTTCAATCGTTACTATTTCTAAAAACTCTTCAATATCCTGTACTGTCTCCAGCCAACTTAATGTTTGATTGCGATAAGGGCGATCATCTTCAATTCTGGCGATATGTTTTTCAAAAGCCTTATATTCTTGTTCTAATTTAGGCAGGTCCCCATTTCCTTCTTTCGCTAGCTCGAGCTCAGTCATCCATCTTAATCGGTGAAACTCAAAATGATCTTTTTGATTGACCTCTTGCAATACCTTTTTACATTGAGTAAGAATGGAAGAGTTACTCGCTTCAAACCTTTGCAGAAACCCTTCCATCACCATGTCTCTCAAAATATCCTCTCTGATGGATGAAAACTCACAGACGCCGATGTCGCTGGGACTGCACTTCCAATAATTCACTCCTCTTGTTGGATAATTACTTAACCGATAGCCACAGCGGTGACAGTTCATTCTTCCCGAAAGACAATGCTTTTTCCCCGTTGACCCTTTGTAATGCCTCTTGGGCTTGATATCCTCCAAACGTTTCTGTGTCTGATTGAATACTTCCATACTGATAATGGGGGGATGGCAGTTTTCGATGGCAATCTCATCTCTAATATGTTTGGTGGTCTTATTTGTGAAAATATCTTTTGTCCGAACTCTTGTCAGCTTATTTCCGGTATAGGTTATGTTGGTTAGAATGTGTTTTACGGTTGAGCCTCTCCACAAATCTTTTCCAACCGATGTTTTCACACCTTGTTGCATCAATTCACGTGCAATGTCAGCCATGGACATCCCCTGTAGAAACCAATCAAATATTTGGCGAACGATGATGGCTCCTTCTTCATTAATTTGAAGAGCATTCCGCCCATCTTTTTTCACCACATCATAACCGAGCATCTTGTTGTATCGAGGGATGCCTTTTTTGAAGTTCTTTTCAAATCCCCACCTGGTTGATATCGAAATGGTTTCAACTTCTTCTTGGGCAAGGGCCGCATAAGTGCTTAAAAGAAATTTATTGTACCCGATGGATGTATCAATATGTTCTTTTTCAAAGTAAAGTCCGACCTTTAAAGCATTTAGCTTTTCAACAATTGAAAGCAATTCTTCAGCATTTCGTGACAAGCGAGAGACATTCTTGACCAAAATGAAGTCGACTCTTCCTTCTTCACAATGGCGAAGCAGTCGCTGCAATCCCCGCTGACCCTTGAAGCTTGTTCCACTAGTCCCGTTATCTACATACACACCGACAAACTTCCAGTTGGGTTTACTTCGAATCAGATGGGTATAGTGGCTCACCTGATTTTCAAGAGAGCGTAATTGTTCATCCAAAGTAGAGCTGACTCGACAATAAGCTGCTACTTTAACTTGCTTTTCACCAATTAACGGACTTTCCTCTCTTTCCTTCACTGGATCCCATAATGTTTTAGTCCACATTCCTTTCTGAAATGCATCCAATACAAAAACCCCTTTCCAATAAGTGATAATAGTTCGTGTCCATCTATCACTCACATCCCGTGAACTTTCAAGTTCTTTTTCCGGGTGGAAAGAGGTTTATGTTTATTCAGTTTATTTAGGTTGTTTCTTTTTAGGTGTCTTGCGCTCTCGGACACAGATGGTCCGCTTTACTCCACACTTAAATTGAAATTCGACCATCCGCTCTTTATAGATAATGCCTCGCTCGATTGTATTTTTGAAAAGATCCACATCAAAATGTTCTAGTTCCTCAGCTTGTTCTAATAAGTCTAGGAGTAACTGGAATTGCTTCTCTAAATACAGTTGTTCTTGCATGTTTTCTTCCAGGCTGTCCCGCTCCTGTTGGAGAATTTCCTGTTCGTAAATTAAGTGCCTTAATGTTGCATCGTAAATGGCGTCGCTGGTAGCTGACTCTTTTGCGGCTAGGTCACTAATTCGGTCCGCAATTGCTTCAATTTGAACGTTCAGCTCCTCTAGCCTCTGTTGTTCCGGCGGAGAGAGGGAAGCCTTTTTAATGGTTTGTTGCACTTCTTGTCTTACCTCATCTTGGTTTTCTTTCATCTCCCTCATTATTTTCATAAAGGCATTTTCTAAATCGGTTTCGTGAACGTAGCTCGTTTTACAATCTTTATAATCTGGATCTCGTCCTGCTGTTACTCGGCACTGCCAAGCAGAAATGTAATACTTCTCCCCTTTCCTGCTTGAGGTCATCCTTCTTCGTATAACCGGCCTTCCGCATTCTCCACAAAAATATTGGTTGGAAAATGGGCTGTGTCCACTAAAATGTTGCCGATATTTTTTATCCGGGTCCCGCATCATCAATCTTCGCCTTTTCATTTCTTGTTGAACGGCTTCAAAGGTCTCTTCACTGATAATGGCTGGATGGGTATTCTTTACATAGTACTGCGGCTGATGTCCCCTGTTCCGAACGCGTCTATGAGTAAGGTAGCTAGTTGTCACGGTTTTCTGTGCTAAACAATGGCCTTGGTATTTTTCTTGCCTTAAGATTTTATAGACCGCATCTCCCGTCCACGTTGTATTTCCCTTTCCTGTCTTTAATCCATCTTTCATTAAACCTTTTGCAATGGTTGGACATCCTTTTCCCTCTAAAAACTCTCGAAAAATTCTTCTGACTACCTCTGCCTGTTCTTCGTTGATGACTATTTCTCCGTCTTCAGTTGTGTCATAGCCTAGGAAAAACGTGGTTGGCATATGAACTATTCCTTGTTGGAATCGCTTCTGTACTCCCCATTTTGTGTTTTCACTAACGGAGCGACTCTCTTCTTGCGCCATGGAAGATAGAATCGTTAGGAAAAGCTCTGACTTCGAATCTAAAGTGTCAATATTTTCCTTTTCGAAGAAAACGCCAACGGCAGGTCGTAGGCTCTTGAGCATCCTTATTCTGGAAATGCAGTCAAGAGTATTTCGTGCGAAGCGACTGATTGACTTGGTCAAAATATAATCAATTCGCCCTGCTTCACAGTCTTGTATCATTCGATTAAATTCTGTACGGTTTTTCGTTGAGGTCCCTGATATCCCTTCATCTGCATAAACATCAACTAGTACCCAAGCAGGATTCTTACTTACATAATCTTTGTAATAAGCCACTTGGAGTTCATAGCTGCTTGCCTGCATTTCTGAGTCAGTGGATACTCGGGCATACACTGCAATCCGTTTCTTTTGTCCACCAGGATTCGCTTCCATCCGGCCAGTTCTGGCTTTTGCCGGAATTATCCTTACCCTTGATGAACTTTGATGTCCACTCATCTTTTCCTACTCCTTTCTTAAGTCGACTTTTGTTTCCTTTTCATCAATCCACTGCATACAAAAGGACATTGGTGTTATCGCTTTTACACGCACTACCCATGCCCTTAAGAAGGATATATTTTGAAGTTCTATTTGTAGTGGTTTGACTGGATTCCGCATTGCCTCTAGTTCCTTGAGTTTTGCTTGGGCCTCTTCTCTAAATGCAAAATCTTGATCCAGTAACTTCCACCAGTCCTCCCTTATCTTGAGTTCATTTTCAATAGATGCTCTTTTCGATGCCAGCTCCTCTAGTTTCTTATCTGTCCGACCCGCTTCAGCCCCATTAGCATTAATGAGTGCAATATTCTCTTCTAATAATATTTTTTCTAAATCCAAGCGAAGTCTGTTGTATGAAATATCTCTTGCAGCTACAGCACTTCTTAGATCTTTTTGCATTTTCTCTATGTTATACATAAACCGTTTCATCCGGTAGCGCTCTAGAAAGGCTTCTTGCATTGCTTCCCTGATTACATCTTCCTTAATGCTTCCCATGGTACACAATTCTTTGCTTTTTACGTTATTTTCACAGCGCCATCTTACAACTCCTTTGCAAATGAATCGATGCAAATTCCCCCCGCATTTCCCACATTGAATCCGACTGGAAAGCGGGTAGCGTTTCACCTTTTTATTTTTATTCGGTTTTTTACGCCTCTCCAGTTCTCGTTGGACTGCTTCAAATGTTTCTCGGCTCACAATAGGCTCATGGTGATTCTCGATAAAATACTGAGTTTTTTCTCCATTATTGCGCACTAGCTTATGTGAAAGGTAACTTTCTGTATAGTATTTCTGGCAAATGACGTCTCCTGTATAATCCCGATTTAGTAGTATCAATCGAACTGTGGTGGAAGACCAGTCAGTTCGCCCGTTAATTTTCTTATATCTCTTTTTTATGAATTTCTTAGCAATCTGAGAAGGTGTCTTCCCATTCAATACTTCTTCAAAGGCTTCTCGAACAATGCGTGCTTCTTCTTCTATGATAATCCATTCTTTTTGCTCATTCTTTTGGTAGCCTAGCTTTCTAACAAAGACCGGTTCACCTCTTTCAAATCGCTTTGCTAAAGCCCAGTTTATATTCTCTGATATACTTCGGCTCTCCTCTTGTGCTGTTGCAGATAACATGGTGAGGATAAACTCACTCGCCATATCACCTGTATCAATATTTTCTTTGTCAAAAATAATTCGAACTCCCAACTCAGTCAGTTCTCGAATCGTGTTAATGGCGTCAAGTACATTCCTCGCAAATCTGGACACCGACTTGCAAAGGATAATATCAATTTTCTTTTCATAAGCGTGTCGAATCATTCGGTTAAAACCTGGGCGTTTTGCCATCGAAGTTCCAGTTCGCCCATGGTCTGTATAGATGTCAACCATCTTCCAACCTGGTGTGGAGCGAATTAATTGAGTGTAATGAGTCTTTTGGTTATCAAAAGAACCTTCTTGTTCATCTGAAAGGCTGCTGACCCGTACATAAGCAGCCACTCTTAGTTGCTTAGGTTTTTCTGCAGGTGGATCCATTAATGAAAAACCACCTACACCTTGTTCGAATGAGCCAAATAATGCTTCTGCCATGTTGTTGCCTCCTTTCAAATTTTCATCCTTGTTTAATAACACCTGGCATCTTCTATTCAATCATGGCTCCCAAAAAGAAGCGCTGAAGTCGCTTTGCATCAAGGTTCTTTTGCTTTTTGGGTTATAGTATATATCACTTAGGAGGGGCTAAATAGCAAGAGAATAAGTAGATAAAAAACCATAAAAAAGAGCCGATATGTCAGCACATACCAGCCCTAAAAATAGAACAATTCGTATTAAAATATTCAATCATTCTTTATAAATGCATCTGAAAAGCCTGCCGATTTTACTTTCTTTAAAAGTGCTTCAGCATTCTCTTTATTGTTAAAGGCCCCGACCTGTACCCTATAATACTTCTTACTTTCCTTCGGTGTATTTATTTCTCTGGCCTTTGAAACAATCACAATTAAAGAGCCAGCGTCAATCCAACTCATAATTCCCTCTGATTCAACCCTAGTCTTTTTATTTACTTTCTTGCCAAGGAGCACACAGGTCTTACCGCCTTTTACAACAGGCTTCCCATTTGAAACAACCTGAGTCACTACATGATATGAATCGGTTTTGACCCAGGTAGGAATGGCGGATCCGCCGGGATAATAGGAATTTGCTGATGCTTTAACTTCCACCAAGTCTCCTACTTGAATCCCTGATGGTAAATCTGGTGATTTATTTAAAGCAGCCCCCACAGCCGACCGGAAGGAATCCATACTTTCTCCGTGCTTCGGAAACCAATGCATTACATCCGAGTGGTTGCTGGCAACTCCCTTCTTGTGACCTTCAGAATGGCAAATAATATCACGTTCAGTAAGGCCATACATTTGGCAAAGTATCACACAAAGCTCCACGGCATTCTGCCAAGCCTTTCTAAAATAAGCTTCATTTTTCGATACATTATATCCATTCATTGTAGATCCTTTTCCGTAAGAAAAACCGCCCGGCTCACAAATTTCAAAGCCAATGTGAGTATTGTTCCCGGATCCACCACAATGCCAGCCTCGATGATTCCAAGGTAAGTACTGCCACACCCCTTTATCATCAACGAAAGCATGAACAGCGACCTGCCTGCTTGTTTCACCAGCTTGGTAGGATTTATTCCACCGGCTAAACCAATCGGCTGCCATCACTCCGGGAGTTGCAGTGGAGTGGACCATAATTCCTTTGGGCGAGATTTTCTGCCCAGCTTTATAGCAATCATTCCTAGTCATATATCTAGTGGTTAATTCCATTGCTACCACCGTCCTTTTCTTTTCCGTTCAATTGAGCTAGAACATCTTTCAATTTTTGGGGAATCGGTAGGCCAATCCTGGAAGCATTCTCAATAATACTGATCCCTTCATTAGACAAATAAAAAAAGATGACTGCTGTGCGAATGACACTGCCGTCACCAATCAATCGACTGTCAATGATATGAGCGATCCCAACCAATATGAAAATTAGAATCTTTTTGAAAATCCCTCGAGCTCCAATAACACTGGAAAGCCTTCGGTCGATAATTGCAACCATAATCCCGGTAATGTAATCTACAACTACAAAAGTAATAAGAGCATATAAAAATCCATCAAAGCCACCAAGAAACCACCCCAACCATCCACCCATTGCTGCAATTGCTGACTGTACATATATCCAAATTTCCTTTATAGCCACCTTACTCCCTCCCTATCAATTAACTTTCTCTATATAAAAAGACGCCTGTGACTAAAAATCACAAAGCGCCTGTATATTTGATAATATTTAACTTTTCTATTTAGAGTATGGAGCATAATACACGTAATCACTAGCATTTACATAAAACCCATCACCAGGTACATAAATAGCTCCATCAAATGTGTCAGAGTTGGTTGTTATTAATTCTTTCTGCTTAATACCCTCCCAAGTCAATCCATCATCTGAAATGTATAACATGCCTTCAGTAAATAAAGCATATTTACCCCAATCTTCCATCCAGATGATATTTTGCGGATTAGGAATGTGATTATCTGCAAGGTCTCCTACATGAGATAAGTTCGTTTCTGTTAATTCAGTGCCATCATCACTTAGCATACAAAGATTTACATTAAAAAGATCGCCATCATAGCGGTATTTCATCACAAAAAGCTTGGCGTTAATTGATCGGATAAACATATAATAAGTATCTGATTGTTCAGGAATAGTAGTAGTCCATTCCTCAAGATTAGCTGGATCTGCAACAGCTATAGAACGTTCTCCTCCTACCACACCTACAAATAATCCATTGTGCGCTGTAAGATAACTAAAAATGGGGACTGTCGGTTGATCTTCGATTCCAAATAACCCCTTTAAGTATTTAAAAATAGGATTTGTGGTTTCCTCTGTGCCTGTTGCCAACGTCCATTCTGTTCTTTCTGTTAATGAATTAGAACTATAATAAACGGGAGTCTTATTGTACCACCAACTGACAACTCCTACTTCTTGTTTGTTATCATAAGCACCTGTCGTTATTGAATTTTTAGCATTCTTAGAACATCCAGCGTTATACCATGTGATACCATCAAAGGAACTAATAATATTAGCCATCCCTGTAATCTTAGCTAAAAACACACCGTCTCCAGCCCATAAAATTTCAGGTACTCCATGTTCCCACCATGTATTCTCTACCACAGTCCATTCTGCTTTTTCCTTATCATAGTATGACATATAAGGTTCCTTGGCGTGATATACCGCTATTTGTGCTTCACCATTATCATGCAAGCTAATCTTTATTTTACTGCCATTTTGATTGTAACCAAAATCCTTATAATACTTCTTTTGCCAATTCAATTTAAAGCTGTCGTCTATATTAACAGCATTATTGGCGCTTCCACTACTTTCTACTTGTTTAGCAGGTTCAATGAGGAATATTGGTAAAGCTATTATTAAAAGTAAAACTAAAGTTGTTATCCCGACTTTTAGTGACTTCATAGACATTTCCAACCCTCCCGAATCACTTATTTTAATAAAATACTATTCAATACCATTATATATCACAGGAGGGTGTAATCTAGTTAATCAGTCACATATATTCTAGTATTTTACTGATCTTTTGTACTACATATTTTTGCAATTGGAGAAGGTTAAAATATTCAAAATGACGCTCCCTAATACGGAGCATAATAAACATAATCACTACACTTCACATAAAACCCATCACCCGGTACATAAATAGCCCCGCCAAATACATCCGAGTTCGTTGTTGTAAACCCCGGCTGCTCGACACCTTCCCACATCAAGCCATCATCTGATACATAAAGCATGCTCTCATTGAAAAGAACATATTTCCCCCAATCTTCCATCCAGATGATGTTTTCTGGGTCCGGTATTCGATTATCGGCAAGACTGCCAACATGAGAAAGGTTTGTTTCCGTAAACCCGGTTGCACTATCATTTAGTACACAGAGATACACATAAAACTTACCAGCGACATAGCGGTACTTCATCACAAAGAGCTTTTCATGGACCGAACGGATAAACATATAATATGTATCCGGTACTTCATCAATAGTTGTAAACCATGTCCATGGACTGGCTGTATTTGCTACTGCAATCGAGCGGTCTCCACCAACGACTCCAACAAACAATCCTTTATGTGTGGTCATGTAACTAAAAATCGGAACAGAGGTCCCATCGGCCCCTACCAATGTCCAAGCGGTTCTTTCAGTTAAAGAATCAAAACTGTAATAGACCGGGGACTTGTAATACCACCAACTGACAACACCTGATCCCCGAGTGGAATCGTAAGCCCCTGTGGTCATCGAGTTCTGGGCACCTTGGCAGTAGCCAGCGTTATACCAAGTGACGCCATCAAATGAAGCAATAATATTGGCCATGCCTGTAATTTTGGCTATAAACACCCCACCGCCAGCCCATAATACTTCTGGTGCTCCATAGCTCCACCAAGGAACACTAACCACGGTCCATTTCCTAGTCGATTGATTGAAATATGACATGTATGGCGTTTTCGCATGATAGACAGCAATCTGGGCATTCCCATTATCATACACTTTGATTTGCGTTTCAGTTCCATATTTGCTGTAGCCAAAATCATAATAATACTTCTTTTGCCAAGTCAAAGTGGGGATGGGAAGAATGAGCTCACCCCTGCCACCGAAAGCAGTCCAGATTGCTAATGTATTATTAAAATTGCTGTGATAAGCCATGGTTTACCCCTCCACCACCTTTTCAATCCCGGTAATTCTGCCGTTGCTATCTGTTGTATAGTTGTAACTAGCAATCTCTCCATCTTTATATGTGATTTCGAATCTAGTCGCATCAACCAACAGGGCAGAAACTTCCTTTAATAGAAGCTCTGAAAAAATATCCTCTAACGTGATGCTCGTAATCCTTCCGTTGGCATCAGTAGTGTAGCTGTACTTGGCAAAATATTGATGGGTGTCTCCTTTTTCCACTTCATAGGTAACATTGATATAACTCTCATCAATCGTTAAACTTTTCACTAGTGTGTAGGAAACCTGAAGCTGATCCATTTGAAACTGCAGGCCATCTACCGAACTGCCAACCTCGTTCAACGAAGACTCCACCGTGTTCAAGGAGTTTTCAAATCGGTAGAAAGTATCGGAAATACTCGGCTTGTATCGACCAACTTCCACCCGAATGTTGTACCGATAAAAGGGATTGTATTCTAAAGAAATAATTCTTGTTTTCACATCAATCCCTAAAGGCCTGAAAACAATATGAACGTTATCCCCGACTGCTAGATTCAAAAGTCTAAAGAAGGAAATTTCATAAGAAGAAGCATTTTCCCGAGAGTCATGTGTGACTGACACATTCGTAACATTCTTTGAATCCATCACCGACTGATACTCACTGCTTCCACGATGACTTCGAATATTAATCTGGTAGCCGTCATATTCAATCTCGCCACCCAAGATGGCAATGTACTGCATTAACGCCGCTCGTCTTGTCACCTCTTGGTTGATTTTCATTGTACAGCTATTAGTAAAATCAACCCTACCTGCCGAAAAAGGAGTTCCCGATAAAAGCTGACTCAACCCAGATGCAGGATCTCCTGTAAAATCAAATTCATTTATTGTAAAGACTTCATCATTCAAAATGTAGGAAACATGCTCACATGTCACCGAACAGACTGGAAGGCTCCCCTGCAATGACTTCGTGATTTGTACAATTTCAAAATATTGATTATTGATTTTGGCTACCTGCTTCGTTTTTAAGGCAAGGGCAGATTTGGCCAGGACTGTAAAAGATAGAGTAAACTCTCCTTCAAGTGTTTCTCTTAAACTTGCAGTCATCACTTTCCGGATAGTCTGAATTAATGTATTTCCTGCATAGATTTCAATCACCAATCTGCCCTCCTTTTACGAGCCAGCAACTCCTAAGTTTCTGACAGTTACCGTATTTTGATTCCATTGCAGCTGGGCAATAATCCGGGTTAAGACATTTCCATCAATTGTTAAGGGGATGGTCACATCAAAGACTGCTCCATTATTTCCCCCTTCAAGACCAGTCACAACACTATCCATGTTCAAGTCAAAGTCAGTAGGAATGGCTCCTTCCATATCCTTTTCCACACTTTTCATAGCATCTGTAAACCCAACACCGATTCCTTCACCCATGTTCTCACCGATACCAGCAAATACCCTTGAAGGAGAGCGAATGCCAAGAATACCTTTTACGCTGCTAACGATACCGCCGACAAAGTTGCTGACCTTATCTTTAATCCAGCCAACCATTGAAGAAATCCCGCTCCAAAGTCCTCTGATAATACTTTTACCGACTTCAACGATGGAAACCGCTGCTTTTCCAAGCCCAACAATGAGTGCTGAAATAATCTGTGGCAATTGGGCCACCAGCTGGGGAATGGCCTGAACAAGTCCGACTGCCAATTGGACAATCAATTTGACCCCCATCTCCACAATCTTTGGTAGATTGGAAGTAATAAAATTGATAATAGTTGAAATCAAGGTTGGCAAAGCCTCTATTAATCTAGGTAAGGCATTAATCAGTCCCATCGCTAATCCTTCAATAATTTTAAATGCCGCCTCCAAAATCATGTCGAGATTATTGATAATGGTATCTACGATTAAGAGAATCGCCTCAACAATCGATGGAATGAGGTTTGGCAAGGCCTCGGCAATTCCGGTCGCAAGGGTGACAATCATCGTCAATGCCGCTTCGATTAAGGCTGGCAGATTCGCAATGATGCCGTCTACTAAACTGAGAACAAGGTAAAGTGCTCCCTCGGTTATTTGAGGTAAGGCCTCAATCAATCCTTGAAGTAGAGTCGTCACAATTTGCATGGCAGAATCAATAATCAACGGAAGATTTTCAACAATCGCCCCGATAAGTGCCATTATTATTTGTAGGCCAAGAGTGACAAATTGAGGGAGTTGCTCGGTGATAAGTTCTGTAATACCACCCACTGTCTCGCCGATCACCTCTGCAATTTTTTCAAAATCACCATCAGCTGCATTGATGCCATTAGACAAACCTGAAAATAAATCCGTGATTCCTGCCGATACTTCGCTGACAGCAGGTAAAAACACACCTTGCAAGGAACGTTTTACTCCTTCAAGTCCATCGGTTAGGTTGTCATATTTCACTTCTTTTATTTGATTTAATGCATCCCCGCTCGCGATAGTACTATCCTTGATGCCAGAAAGAACAGGAAGTACATTTGCTTCTAAATCTTCAAACTGCGTACCAAACAGCTGAACACCGATCGTATTTTTGAGGAGGGGATCTTCAATTTCCTGAAGCTTTTCAATAACGGTGAAAAAAGCAGCATTGGCTGTTTCTCCACCTTGTGCAAACTTCTTCGTCATTTCTTCTGCATTGAGACCTAAAGCGCTGAAAGCTTCCATGCTGGTCTTACTTCCATCTTTGGCCCGTATATTAAACTCTTTTACCGCATCTCCGACCTTATCAATACTAAATGCACCGCTATCAGCACCAGCAACTAAACTAGCAATAAACTCATCGGCACTTAACCCAAGTGAGGCATATTGAACAGAGTATTCATTGAGGGTATCTAACAAATCCCCGTTTTTATCAGCACCATTTTGGGCACCTGTCGCAATAATGTTATAGGCTTCATCAGCAGAGATTCCGAAGTTTTTCATGAGAGCACCTGCGGCCCTTGCGGATTCCTGCATATCAAAGCCAAATGTATCCCGCAAAGCAAAACCGGACTCCGTGGCTTTTTCTAATTCTTCGCCCATAAGTCCGGTTATCTTTTGCACTTCTGAAATCCCGCTGGCCACATCCTCCAAGCTATCACCGAAATTGTGCTTGTACACGTTTTGAGCAACCTCACCTAATTCCTCAAGCTCAGCCCCGGTGGCACCTGTGGAAGCGGAAATCTGATTGACCGCCATATTGTACTCATCGCCGAGTTTAATTAGGGATGCCCCAGCAGCGACTGCGGCTGTACCAATGGCGGCTACGGCTGTACCAATTGTTGCTCCGATTCCTTTTAAAACGCCGCCCAACTTTTCAAAGCGGCCAGAGGCTTTTTCGGTTTGATCTGCGGCGTTTTGCACTTCATCTGCGAACTGCTCTGCCTCGCCTTCAGCCTCATTAAAACCCTCATTCAGTTGTTGAATGGCTTGGTTATTATTTTCAACCTCCCGCTCCATCTTCATTAATTCCGATTTCGCATTATTCAGCTGAATTTGCCAGTTTTGCGTTCGTCTGTCGGTCTCACCGAACGATTCAGAAGCATTTCGCAGGGCGGCTTCTAATGTTTTGATTTTTTCTTTCTGAGCATCAACGGACTTGTTTAGCACTCCGTTTCTAGCAGTCAACGCTTCAAGAGATTGATCCTGCTTATCAAATTGAGCGGCTACCAGATTCATTTCACTGCCTAGAACCTTGAAATTCTGGTTGATATCCCGTAAAGCGTTTTTAAAATCTTTCTCCCCTTCAACACCGATCCGAAGCCCGAAATTGTTTGCCACGACTCCACCTCCTCTCTTTTTTGGGCATAAAAAAAGACACCCAGTACAGATGCCTTCACAGATTTCCTTTGCCTTCATGAATTAGATTTGGTTAATTTTCTTCATGGCTAATTTCATTTTTACTTTTATCAAAAAGAATCTTTATATAATCGCGTCTTGAATATAAAACCCGATAAATGGAAACATAAACATCATCATTTTTATAAAAAACAATGTAATTACCACAAATCAAATACCTATAATCTGTTGGGATATCAATCTTGGACGATAATTCTATTCCGAGCAACGGAAACTCTTTTAGTTTTTCGTAACATCCCATAATATTTGTAATCACATCAACTGCCGCATTTGAGTTATCAAACTCTTTTGTAATATATTCTTTGATATCATGCAAATCCTGCATGGCAATGGGATTAATCCTTAATTTATGCATAAAAATTAGACTCCCAGATTTCTTTTAACTTGTTCTTCGCTTAGCCATTCATCCCCCGTTTTGATGGCCTTTTCCGCTTCGAGAAGCTTTGAAAGCAATTTAATTGTAGCTTGACTTTTTTCATACTCTTCAATATCAAGAATTGCAAATTTACCCCTGCCATTTTTTGTTAAAAAGACTGGATCGCCAACAGTGACATCCTTTAAAACATCATTATAATTTCTTAAATCTGAAACAGGCTTAATATTTGGCATAATATCAACTCCTTTGTTGATTTATTATACCATTATTTTACTTAAAATAATACGACTAATTTAACAGCAAAATAAATTTTTAACAGAATCTCCATATAACTTCTTAGGATTTTTTGAACTTAAGCATAAACGCAAAATTACATTTATAAACCTACCGGAATCACATCATCAATAAAAAGTTCCTGTTTCGGCTTGGCTATACCAGTAAACTGCTTATGGCATTCCCATAAATCCATCAGATGTCCTAAAGGCATAAGCCACACTTCTTCCTCACTTCGATTTAATTGGGCGGTGCCATAATAAATAAGTCGGATAAACAACTCATCATCGCTTACCCGACTTCCACGTTTTTTGATGGCTCACTCTCAATATTCCTTTTGGTTCCTTTCAACATGCTGGCCATGATGGCATTTTTATACTCTGCCAACTCGAACGGAGTGGTCAATAATTCCACTTCCTCCTCTGTCAGCAGGTCTTTCTTCGTTTCTTTATTTCGCAAGTTATGAATGAGAATCGATTGATTCGCTAATAGGGTAATGAGCCAGACGATTTCATCTAAGGCAATTTCAAAGTCTTTCGTGTTCATCAGCTTAGCACCCAGATTCTCAAGGCCACCATAGCGTTTCGCGATTTCTTTTGTAGCTTTTGTGGTTAAAATCAATTTATAATCCGCACCACCAATATCAATCACTGCACTTCTTTCATCAGCTGCAAAATCAATATCCAAAGGTAAAGCCTCTACATTTTTATTACTCACTTTTTACCTTCCTCCCTATAATACCGTCACGGTAGCCACATTAGTTGTTACAGCACTAGCACCAACAGAACTTAACACGCAGTAATAATAATACGTTCCTGCTGTAAGATCGGTTGGAATGTCAAAGCTAGCTGATGTTTCTCCATTAATAATTGTTCCCCCGACCGTGCTATCGACAGAGTTTTCATACCACTGGTACGTGATTGGATTAACTGTGTTAGTCGTTGCAACCACCGATAAACTACCAGAGATACTTCCTGCTACCACTTCCGTTAAATCAGCAGGCTGAGTTGTAACGGTGATGGTTGGAGTTACGGGTGAAAAATCCGGCTCGTAAACGGAGACAAACCAGTTTGTAATGGTTTCTTGGGAAACACCATTATCTCCTTCCGTTACTTCTGCCTTCCAAGGATGCTTGTTTTCTGCATCCAGCTTGTTCCGTCTAAAGACGGTTCCTTCTATGGTGGGACTACTAAAGGTAATCGATTCACCTTTGGTCGCAAGGTTAGTTGTAGGAATGTTAAAAATAACGCGATATAGCCAAAAATATCGGTACTTTCCGTTTGATTTCTTCGCACGAAACCCAACTGCGACAGGCTTTCCACCGTCCTCACTCCTCGATATCACGACATTATTGCTGTCAATTTTGCTACCTGTTAAGTCCTGGGCTACCAACGGCCCGATATCATCAATTCCAAGGGTTAACGTGCCGCTATTAAACTCTTTCACTACCTCAGCTGCCCCGTCATCCGCATACAGAATTGCTTCCATCAGTTCAACACTGAGTTCGGCAGTCATAGCCTTGGCTAGAATTTTTGGAGCTCCATAGGTTTCAGCGCCAGTCTCATCTTCCGTGATATTGGCATAAAACAATCGATCCAATCCTATCGTTGCCATCTACTCATCCTCCACTTCATATTCTTTCAAAACATCTATCGCATAATGATGGTACTTTGTATCATTTTCAAAACCGATATATTGCCGGTCTGTGATGGTCATGCCTCCGGCTAGGAGTGCTTTTGTCAGCTGCTTTTTTCGTTCTATATAATTCTTCTTAGAAAACAAAGAGAGCCGAGCTTCTTCAATAACATTATGGGCTTGGTTATCCGCATAGAAATCCAGTCGATCTGACATAGGAGTGATCACGATATATTCATCAGGAGGCTTTCCAGAAAAACCGCCAGTTTCAATTGGTATGTCGATAGGTCCAAGCATATCCATGAGGTCGGTTAATAGACTCATAGTTTTTCAATCTCCTTCTCCAGCGTCTTTTCCATCGCTTCAACACAGGCTTTTCTTGTTGCTGATTTGGTTGGTTTTAACCAAGGCCTAGGAGGCTGACCGGACTTTCCATACTCGATCACCGCTGCCTTTAGGGCATTGGAAACTCCTTTACTGTCTCTGGTTGTTGGTACCCCGACTCGCAAATTCCAATCCCCTTTTGCATCTTGCGTAGGCTTTGTCGTTTCAAGTGAGGCCAACAACTCACCGGTAGACTGGGAGGGCTCTTTTGTTTCTTGACCGATTCTAGCTGCCAGATTGCTTTTCGCTTTCTGAATCACTGGCTCGGCTCCTTGTTCTAACACTTTTGGAACGATTTCATCAAAGCGATTGTTTAACTTGGAGATTCTTTCTAAAAAAGCATCCGGCATTTTCACTGCTGCTCTTGCCATCTACTCACCCCTTCGACCCTGCGATTTTCTCAGCTAACACTTCCACATACATGCCCCGCCCTTTGATATCCTCAACGCTTAAAATGTTATAGCGTTCATCTTTGCAAACGATGATTAATTCCGTTGTAATCTCAGTCCCTCTAGGTTTTCTGAAACGAAAAAGAGAACTAGCCTCACTAAAGCTAGCCCTGTTTTTCCATGTTTCACTGCCATGGCGGTTTTCCTTATAAGCCCTCATAGATGTGACAAGGAGATCTTGTTTTGTTACAAACCCCTCGGTGTCTCTAATGGAAACTTCTTCATACAGCTCTATAAAACTATTCATTTTTCCAAAGCTCATATGACCACGTCCCTATTGAGGCGGAGGAGAGTATTAACCACATTCCAGACCTGCTTACTTGCTTCCACATTGTCTGCAAAAAAGCCGCCCGTGCTACCATCCCGGCTTTCATAGAAGTGAGATGATAGCATAATGACAGCATGTTCCGTCGTAGGATTCATAGGGTTTTCCTGATAAAAGCCCTCTGGTTTCTTTTGATAGCTTTCTGCATAGGAAGTGGCGGCAGTGATGAAGCTAGAAAGAAGAGCATCATCTTCATCATGGTTTAGGATCAGGTTTTGTTTTACCTTTGATAATAATTCCTCCATCACCGCTTACCTCCTATTGAGAATTCATTAAACCGGCAGCTCTCAGTTTGGCTAATAGCGCATTGAAATCCGCTACCAGTCCAGCAACATCCGTCGCTACACTATCTGCCTGGTTAGCGGCTGGTTGAACTTCTGTACTACCAAACAACAACTTTCCTTCCGGTGTAATTTCTAGCGTTCCACCAATAACAGTCCTCTCGCCGCCCTGCTCGGTATAGTTTTTCACATTGCTCATATAGCCTCACCTACGCTTTCTGTTGAAGCACTTTAATCGCTTCAGGAAGAATTAACTTTCCATCTACCCGCTGGGATGCCTTAAATCCTACTTGTCCTGTTGGGGCATACAGTTCATTTAATCGTTGGAAGGACCGCCCTTGGCGATCAGCTACCCAGTAGTATCCGAAGTCACCGAAAGCAATCGACTTGGCTCCTGCTGCAACAGTTGGTACATAGGCCGATGTTTTCACTGGACGATTTAGGATCGTATCTGGTTGTCCAGCCTGGATGGAAGGCTGCCATAAGTACTGGCCATTCCCATCTTTCAGCTTACGAATTAGTTTGACAGTGGCATCGTTCATGACAAAGATTGCACTTTTACGATATGGCGACTTTAAGGAATAAAATAAATCCATAATTTCATCCACAGTAATTGCGGTTGCTGAAGCGGCTGTGATTCCAAGTTCAGCTCCTCCGGTTGCATTAAAAATGCCAGTCGGTTTTCCGGTACCATCTCCCACGAAGAAAGCTTCCTCTTCCTTGGCACCAATCCGTCTGGCAAATTCTTTTGCAATATACGCTTCTAAATTGAATACACTGTCATTTAAAAGTTCTTCTGATACTTTGATCATCGTTGCAAGCTTATAGGCCCCAATGGAAACTTGACCAAAGCTATCATCTGATTCAGGAATCAAGCCTTCCTCATCCACCCATGAAGCTGTTCCCTTGGAGGCAACGACTGGAATTTTTCGATCTCCTGAAGAAGTAGTGATGACCTTGGCTAATGTTCTAAAAATATTCTCCTCTTCCAGAGCCTCAATAAGTGTTCTTTCAAATTCATCCGGAGCGAGGTAACCTCCTTCAGAATCTGTTCCAATTTTTAAGGAGTTTTGTACATCATAGCTGCTTTTGTTTCTCATCGCCTTCCAGAATGAATCCCTATATTCATCAGTTGCTCGTCCTGTTTTTTGTCCGGTTACTCCACTTGGTTTTGAAGTGATGGGGTTATTTATTGGTTTGGAAAGCTCGAGGTCAATGGCCTGCTGGCGTTCAAGCCGGTCAATTTCCTTCCCTAGATTAACAACCTCAGCCTCCATTCTTTCATAAGTGGTCGTATCTTCCGCTGAAAGGATGCCATCTTCTCCTCTTTTGGTATCTAGAAATGCCTTAGCTGCCTCCCATGATTTTGCTCGTTTTTCACGAAGTTCTAAAATTTTACCCATATCGGTTGTCTCCTCCTAAAATTTCAATAGTTCAAGTCTCTTGTCCAAAATGCTGATATCTGTTCCTGCTTTCTTTTCCCTTTGTGGCAGCTTGTGCAGGAATGAATTGACGACTGCCATTTGGCTATAAATCATCCCATCCTCTGGCTCAGATTGGTCCGTTTCATCCTGAAACATGATGCCATCAGCAAAGCCGAGTTCCACCGCCTTTTTGGAGTTAAACCAGCTTTCATCATCCATCATGTGTGAAAGTTTTGTCCTTGAAAGACCGGTCTTTAGTTCATAGGCGTTGATAATGCTTTCCTTTACTTCACTCAACATGTCGATGGCTTTTTTCATTTCAGCTGTGTCCCCAAAGGCAATGGTCATCGGATTATGGATCATCATCATCGAAACCGGCGACATGAAAACATCCCCGCCTGCCATTGCAATGACCGAGGCAGCACTTGCAGCAATGCCATCAATTTTCACGGTCACATGGCCCTTGTAATCCATCAGCATGTTGTAGATTTGACTGGCAGCAAACACATCGCCACCAGGTGAATTAATCCAGATGGTGATATCGCCACCCTCATTTATCAATTCCGATTTAAACTGTTTTGGTGTAACTTCATCACCAAACCACGATTCCTCGGCAATGACGCCATCAAGATAAAGGGTCCTGCCATCTTCGTTTTTGACCCAGTTCCAAAACTTCTTCAAGATTTATCCCTCCTCATACTGTTCTGTCCAAGCACCTGCTTTTGACATATCTACAAAATTCCCATTCACTAAGTACTTATCTCCACCCTGTTCTTTAGGGATTAAGTTCATCTCTTCTAGTTCTCGGATGTCATTCGCCGACATGACCCCGTTTTGCCGCATGATCTGATAGAATTGAGCTCTTGAACCTGCATCTCCTCGGAGCCGCCCATTCAGATTAAATTTGATAAAGTACTTTTCTTTATCTACCTCACTCAACAACGCTTTCTTCATGGACTGTTCGATTCGAGTGACCCAAGGCATGATTGTATTATCAATAAAGCTAATGGATTGATGTTCAATATTGCTGAAAGTCGCTTTATCAAGATTAGCCACAAGGTGAGGCGGCACCCGAAAGATTCTGCAAATCTCTTCCGTCTGAAATTTTCTTGTTTCTAAAAATTGAGCTTGCTCAGGTGGAATGCCAATGCTTTGAAACTTCATTCCTTCTTCAAGAACTGCAATCCGATGAGCATTGCCGCTTCCTTGATACACAGCGTTCCAGCTTTCTCGGATTTTGGCAGGATCCTTCACCACACCCGGATGCTCCAAGACACCACCGGGACTTGCCCCATTTGCAAAAAACTTAGCTCCATACTCTTCAGTTGCAATCGCCATTCCAATCGCATTTTTGGCCATCGCAATCGGAGAGTAACCAACCAGCCCATCAAATCCGAGCCCAGGAATATGAAGGACTTCCTCCCTGTGAAGGATTGCGGTGCCCGTGTCCATTCGGTATTCGTAGTAAAGTTCCCCGGTAGACGTTCGGTCCACCGTCATCCGGTCAGGCAAAAGCGGGTAGAGTGAAAGTACATTCCCTCTTCCATCCCTAATAATCTGGGCATAGGCATTTCCCCATAATAAAAGATGACTCATCAGTGTTTCCCTAAACACAAACGAAGTCATCTCTGAATTAGGCTCATCATGGAGCTTGTAATATAAACTGTGTTCCAAAGCTTTTTCCTTCCCGTTATCGGTATATTGATAAAGGTGAAGCGGGAGGCTTGCGATTGTTTCCGCGAGAATCCGAACACAGGCATAGACTGCAGTTGTCTGCATGGCTGTTCTCTCATTAACTGCTTTCCCACTTGTGGTCGTACCAAAGAAGAAGCTGTAGGTACTGCCAAAAAGATTGTTTTGGGGGCTGGCCCTTGATTGAAATAGTTTTGATAAAAACGGTATTTTCATAGTTTCACATCCTAAAATGGGCATAAAAAAATCCGCCCTAAATATGAGCGGTCTCTAAATCCTTGTACTACCACAAAACTTTATATACTTTTTAATGGCTGTCCTTAGGCTAGATAAACCATTTTTATCCCTTGGAAGATTAATAGATTCTGGGATTCTAGGAGAATACTCAAATGACAACATTTCAAGTATTGATGAGCATTTGTCTTTTGAATATTCTTCATCTAAATTGACAGGTCTTTTCAAGTACATAGATAGTGAATTCTCTACTCTTCTTGCTCGAGATACATTATCTCTAGTTTGTCTAATATCCCGACCATCAACATTTATTAGCCAGTCAAAAAATTCCGTTTCTCTCATACAATCACCTCTAAGGCAATTGTAACAAAATATTCTGCAGTCAGATTTAGCATTTCAACAGCTAACAACCGTCATTAACCACACATAATCAATCCTGGTTACATAACAAAATTGCTAATTAGAGAATCAATATCCCCCGCCCATCATAAACACTCTCTCTATTTTCATTCCGAATCGCCCGATCCAACGCCATAATCAAAGCCACCGCACCGTCAATTCGTTCCGTACTCTTCTCCTTATCCGGCTTTATGTTCCCTGCCGGGTCAGTTTTCACAAAGATGTTATCCATCATCCACCGCAATACCAGGTTTCCCCCGTGAACGATTCTTTTCTCAAGGGTTAATTTCATTAATTCCTTCGATGGCGGGGACATATCTTTATAACCTTGTCCAAATGGAACGACCGTAAAGCCCATGCCTTCTAGGTTTTGTACCATCTGCACAGCACCCCATCGGTCAAAGGCAATTTCTTTAATGTTGTACTTCGTTCCCAGCTCTTCAATGAACGACTCAATAAAGCCGTAATGAACAACGTTTCCTTCGGTCGTTTTGATGTAGCCTTGCTTTTCCCAAATATCATAAGGAACATGGTCACGCCTAACCCTTAGTTTCAGGTTTTCATCCGGGATCCAGAAGTATGGAAGAACAATATATTTTTCATCATCTCTCCTTGGTGGGAAAACCAACACAAAAGCAGTGATGTCTGTCGTGCTGGAAAGGTCCAAGCCGCCAAAGCATTCTCTGCCACGAAGCGAATCCAAATCAATTGGGTCATCACAAGCATCCCACTTCTCCATCTGCATCCAGCGTGTCGATTGCTTCACCCATTGATTGAGCCTCAGTTGCCTGAAGATATTTTCTTCAGCAGGATTTTCCTTTGCACTAATAAAAGCATTTCTTACTTTCTCTATGTCAATGGTATGGCCAAGGGATGGATTGGCTTTATACCAGTTGTTTTCAGAAGTCCAGTCATCGTCATCATGAATTCCGTAAATCACAGGATAGAAAGTAGGGTCAATCTTTCTTCCTTCCAGAAGGTCCACGGCCTTTTGGTGTACCTCATAACAAATCGAATTGCGGTCAGTACCCGCTGTCGTAATCAAAAAGAAGAGCGGCTGAAGCCGAGCATCCCCAGAGCCTTTCGTCATAACATCATATAACTCGCGATTCGGCTGGGCATGCAATTCGTCAAAAATAACCGCATGAACATTGAGTCCATGTTTGGTATAAGCTTCAGCTGATAGCACTTGATAAAAACTGTTCGTTGGCTTATAGACCAGACGTTTCATGGACATGACAGGCTTGATTCTTTTCTTCAAAGCGGGGGACTGTTCGACCATCTCAACCGCTACATCGAAAACAATCGAGGCCTGTTGCCTGTCTGAAGCGCATCCGTAAACTTCAGCACCCCATTCTCCATCACCACAAGTCATTAACAGGGCAACCGCTGCAGCAAGCTCACTTTTTCCATTCTTTTTCGGTATCTCAATATAGGCAGTGTTGTATTGCCGGTAGCCATTGTCCTTTACCGTACCGAAAATATCCCGGATGATTTCATCCTGCCAGGGCAAAAGGTCAAAAGGAACACCACGCCACTGCCCCTTCGTATGTTTGAGGCAATTGATAAAGTTGACGGCATGTTGGGCTTTTTTCTCGTCGTACAACCTTAACCACCACCTTTAAAGAGCATGAATTCCATTGGATCATCCGGGTCACTCGGCTTGTCGGCTATAATTCTACTTCTTGAAGAAGGTGTTAATCCAAACTGCTCACAGAAACGATTCATGATTTTAAGATAGCTTTGGGCGATGGATACCTGTGGCACCTGCTGCCAGTATCCTGATGGAGTTTTTACAATCGTTCCGTGTTTCGTGATGAACTCTTCTGCCTCTTTCCATCTTGCATAGGCTTGGCAATACCCGGCAAAGGCGGCCATATCCACTTCTGTCAGGATCCCTAGCTTCTCCAGCTGCTTAACCATCCTGCGCCACTCTTTTTTGGCTTCCGGCTCTAGCCATGACGGGCATCTTGGTGCTTTCTTTTCAGGTGTGGGCTCATTTAGATTGAGTTCCCTTTTTCCCGGATTGCCTTCCAATACTTTAATTGCTGTAGGTTTTGGTTTCCTTCCTCGTTGGGCCACAGGCACCACCTCCTTTCCCATTTGGCATAAGAAAAGAGCCTACCGCTTGATAGACTCTCATTAAACGTTTATTTAAATCCTTTAAATCTTCCATATCTCCATCTTGAATTCCCCATCAAAAACCATCCAGCGTACTTCTCCATCTTCAAGTTTCAATACTAACATTCCTGGCAAAAAGTACATTTCTCTTTCCTGGTATCCGGCTGCCAATAAACCTTTTTGCTGCTGAAGTAAAAGTTCCATACCTTGCAGCGCATCCACATTTCCCTGAAGGAGTTGCTCCCCATCCTTAATCAATGAAAAAACCTCCCTGTGTTTTGGTAGTCTATACATCACTCTAAACACAGGGGATAGCAAGTTATTATTCGCCTTCTATGCCTTTATAATTGTAATTGCCCTTCTTGATTTCCTCATGTTCCGCTTTGACAGCCTCTCGATAATCAGCCCGCTTCGATTCTTTATCTTTGCAGCTCAGGCAAAGGCAATCGGTGTTGTACATGGACATAATCCGTCCGCCTTTTAGGTTGCCACCGCAGCGGTCACAATGTGTTTGTGTAAAAAACTTATCCATCGTGCCTCACCTCGCTGTACCTCTTCCTTGCGGCTTCAATGAATGTATGGAGGTCGCTCGCATTCAGATCCATGTCCTCTTCACTGTTCCAAAACTGGTCCAAGTCTTCCAGCAAGTCTAGCAATCCAAGGACATCATTCTTGGCATCTACTTCCCCGAACACCACTTCTTTTTCAATAATCGTAGCCTTCAGTCCCCGGATCATCGCTTGGTATGTTTCTTTATTCATTTGGCTCACCCACCTTCCTAAAAGCGCCGCTACCTTCAAGGTTTTTCATGAGCACCTTTCTCGTTGTTTTATACTCAGGTCCATTCATTCCGAGTCGAATCAGCCAAGTTCTCAAGGCATATTTCGGATTATCATCCTGCGCTTGTTTGAAAGAAGCCCGCTTTTGCTTTTTCGCATTTTGGTTGATGAAGGTGGCAAGGTCTTGGAAGGCGGCAATCTTTTCAGCATCCAAGTTCCCACCCACTAGTTTGATAGTGAAAGTCCCCTTTTCAAAATCAACCGCTAAGCCCGGAATCCTCTCAGCGCCGAGTTCATCCAAAGCCGCCCCAAACTCTTCCAAAGTGCCTGTTTCCTTTGTGCTAAAATCCTCGGGGAAGGTTTCATCCATCAGTGACTCGGTTGTTTCAAAGGCTTTCAGGATCAGGTGCTGTTTGCTATAAAGCATGTTTACAAGATTCTTGAGTGTGTTTCCGGTATGCCCTTCAAGCGGCAGGGTAACCTCCATTCCATCAAGTTCAAGTGCTACTGGCTGTTCCTCGACTTTCGTTTCGGGCGCTGGCGGATTTAAAATCTCCTCAAAGGTTTTTACTTCCCCAGCTGCGTTCGTAATCACCCCGTGCCTGTCAATGGTGTAGGTTTCATTTTCCGTTTCAATTTCATAGGCAAAGGTTGGAACATTGAGATACCTTGGTTTCACTCCCAATAATTCTCCAAGCTTTTTGACCATTTCTTTTCGGTCCATTTTTCATTACCTCCTGTGTTTTGGTGTAGTACATATATCACTCTAAACACAGGGAATAGCAAGTCATTCTAAGCTGATATTGATATATTTAATCAAATAGAAACAGGCCCCTTAAGGCCCGCCTCTAATCATTTTCTATCGCTGTGTATCTCGGATAACTGTACCCTTCACTGTTTACAAGCACCTTTTCACCCGTATCTTTATTAATAACCCTGATGCAGCGAACTTCCCTGTTTTCGTTCACGCCACCATCTTCCTCAGTAATCCAGGGCTGGTCATTGAAGAAGTCGCTCGCAAAGCTATGAAATTCGCTATCTTCCAACACAACTTCTTTTGTCACGCAGTAGCTTTGACCTTGCTGACCCTTCCTTACTGCTTCCTCGGTGATTTCCTTTAGCTCCTTCAAGTTTGAAACTTTCCTTCCAAATAGTGCTTTCATGTAAAAATCACTCCACCTCAACGTATTCCATGATAATTTGGAGGGCGGCTTCATAGGAGCTGGATGCCATCACCCGCTCACATACTTCTTTGGCTTGTTCAGCTTTCCCGTGTGCTTTTAATGTCCTGCTGACTCGTCCAAGGATAGAAAAGATATTTCCATCTTCACCGACTAGTTTGCAGGTAGGCTTTAAGTTTTCTTCCATCGCTATGCCTCCAATCTCCTCAAGGTAGTAGCATATTGCCATACACGTTGAAGCATAGCAACTTATAAGATGTTGCTATTTTCATATTCTTCTACACTAGGTTTCAGCACATCCAGATACGGAATCGTATCTCCATTTCGCTCTAGAAAAACTTCGCTGTCAGAGCCAACCTGCTCGATATATCGTTTGACAATAACATCTGCATACTTCTCGTCGAGTTCAATCGTATAACAAATCCGATTCGTTTGTTCGCAGGCAATGAGAGTTGACCCGCTCCCGCCAAAAGGATCGAGTACGATGCAATTACTCATGCTGCTATTCTGGATAGGATAAGCGCAGAGGCTGACCGGCTTCATTGTTGGATGAAGAGCATTCTTTGATGGACGATCAAAATTCCAAATGGTACTCTGTTTTCGGTCGGCATACCAGTTATGCTTGCCGCCTTTTAGCCAGCCAAAAAGAATAGGCTCATGTTTCCATTGGTAAGGGCTCCGTCCAAGCACCAGGCTTTGCTTGGCCCAGATGCAAACACCAGATAAGTAAAAGCCCGCATCCCTGAAAGCCTTCCTGAAATTGTATCCTTCCGTATCGGCGTGGAACACATAGATGGAAGCATCCTTTTCCATACAAGCAGCCATATTTGCAAAAGCTTTAAGCAAAAAGTTATAAAACTCATCATCCTGCAGGTTATCGTTTTGGATCGTGCCTGCTTGCGCTGAGTAATTAACGTTATATGGCGGGTCCGTGACCACAAGATTCGCTTTCTGGCCATTCATCAGCACTCTGTAAACCTCTGGATCCGTACTATCCCCACAAACTAACCGATGCCTTCCGAGCAACCACACATCACCTTTTTGTGTTATGGCTGGTTCCTCGAGCTCTTTCGCTACATCAAAGTCATCCTCTTTGATTTCTTTATCATGAATCTCGTTAAACAGCTCATCAATTTCTGGCGGATCAAAGCCGGTAAAAGAAACATCATAATCCAAGGATTGCAAATCTTTAATCAGGTCAGCCAATAATTCCTTGTTCCATTCCCCGCTGATTTTATTCAAGGCAATATTGAGTGCTTTTTCTTTTGTTTTATCAATATCAATGACAACACAGTCAATCTCCGTATAGCCTAACGTTTTCAAAACTGTAATCCGCTGGTGGCCGCCAATTACCGTCATATCCTTATTGACGATGACAGGGTCCACATAACCAAATTCCTCGATGCTGTTTTTAATCTTTTCAAACTCACTGTCTCCCGGTTTCAACTTTTTCCTCGGGTTATAGCTGGCTGGAATTAAATCCTCTATTTTTAACTTTTTAAATTCCATCATCTTCACTCCAAAAATCGTGATTTAACATAACACTCTCGGCTGCAGAACTTGCGCCTCTTGTTCCCGTAGCAGCTAAACTTTTTTCCACACTGCTCACAGGTATAATGATAAGTGGCCGCTTCCCTTTTCTGACGTGCTTGGGGATTTTGATTCCACCACGTCCGTCGGCACTCTTCAGAACAAAACTTCCGTGTTCTGCCTCTCCTCTTTTGCTTGATTGGTTTCCTGCAGCAGAAGCAGAGCAGGCCATTCTTCATTTGCTCTTTGACATTAAGGGCAACCACTTTTGAATCGCCATCAAGGCCATTCCTTTGGCAAAAAGCACGTACCGTGTCTCGGGACTTTCCTAGCACAGCAGCAATCGCTTTATAGCCAACCCCTTTCAGGCGCAGATCATAGATTTGTTGTTTTTCTATATCCGTCATCACTCCCACTCCTTTCTGCGCAAACACTTGGAAAGAGGACCATAAAAAAACACCTTAACCAGCTATTTAACTAGCTTTTAAAGGCGTTTATGGTGCTTTTTATGTTTCATAGCCAAAACCAGCAAACCCCAGTGTTTTCAAGGCTTGAACTACATTTCTATCATTTCCTCAATTAAACCTTTACGCAAAATTAAAAAAACCTTAAACCCTTACTGCTATTGAGGTTAGGGATAATATCCTGTTCCAAATAATACCCCCCCTTGTTTAATTCCGCGAAAGTTCACGCGAAGGGGGCGCGCGGTCGCCTGATAAAAGGTTGTAGAGATTTGACCTCCCCTAGGGGGTCCATCAAAACGTGTAAACAGGATACTGATCTTCTGTTCTTGTCTTTCGGTCATGACATCTCTTACAAAGTGGTTGCCAATTGCTTTCATCCCAAAACAATCTTTGATCACCTCGATGAGGAACGACGTGGTCCACCACCGTAGCCTGCGTCAACTTTCCTTTCTGTTCGCAGTGTCGGCAAAGAGGATGGGCGTTTAAGAAACGTTTGCTAGCTTTCCTCCAGCGGTTATCATACCCACGCTCTCTTGCACTCGGTCTATCATCCACATGAAGCTTGGCATGAAACTCACAGTACTTGTCGTCTGTTAACAAAGGGCAACCGTTGTGTTTGCACGGCTTCTTTGGTTTCTTTGGCATTGTTCTCAACTCCGTACTCCAATTAAAAAAGCCCCGAAGGTTTGTCCTTCAAGGGCTGGTGTCTATGTTATTCTACAGCTTATACTCTATCACATGTTGAGGGTGGCTTTTAATGGCTTTTCATGGCGTGTTATAAAAACAAAAGAAAAACCCTCAAAGGAACTGTAACCTTCAAGGGTTTGAGGGGTCATTCATATGCACTCCACCGTGTTGTTTTCCAATAGCTTGTTCGCTTCCTTCAATGCTTTTCGGTGCAATCGGTAAGTCCAACGTAAATCGTAGCCCATAACAGCAGCGACTTCTTCCCAAGTGCTACCCCCAAGATAACGAAGCTCAAGGAGCAATCGGTGTGAAGGGCTTTCGATTTCGGCAATGAGGTTGGACAAGTCCCGCTTTAAATCAATCAATTGATCAATGTCTGCATTAATTTCTTCTTCAAGACTCATTAACTTCACAAGAGCATTCTCCATCGGCGTGCGCTGTTTTGTTCCTTGTACTTTATCTGTTTGCATAACCGATGTTGTTTTTACTGCTAAATCCCTTAGCATCGCCACTTGTTCTAGTTTACTGTTGATTCTTTGGTCCAGATTAAAAGCCTGAGATAAATATTCTTTAGCGTTCACCTTCGATTCCTCCTGTCTTTCTCCGAGGCAAACCCTCTTTGTATTGATTCATTCTCGCCTTTACTGCTTCAATCAAAGCCGCTTGGCTCACATCTTTATCTTTCAATGCTTTCATCACTCGTTCATCGATTGTGTCTTTGGCAATGATGTGGTGAATGACCACCGTTTGTTTTTGGCCTTGCCGCCACAATCTGGCATTGGCTTGTTGGTAGAGTTCAAGGCTCCAAGTCAGGCCAAACCAGATGATGCTGTTTCCACCAGTTTGAAGATTTAGGCCATGACCAGCGGATGCCGGGTGTGCTAACAAAATCGGCACTTGGCCTTTATTCCAATCCTTGATATCTTGGTCTGTTTGCAAAAGTCTTGGTTTTAGTTTCTTCAAGTGAGTTAAAAGCCTGTCCTTATCATGCTGGTACCCATAAAACACTAGCACCGGTTTTCCGCTGGCTGCTTCAATCAGCTCATCCAAAGCTTTCAACTTCTCGTCATGGATATGCTTCACTTCACCATCCTCATCGTAAACAGCACCGTTCGCCATCTGTAATAACTTATTGGCTAGGACGGCGGCTGATCCAGCTAACACATCCGTATCTGCAATTGATAAAATCAATTCTTTTTCCAACACTTCATACTGTTCCTTTGCTTTCTTGGGCAGTTCCACCGGAATAATATTATCGATTCGTTCAGGCAGTTCGAGATAATCTTCTGCTTTCATGCTGACACAAATATCCGATATCTTTTCAAAAATGGCCTCTTCCGCTCCATCTTTCAATTTCCAAGAGTAGACAATCATTTGATTTCGCTTATCAGGAAGAAAGTATTTCTCTCGATACCCGGTGATTGTTTTCCCGAGCCGTTCTCCGCCATCTAACAAATAAATCTGCGGCCACAAATCGATCAGACCATTTGGTGCTGGCGTTCCCGTTAGTCCAACCAATCTTTTAATAAACGGTCTTACCTTTTTCAAAGATTTAAACCGTTGGGCCTTAGATGATTTGAAACTCGATAATTCATCAATCACGACCATATCAAAGGGCCAGTCAGAGCCATACCGTTCGACAAGCCAAGTGACGTTTTCTCGATTGATGATGTAAATGTCGGCTTTTTTATATAAAGCAGCGACTCTTTCTTTTTCACTGCCGAGCACTTTTGAAATTCGAAGGTCTTTCAAATGGTCCCACTTTTCCACTTCTTCTTCCCATGTAGTGCTTGCTACTCGAAGCGGGGCAATCACTAAAACCTTCGCTACATCGAAGTAATCATAGAGAAGTTCCAAAATCGCCGTCAAAGTGGAGACCGACTTCCCCATTCCCATCTCAAGAAATAGAGCTGACTTCTCTTTTTCAATAATCCATTGGGTAGCATAAGCTTGGTAATGATAGGGTTGATAAATCACTCGATAATCTCCTCTAGCATTCGATCGACCGCTTCATAACTATCAATCTCATAAACCTTAAAGCCGAGCGACTCTATCTGCCTCTTCCGTTTCCGTTGCAACGCCCGCAGCTTTTTAGCAGGTGCCTTCAATTCCACAAAGGCGACCTTTGCACCGTTAAAGAGCACCAGCCGGTCTGGCACCCCTGCAAAACCTGGAGAAACCAGCTTTAGTGCCAATCCGCCATGTTCCTTCACTTTCTTCTTCAGCCTTTGTTCTATCGTCACTTCTTTCATCTATCTGCACCTCAAATGAATTGTTTACAGCCAAAAACCAGTATTCACAAGCCTTTCAGCGTTCTCGTAAACAAGTAAACATAAAAATCATTAACCAATACATATATGGCTATTAGAGGGTATAGGCTATATATCATATTCTTTATTTCTCTTATATAGATATATATGTTTATCATGTTTACAAGGTATATAAATAAGGAGTAGTAAGACTTGAGGTGTAAACAATCAAATTCTTTCAAAGTTTACGTGTTTACAATTCTTCTCGTCGAAAGCCCCTCTGTGTTCCATAACTATTATCAAATCGAATGGAACTTACTCTTTTCCAGCCTGGGGTGTGTTGGATGATCATATTAATTTCTTTCGCATCATACCTCGTCATGATGGATATATCTTTTTGAAAAAGTTCCTCCCACACCATCTGGGCACACACCTTGTTCAGCTTCATGGTCTTCTCGGATTTTTCATTTGGTTGGTCCATATGCAAATAGGCTCTTCTTGTACCAATGTCAAGGTCATACCAGTTCACTGGCACTGGGGTTTCCAGATAGTTTCGGATGCTTTCAGCAATCGGATTTTCTTGGGTATGGGCCGCTTGAATCTCTTGGGCTTTTTCTTCGATTTCTTTCCCTAGAGCTAACGATTCACCTTGTTCAAACAACACTTTAGCTTCGGCCCAAATCTGGTCGACTTCTTCTTCGGTCATATCTTCCCACATATTTTTACGGCCACCACCACTTACCGTTATCGGCAAGAAGCGACGATTCCCGGTTGGGTCATTTAAAAAATCATAATCATTAGTTGTTCCAAAAAACACGCACTGCCGCTTAAATGTTTCATTATGCCTGCCATAAGCAACCCGAAACGTATCTTCGGATTTAGAAATAAAATGCTTAACTGCTTCCGTATCTGCTTTCTTTGTTGCTGTCAGCTCCGCCATTTCCAAAATCCACGCCCCTTGAAGTTGCTCGTAGGCTTCTTTGCCCTTCACGGTCATTAAGGAGTCCGAGTGCCATTCTTTACCTAGGAGCTTGATAATATAACTTTTCCCGACACCTTGAGGGCCAACAAGGACCACACAGTAATCAAATTTGGAGCCTGGGTGATAGATTCTCTTTACCGCAGCCACTAAAATTTTTCGGGTAAACGTTCGGACTGCCTCATTATCTTCGGCACCAAGATAATCAATCATCACGGTTTCCAGCCGCTCTTGACCATCCCAAACGAGGCTGTCCAAGTAATCTTTAATCGGGTGAAAGGCGTATTTAACAGCAACCTCACTCCATGCGTCTCCAATAATCCCGGCTCCTTTTATGCCATAGACGGAGTATAGGTAATTTCGTAAACTGGCATCATCTGTATCAGACCAGTATTCTCCCCGCTCTGCACTCCGCCAAGGTAAATCATCTTTGATAACAACCCGGTGGACAAAATCATTCATGGCAATCCTGCTTCTAAGAGCAGGATCATGTTCAAGAATGAGAATGACATTTGGTGCACTCGAGACAATGTTTCCTTTCTGGTCCCTTGTGAGTTCTGCCAGCCACTCCATCTTTTCCTCTTCAAAATCTTCTGCGGCAAGGCTTAACTGTTCTTTCCCCAATGTCAGCTTTACCTGCTTATCCTTTAAGGCTTCTTCGACCATTGCTTTATAAGAAGGGAGCCTGTTGATCGGTGTCCCTTCCTTCACCGTTTCATCCAATTCACCAAACAAATGAATTCGCACCAAATCAAAGGCATTGCATAACTTTCCACCTGTCGGGTCCGTAGAGTGATGGGAATAAGCAAAATCGCCATCCTCATAAATCACCAAACCACCTGATGTGGAGCCAGCTGAATACGTGTATCGGTTTGGATCTTCACAAGGAACGTAGACGTCACTTAAGTATTTCTCAATCACATCTACAACTGAGTAAGTCCGGCAAAAAGCACCGATGACTCCATCCTTTGCTTTCGGATCTCCTTGCCTATCAGCAAGCTTCTTTCGCTCATGCACCGTTCTTGAACTCTCCGGCCAGTAAGAAGAATCTCTCCAATCCGGGTATCTAGCTAGAACTGTATCAGGGTCAATCCATGGCTCATCCAACACTTTAAAAACAAACTCCCCATCAGAAGGTGTCGATGGCCAATACATGAGCCGGTGCACTTGGTAGGTCGTATCATCGAAAAAATCAATCCCAAGGTCAGCAGCAATTCTCCTGGCAATTGGTACATATTCATCTGTGGTCACTGGTCTTGATAAGGGAATCACGAGTCTAAGCCTTGGGTTTTTCGGATGATGCTTATGGGTGGAATACATCGCGCACCCGTAGCCGAACATGGTCTCAACGGAAGACCATAAGTCCCCTTTTACAAAATCGGCATCAAGAGTGACAAGTTGCCGCCACACCACACTATCCTGCTTTCTTCTGCCACCCCGTAGCGTTCCACCAACAAAACCACCGACATCTTTAATCTCATCCTGTTTTATCTTGGAAAGCTTTTTATATTCCTCGTAGGTTTCATGCGTTCTGACTGTTTGACCCAGTTTATTAACGAGCTCCAGCCATGACATTTCTCGGTTTTTCCAATTAGTTTCTTTTCTTGACCTGCCGGTGGCGATGGATAATAATCCATCATGTTGCAACCTCTTTATCATTTTTGGTTGTGTGATCATAGAGCTCACCTCTTGCTTTATGCAGATTTAAACAAACGTTTGATTAAAGGTACCTCTCTTTTTGTTAGGCACCGGAAATGCCTCTGGATGTTAAAAACTCGTAATCTATTCACCTATCATTTCCTCCTGTTCGTTTTAATCTTTCTTGTAATAATCCGTTTCAAAGCTATCGGCATTCAGCGGTAATCCCGGAGCCCAAACAATTGGCAGCCCCATCAGTTCTTCTACTTCTTCCATGGATCCTGTTCCGATAGGAACATCAAGAATGACTTCATCATGAACATGGAAGTTAATCTGATATCCCGCTTCAGCCAACCGAAGCATCGATACAGCTAGACAATCTCTGGCAATGGCTTGGATAATATTCTCCGTCAGTTTTCCTCCATAGGTAGGAATCCTGCCCCACTGCTTCGAGCCTTGTTCAATTCCTTCATAGGTCAGTTGTTCTTTACCAAATCGCTCGTCCATTCCGATTTTCGGTCGAACATAAGCAAGGGAACGACCTGACGGCAGGGTAATGAACAGAATCCCTTTTGTATAATGAAAGGTAAGACCATACTGCATTTTCACAACTGCCTTTTCTTTCACCGCTTTGATGGCTGCCGCTTCAACATCCCACCAAAGATTCACGATATTGGGATTGGCCTCACGCCAAGCAGAAACCAACTCTGGTAGTTCTTCATCAGTCAGACCCATTTCCAATGCCCCCATTTGCTTTAAGGCTCCTTTTGAACCTCCATACCCAAGAGCGAGTTCTGCTATTTTCCCTTTCTGTCTGAGCGGACTGCCTTTACCTATCGTTTCAATCGGTACTTTGAACATTTGTGCAGCAGAAGCTTCGTAAATCTTCCCGTGGGATTGAAACACTTCCATCCGCCAACGCTCACCTGCGATCCAAGCAATCACCCTTGCTTCAATCGCTGAAAAGTCCGCTACAATGAAACGATGTGCTTTGGATGGAATAAACGCTGTCCGGATTAATTGCGATAAAACATCCGGTACATTATCAAACAGAAGTTCTAAGGCTTGATAGTTTCCGGACTTTAGCAGGTCTCTTGCAACCTGTAAATCTTTCATATTGTTCCTTGGCAGGTTATGAATTTGAACGAGCCTTCCGGCCCATCGGCCTGTGCGATTGGCTCCGTAAAATTGCAGCAACCCTCTGATTCTTTGATCATTACAAATGGACCGCTCCATTGCCTCGTATTTCTTGACGGATGTTTTTGACATGGCTTGTCTCAATTCCAACAACCGTTTGACCGTTGGATTATCCACTTCACCCATTAGCGCTTCGACGTTTTTCTTTGCAAGACTATCCACTTCTAATCCATGCGTTTGCAACCAGCCCTTCAGCTGTGCCGGACTATTTGGATTTTCTAATCCGGTTAAACTAACCGCCTCTTTATAGAGGTTTTCCTGAAAGACGGTGTCTGCCTGAATGGCATGATTGACTAAGCTAATATCAATCAAAACTCCTTCATCATTGATGTTTTGGTCCAGCTCCCAAAGTTGCTGTTCCATTTTAAGTATGGGGAAGGCCTCCAGTTTCTTTCGAATCTGCCGTTCCACCTCAACGTCTTGTTTGCAATAATCCTTAAAAGTTCGCCACTTATCAGGATTGTGTTCCGGCAGGTTTCGAATTCTCCCACCGTTCACTTTCGTAGGTTTGCAAGGAACGGAAAAATAGCGAATTAAAGCTTTCCCTTCCTTCATTTTCTGCTCTTTCAGCTTCAGACATTTGGCCACGCCATCTAAATGCCCCGGTAAGCCTAGCATTAAAGCGTGAACGGATGAACAGCGCCATTGTTCCGGTGGCATCGGTTTACCAAACAATTTAGCTAAACAAGTGCGTTCAAAGTTAGCATTGTAAGCTGTCTTAATCACTGCAGGATCCGTAAGGGCTTTTAACAGGGCATCCGGCAATTTCTCTCCAGAGGCTATATCAACAATCTGGACTTCTTCCTCATCAACTGCATAGGCAAAAAGGAGAATTTCAAAGTCGGCTGATTCACAGTAGGCATAGACCCCGCATTTTACGAGGTCCACACTACTGTATGTTTCAATATCAATCGATAATAGTTTCATAGATATCAACCTAAAATATCGTCATCGTCTTCTTCACTATCATCTGCAAAGTCATCCTCAGCACTGCTACGACCACCAAGCGGCTCGCCATCAGCTGTTTTCATAATATTTTGCAATCCCGCTGCAATGCCCTTATTGCCATTTACATTAAAAGCATAAAAAGTCAGACTGACCCTTCCGTAACAACCAGAGTAGAACTCAGTTGGATCAATAATCGGGTTTAAATCACCATCTACAAGACCAGGTTTAATCTTACTGTTGGCATTAATGAAATAAGAATTAGCATAAGCTTCATCATCTTCCCGATCCACATCCCCATCTCGCAAAGGGATCTTCAAGCTAGCAGGTACTTTCCCGCCAAACTTGTCCTTGTTTTCCTGAGTGGCTTTTTGAATAGCATCTTTGACTTTCTTGATGGTCTTCTTGTCCGACTTTGGAATAATGATACTTACCGAATACTTCAAATCACTTCCGTTCACGCTAACAGGCTGATACACATTGGCATAACTGAATCTCACTGGGTTTTCTTTTGTTCCAATCGTAATTTTTACCATTGTTTCGTTCCTCCTCATTTATTGAAAATCTACTTCTGGTGAAGTTTTTATTTCTGGTCGTTTGTCCTCTTCAGGTACGAGCTTAATCTTGCCCGGTGCTTTGGTAACGAGAGTGCCAAGCACCTCTTCAAATTTCTTTTTCCCAAGCTCTTTTTCAAGAGCAGTAATTGTGTTAAGGGATTTCTTGTAAATCACATCATCGTTAAAGCCAGCCTCAATAAGTGATTCAACAACTGCATTTTCATCGGTGTACTTTCGGCTGCCCCTACCTTCCACAAGCTTCATGCCCGGCCACTGTTTGTTTTCATCCATGGCCATAGTCAATGCATATTCTTGAACATCTTTTGCCCAGCTCAAAAGCTGGTCGATAGAAGTTAACACTTCTACTACTTCATCATCTGTAAGTAGTGGTGGTTTCTGAAAATCCATACAGGCAAGTTTCAGATTTTCTTCTGCCCTTGCTCTACAAGTTGCTTTCACCTTACAAAAACGGCAATGCTCGCCAGCCATGAAGTCACCTTCGCCATTAAATGCTAATTCCGCTTTTGGCTTGACCACTGATTCTGCCCACCCCAATAGTTCATCCACTTGCATTTCTTCAGTGGAGATATTGTCTAATCTTGGTTGCACAATGGTCATCAAAATGGAATCGATGTCGAAGATTACGCCAAAGTTGTTTAATGCACCCAAAGCGTACAGGCGCATTTGTGGGTTTTCCACTGCAGAAACCTTGACCCCTTTGCCACCTTTAAGGTCAATAACTTCTAGCCGATTGCCGTAGATTAAAATTACGTCCCCGGTACCGAAACCGGCTGGAACCCAAGGACTAAAGTCAACTTTTTCTTCAATGAGGATGAGCGGGGCCTTGCTAGTTACCCTTGCTTCATTCATTTTTTCAGTAACAACATCAACATAAGTTTGGACAGCTTGTTCGATTTCTGGGTTATAAAATTCATTTTGTTTCATCTGCTTCAGCTTTTTGTTCAACTGAGCTTTTGTTATGTGTTTTAGTTCGTGAGACAAATAGATTTCCGACAGCTCATGCATGAAGGTACCTTCTTTGGCAAAGACGCTTGTTGTTTCTTCGTACTGCTCTGACAACCGAACACTCGGTGGACAAGCTAACCAGCGACTCGCACCAGAAGCACTTAAACTCGCATGAGCTCTTTCTGAATGATTCACAGCATTCCTCATCAAAGTTTCCCCGCTTCTTCTAAAAGCTCTGGATACTTTTCAACTGGAATATCACTTAATTTTTTTGCTCCAAATCCCGTAATCAGCTCTTTCACTTGTACCTGTTTTCCATCTTGAGAAAGTGCCGCAAGTTTTGCCCTGACTTCTTCCAAGGTTGGTAATTTAGCTTTTGGCGGTTGTGCTGGTTTCTTTGGTTCCTTGTTCTCTCTCGTTTGTTTTTCCTCAACGGGAACAGCTGAGGCCGTTTGATTGCTTTCTAATGCAAACACCAAAGTTTCAATGCTTCCCGCTAAATTCCGCAAGTCATTTACAACATCAAGCGCGAGTTTCGTTTTGCTCATGTTCTTTTTCTCCTTTCCCATTCTCTTCATTTAGTTGAATCAATCGATTTGCTAGTCTTTTAGAAACAATACTGATAGCCGTAAGCACACCTACCATTTCCTCCTGCATTTCTTGATGCGAGCCTGCAACCATCATTTTGTTTCCTTGCTTTACCTGAGTTGTCATTTCGGATTAGCCTCCTTTCCTGTTGAATAATCCCCTTCACTTATTTGCCAATGGGGAGGGTAGTTTGGTAACCAGATTTAGAAAAAATTTTTTTAAGTTTGTCCAAAACTTTTTTATGCCGCTTCACCACAGCCACATGAGAGATGTCTTTTTCTTTTGCCACCTCTCTTACAGTCAGGTCGTTATAATAAAGATCCTTAATCAGTTCTTGTTCTTCCGCATTAAGCGCTGTCATTGCTTCCTGCAAGATTAATAGTGTTGCTTTATCGCACAGAATATCTTCTATCAATTGTTCATCCTCAAAATATGTACCCTGCTCCATGAGCCGTTCCATTGAATCCTCTTTGCTATCAATAAAATCAACCGTTTCCGCTTCCGCATCCACAACAATGCTCCCAACCTTAATGTCCTGTTCTAGGTAACGCTCACGACGCTTCATTCTGTAATACTCCTTGTAAATCTCTTCGCTGACTTGTACTTGCTCCTTGCCAATATAGATGAATCTGTCCATTTTCTTTTCCTCCTTGACCGGCAAGGAGCCGTAAGGAAAAAAAGAAAAGAAAACAAAAAAAAGCCGGACAATAACTAAGCAAAATTGACTTAGTTACTGTCCGGCTATTAGGTAGTTCACCACGACTCCGTTGCTCGGTACTGAATATTTGTAATTCAAAGAACACAAAAAGCCGCATAACCACTTCCTTCAAAAAAGAAGCGATATCCGGCCTGGGTAATTCTTTGAATCCTCGCTCGGTATAATCGTGGTTTCATATTTTAATAACAAAACAAAAAAGGACCTGATACGATTGTTGTCCAATCATATCCGGCCCTTAAGGTAGCTCTCGAAACATGTTAACCCTCTAACTTTCTGACTCCTTGTCGTCTCGGTATAGGTCTTCCACTTATTAATTTAAATTCATCGGTGCCAAGGTCAACTTCCCATACATGTTTGCTCTTTTGGCACTTCACTTGAACTTTACCAACTGCTCCATCCTTCTTATCCATCAGCCTGTGGCCACAGGCAGGGCATTCTACTCTTGTTATAATAGCTTCTTGATTCATTTGTTTTCCTCCCAACTGTCTGGATGCATAGACATAACATTTGAATTATTTGGATACTCACTATTATTATTCTATAATGGAACATATGTTCTAACAAGGGGAACAGCGGTATTTTAATATAAAGTCCATACTTTCTAGGCTGAATGTCACAGCTTCATAATGAAACTAGTTATGTATATTTACAATATGTCATTTTATCTATACCTTCTCTCATGCAATTTTAATATATTTGTTGCATATTTGGGAAATAGGTCGAAAAAATAATGGGAAATTATTCCCGCTAACAATATCTATTATAGTAGTATAGGATGGTATTGTAAATCCTAAATATGCAACTTTAACTAAAAATTGCATATTTCATTTAAGTAACTTATAATATGGGTGTAGTAATTATACGGAGGGCAATATTGTGAATAAAAATGAAATGAGCAAAACTGATTTAGAAATACTACAAAGGCGTTTAAAAGAAAGACGACTTTTTTTCAATATGACATATCAAGATCTAGCTGATAAAACTGGAATAAGTAAATCAACTTTACAGCGATATGAAACTGGGGGAATTAAAAATCTCCCATACGAAAAAATCTTCATATTATCGGAAGCATTAGAGGTAAGCCCAGAGTATTTTACTAATTTATCGAAAGATTATACAGGAGAAACTGCTTTTGAAGTGAAAGTGATAAAAAATGAAAGTAGATCCCAACACCTAGAGCATATTAAAAACTTTGAGGAAAGAGCAATAAAATATATAACTCCTAATTTAATTTCACAAGGGTATAATATAGAACGGCATAGTCATGGATCAGTTGGAGATATTGTAGCTATTAAGGGGAAGGAAATATGGCATATTGATTTTCTTTATACAAGGGATGTAAGTAAATACCCAACTGGAATGGGGATGGGGCGACAACAACTTCTGCTTAGGTTTGGCAGGCTTGCTGTTTATGATAAACCTATTACCAAATATTCGGTAGTTATGGAAAATCGATTATTAGCGGAGCAATTTATCAAATTCAAACCCATTCATTTAGACATTGAGACGAGCATAATTATTTTACGAGGAACTGATTATGAAGAATTTCATTTCTTATAAGTTAACGTACTAAAGCAAAAAAAAAAGCGACCCGCCAAGCTGCAAAATAAGACAGCCTAGCGGGTCAAATTTATTAATCCCTACTAAATAAATCTCTTGTGTATACCTTTTCCTCTACTTCACGAAGGTCATCAGACAATCGATTCGCTACGATTACATTTGAAACTCTCTTAAACTCTTCAAAATCATTAATTACTCTAGAATTAAAGAATGTTTCTTCATGTAGTGCAGGCTCATATACAACAACTTCAATACCCTTTGCTTTAATGCGCTTCATTACACCTTGAATAGCTGATTGTCTAAAGTTATCTGAATCCATTTTCATTGTTAGCCTATAAATCCCTACCACTTTAGGATTCTTATTAATGATCATCTCTGCAATATGATCTTTTCTAGTCCGATTTGCATCAACAATAGCCGTCATGATGTTATTTGGTACGTCAGCATAATTGGCTAATAACTGTTTTGTATCTTTAGGCAAACAGTAGCCACCATAACCGAAGGAAGGATTATTATAATGATTACCAATACGAGGATCTAGACCAACGCCGTCGATAATTTGTTTTGTGTCTAATCCTCTTACTTCTGCATATGAATCTAGTTCATTAAAAAATGCGACTCTCATCGCAAGGTAGGTATTAGCGAATAGTTTAATAGCCTCTGCCTCTGTTGAATTCGTAAATAGCACAGGGATATCTTCTTTAATAGCACCTTGAACTAATAAGTCAGAAAATACTCTAGCTCTTTCAGATTGTTCACCAACAATTATTCGAGAAGGGTATAAGTTATCATACAAAGCTTTTCCTTCTCTTAAAAACTCAGGTGAAAAGATAATATTCTCGGTTTCAAATTTCTCTTTTATTTTCTCTGTATATCCTACCGGTACTGTTGATTTGATAACCATAATAGCATCTGGATTAATTGATAGTACGTTTGCGATAACAGCTTCAACGGTTCTTGTATTAAAGTAGTTTTTCTCCGGATCATAATTTGTTGGTGTAGAAATAATAACATACTCTGCATCTTTATACGCCTTATAATTATCTGTTGTTGCTGTTAAATTCAGTTCTTTTTTTGCTAAATATTCTTCTATCTCATTATCAATAATAGGTGATTTTTTATTATTAATCATATCCACCTTTTCTTGAATAATATCAAGCGCAATAACCTCATTATGTTGAGCTAACAGTATTGCATTGGATAACCCAACATAACCTGTTCCAGCAATAGTAATTTTCATTTTTGTTCCATCCTTCTCCCAATAACTGTATTAAATATTTGTGCAGAACAAAAACAGAACCCTCATTTGATAGTCCCTTATAAGCACTTTACCTCTAATAGAACTTAAATTTCATATTGTTTTTCAAAATAATTCTGATACTCTCCACTTATAATTTGTTCCCACCATTCTTTGTTATCAAGATACCACTGAATAGTTTGAGCAATACCAGTTTCAAAATTATATGTTGGTTTCCAACCTAATTGTTCTAATTTAGAAGGATCAATGGCATAACGCTTATCGTGTCCTAATCGATCTTTAACAAATTCAATTAAATTCTCTGATTTTCCTAAAGTATTAATAATCGTTTTAACGACTTCTAAATTTGTTCTTTCATTATGCCCGCCAACATTATAAACTTCACCATTTACACCCTCATGCATGACTAAATCAATCGCAGCACAATGGTCAAGAACATGTAACCAGTCCCGGATGTTTTTCCCATTACCGTATACAGGAACCTTTTGCTCATTTAAAACTCGAGAAATTGTTAATGGGATTAACTTTTCCGGAAAGTGATATGGCCCATAATTATTTGAGCAACGTGTAATATTTACTGGCAGACCATATGTTTCATGATATGCACGAACTAATAAGTCAGACGATGCTTTACTTGCACTATATGGACTATTCGGTTGTAACGGTGTTTCTTCTGTGAAAAATGTACTTGGATCAAAATCCAGTTCTCCATACACTTCATCTGTTGATACATGTACAAACTTTGTAACGTCTACTTGCTTAGCTGCATCTAAAAGAACTTGTGTTCCCAATAAATTTGTCCGAACAAAAACACTCGGATCAGTGATAGAACGATCCACATGGCTTTCTGCCGCAAAATGAACGACATAATCAAACTTCTCTTTTTCAAACAAAGGCATTATTACTTCACGATCTGCAATATCTGCTTTAACAAAGAAATAATTCTCCTTTGACTCAATATCCCGATGTTTAGATAAATCTCCAGCATATGTTAATAAATCTAAATTATAAATATCATAGTTTGAATATTTCTTAACCATGTACTTCACAAAGTTTCCACCAATGAAACCTGCACCACCAGTTACGAGTACTTTCTTCTTTTTCATCTATTTCACCTCTTGTGGTATTTCCTTTAAGTATCTCTTAACAGCATCTTGCCAGACTGGTAATGGAGCAAATCCATTATCCACAAGCTTTTGCTTTGACATTCTTGAGTTCTTAGGCCGGACTGCACGAGTTGGGTATTCTTCAGTAGTAATGGAATTGACTTTTATATCAACGTTAGCTTGTCTAAAAATTTCTTCAGCAAATTCAGCCCAGCTGCAGAAACCCTCGTTAGAGGCATGATAGATTCCATATTTATCAGTTTGAATCATATATATTAACAAACGTGCTAAATCAAATGTATAAGTAGGAGAGCCAATTTGATCCCCAACTACATTTAATTCATTTCGAGATTCTGCTAATTTTAACATTGTCTTAACAAAGTTGTTTCCATTTATACCAAAAACCCATGAAATGCGTACAATAAACCAATTATCCAGCAACCGCTGTACTAACTGTTCACCTTCATATTTTGTTAGTCCATAATAACCAATAGGATTGGGTGTGTCTGTTTCTTTAAATGGTGATTCTCCCTCTCCATTGAACACATAGTCTGTGCTAATATACATGAACTTTGCATCAATATCTTTTGTAGCTTGAGCTAAGTTTTTTGTTCCTTCAACATTTACATTCCAAGATGCATCTCTATCATCTTCTGCTTTATCAACTGCGGTATAAGCAGCACAGTGAATAATGGCATCTGGATTCATTTCTTTTACATAATCAATAACTTCTACTCGGTTTGTAATGTCTAAATCTTTTGACCCTATGCCCACCATGTTCAATCCAAGATTAATTCCGCGCTGAACTATATCAAACCCAAGTTGGCCAGTATAGCCTGTAACTAATATCTTCATAGCATTACTCAAAGCTGAAGTTGTTCTCGGCATCCCTGAGTAAAGGTGCCTTTTCATCTTTTTCAGATAAAATAGGTTTAATATCAATAGGCCATTCTACTCCAATTTGAGGATCATTCCAAATGATGCCCCGATCACAGTCTGGAGCATAAAGCTCATCTACTTTATATTGAACTTCTACGTCTTCAGTAAGAGTCATAAATCCGTGGGCAAAACCTTTAGGAATTAATAATTGCCTTTTATTTTCCGCAGACAATTCAATTCCAAACCATTTTCCAAAGGTAGGGCTCCCTTTTCGAATATCTACAGCAACATCATAAATAGCCCCTCTTGTGCAACGTACTAACTTTGTTTGTGCTTTAGGATTTAATTGATAATGTAGTCCTCTTAATGTACCTTTTGCAGCTGAAAATGATTGATTATCTTGTACAAATTTTATGTTAATTCCAGCTTCTAACAAACTTGTCTCATTATAAGTTTCCATAAACCAGCCCCGATGATCGCCAAATACAGCCGGTTCCATTATTATTACACCGTCTAAATCAGTTTTAGTAAAATCCACTCACATTTTCACTTCTTTCAATTAGTATTGAATTTGTCCATTAGCTACTCTCATTAAATATTGACCATATCCTGTTTTACTAAGTTTTTCACCGCAATCCCATAATTGTTCCTTAGTTATCCAACCGTTAATATATGCAATCTCTTCAGGTGCAGCAATCTTAATTCCCTGATGCTCTTCAACTGTCTTAACAAAATTTGTTGCTTCAACTAAACTTTGATGTGTTCCTGTATCTAACCATGTAAATCCACGTCCTAATAATTCCACTTCTAATTCACCTAGATTTAAATAAGCCTCATTAATCGAAGTAATTTCAAGTTCCCCGCGTGCAGAAGGTTGAACATTTTTTGCAATATCAACTACACGATTGTCATAAAAATATAACCCAGTAATAGCATAATTAGATTTTGGTATTTTTGGCTTTTCTTCAACACTGATAACTTTCCCATCTTCACTAAACTCTACAACCCCGAAACGTTGTGGATCCTGCACATGATATCCAAATACAGTAGCTCCACTTACTTTTTTTGCTGCACGTTGAAGTATCTTTCTCATCCCACTACCATAATAAATGTTATCTCCTAATATCATGGCAACAGAATCATCTCCAATAAATTCCTCACCAATTAAAAAAGCCTGAGCTAATCCATCAGGGCTCGGCTGTATCTTATATTTAAGATTGATACCAAATTGTGACCCGTTACCTAACAGATTTTTAAAACGGGGTGTGTCATCAGGGGTTGAAATAATTAAGATATCTCGAATGCCAGCAAGCATTAAAGTTGAAAGCGGGTAGTAAATCATTGGTTTATCATAAATTGGTAATAGTTGTTTGCTGGTTACCATTGTCAGTGGATATAGACGTGTTCCACTTCCACCAGCCAAAATAATGCCTTTCATTATTGTTTTCTCCTTAATTTTTCGAATTATTATTATTCCTTAGCTCACTTTGATATATTAGTAAATAGAAAATTCACCTTAAGTTTTAAATGTAACCCATAATTTTGGAATAAGTAAGTTAATAATATGCATCTTTTTGTTAATAGATTTCAGTAGGCTTTTTAATTATATTAAATTGTAGCTGGCAATTAAAAAAGTAGTGTTTGGCAATAAGAGTATGCAATATTTACTGTATATCCACCGCTTTACATGGAGTGATGGGTATGTGGCTTACAAATTCCACGCTTGTTCCCTTGCGAGATATTATACCCGCAGAGGCTCCATGTCAAGCGACAGGGCAATGAAACTTCATTCATATTTGAGTGAAAGTCTTTAATTGCCGTTTCATATAAAAATTAAATGCCAAATACATATTAAATATCACAATACTAGGATTTATTTTATGATTTAATTAGTAATCTAACATTCTGTATTGAAGCTACAATATCTTTTTTCTTTATTATTAAATATCCGAGATAGAAAATCATATAAAGAAAGACTGATAACCATGAATTAATATACCAACTTGTTAATATAAACATTGCTGACAATATTAACTCCAACACTATATCCTTATACAAAGAGATTTCAAGAACTTTTGACAAAATAATTTCAGCTAAAGCACCTCTGAAAGCTAAGAGGAGGACAATTGATGTTACCGCTAAGTCTAAGTTTTCTAATATTTGAGTAGTAAAGAATGTAAATATAATACTTATGATAAGAGAAACAAAATTTATCCCTAGCATCAATTTTTCCTTTCGAAGGGTCTTTAAATAAGTACTAATTAATAGTGCCATCTTCCCTTCAAAAATAAATATTGGAAATAACAATGCCATATACATCAAACTATCTTCATATTGAGGAAGCCAAGTTGATAAGAGTACTCTTAGTGGATAATAAATTATTAATACTCCTAACAAAAGTGGCATTAAAAAATCTCTCATTTTCAAGTAAATATTTGGTAAATTATTTTCATTGGTTCTTCTTAAAACAGGAAACATAATAGTCCCTAAAGCATTAATAAATAACATCATAAGATTAGAAATACTTAATGTAAGCGATACTTTGCCAAATGTTAGGATATCCCATGAACGTTCTATTCCAAACCGAACAGAACCTATTATTAACATACTAGCTATGTTTGCAAACATTAATTTAATACCAACACTTATATTTTTTGTGATTTCTTGTATATTTATATGAAAAGTATTTATTTTTTTGAAAACAATATCTTTACAAATAAACATAGCATATAATAGTGAAATTAATTTACCTATTAAATCTGCTGATATCAGGAATTCATAATTTCTTACACCCATTAAAATAAAGGAACTAATTAAAAAAAAGTATAATATTCTATCAAGCAATATAATGTGTGAATATTCTTTGATTCTGTTTGTTGCTTGCAATATAAAAATAAGCATCGCTCGTGAACCCAATATAATTAAACAAAGGGCAATCATAAAGAAAATTAATTGCCTATCAATATCATTACTTACAAAATGAGCCAAAATTATTATTATTATCGAGAGGATTATTTGTGAGCCAACCAATGTCCAAAACTGAGAAAAAAAAAGCTTCTTATCTAGTTTATTATATTCTACCCCACCATATCTTAAATATATTCCATCATTCCATCCGAATTGTAAAAATCCCACATAAGATGCGTAAAATAAATATAGTTGCCAATAACTATACTCCTCAACACCTATTAATTTAGGTATGATTAAAACTACCAAAACAGATACTATTAAAGATATACTGTTAGCCGCAATACTATAAAAATAATTTTTTATAAATGAGCTTCCTTTAACATTCATCCTCCCTTACTCCAATCATTTTAAATAGATTTTTGGTGAAAATTATTCAACATATGAATATCAAGTTCACTATATAAAAACTCAATATTATTTTTAATAATTTCATCATTTAGGTTAGAAAAATTAAAATTTAATAATTGATTTATAATATCTTCCGAAAATCTATATTTTATAACTTTGTTACCAGCATATATTGCATATGGTGGGATATCCTTTACTACTATAGAACCTGCAGCAACTATAGCGCCCTGACCAATTGTAACACCAGATAAGATTAAGCTTCCTTCTCCAATCCATACATCATCTTGTATAACTATAGGACCCTTAGTTAGGGTAATTTCTCTTAATCCACAAATATACTTTTTAAAGGGATATGTCGACAGTCCCTTATAATAATGCTCCCCCCCCAATAAAAACTTCACATCACCTGCTATCGAACAAAATGACCCAATTATCAATTTTTCTTTTGGATTTCCATAAGTTTTGACATTTAACGCGCCATATGTTTTAACTCCTACACTCACCTTTTCGATAGGAAAAATATTCTTTACCGTTGTATAATTATGATAATTATTTTTTCTCCACCTTTGTTTAAAAAGTAATAATTTAATACTTTTTGAGAGGTTCCTTACCAACATCCTATCAACTCCTGCTACTTTTTCTAATATATATTTATAAATTAAACTTTAAGGTTCCCTTTTTTAAGCTGGCCAATATATGACATTGCAAATCCGGCCATCGCCCACCATAAAAACTCAAATGCTAACGTAAAAAAATTCGGTTCAACAAGTCCGTGTATGACTCCCCCAAGAAGTGCTAATGAACAAGCACGAACAACATTACTTTGATAAGATTTTAACGAAAAGGATATTCTAATGTATAAAATAAGTAGAGGTATTAAAAGACTTATAAATCCTAAAATACCATAGCTTGAAAGTGCCTCTAAAAATAAATTGTGAGGTTTATATATAGATCTTCCTCTAAAATCCAAACCATTAAATCCTCCGAATATCGGGTTGCTTAAAAAGTTATTCCAGGACTCTTCATATAATATAAATCTATCCGAAAATAGTCTTTCGTAATTTCCATCTAAGAAATAAGTTATTTTCATTGATATATTTTTATTAATAGTGGATATAACACCTTCACTAACAGAACTATAATTAGGAAAGTAAATAAAAATTAAATAAACAAGAATCAATGAAAGTAAGAACATTACAAGGACTTTTTTTATCTTAGAGCCCCTCTGCCCAACCACTGAAAATATGATAACAGCAATTAAAGATACCATTGCACCAAAGGAAAATGTCAAAAATAGTGTAGCCATTCCCATTAATAGTGCTATTTTTTGAAATGAATTTTTTCCTTTAATAAAAAACAAAAAAATTACACATACTAAGGCTAGAGTAGCAATATAATTTGATCTACCAATTGGTATTTGTATCAAACTTTTAGAGAGTACAGAGTAATTAGCATAGTTCATTATATAAGACCCTATCGTTTGAATAGATAGAATTAACAAAAAAAAGGCAATTAAATTAGAAAAGGTTTTTTTAGATATAATCGAATTGAAGAATAGGTAATATGTTAAAATGGCTGCAGTAAATACGAATACGGCTTTCAGTGAATCATAGAAAGAATATGATACAAATAGCATTGTAGCAATTGCAAAGCCTAGTCTCATAAATAAGGATAAAGTTATCCAATCAATCTTCCAACTTTTTCTATACAAAAGTAAAACGCAAAAGAAAAGTATGAAAACGGGCAATATTGTATTTAAAGCTGGGAATTGAGGAATTGCTATTGCAAAAATGAACTTAATATCTGAAATCAACAACATAGTAAGTGTAATTGCGACGAAAAAAAATTTAAACAGTTGATTTTTTTTATTTAATACACTATATCCTGACTCTGAAACTGGATTTTGCATTTTTATCCTCTTTCTAAAATAAATAATCTAAAATATTATAATAAATTTATATTGTTTCCTTTACTAAAGTCTTTTACTCTCTTTAATAAATGTTTTCAACATTTTTCTATACTCTTTTTTATTGATGCTATTTATCAAAAATGGCATAAAATTAATAATAAATACTAAGGAATATTCAAGAATATTAATTTTTACATATTTGCGTAAGAAATACATTGAGCTATAATATCTGTGATATCTCGAAAATGCACTTTGCTTATTCCCAATAGAAACTGAACTCTTGTGCAAAACTTTAGATTCCGGTAATAAACAAGTTAATAGGTTATATTTTTGAGCCTTATAAGACATAATTGCTTCTTCATAATAAAGAAAAACATTTTCATCCAGTAATCCGCATTTTTTGAAATAGTTTTTTGTTAATGCTATACAACAGCCTGACAAAATACCGGAAAACTGCAATTCCTTTTCATATTTATAGTTTTTATTCATTGTTTTATTATTAATTCCAAAAAAGTCTAAATTAACAAAGGGCTTCTTCGAAAAGATATAATTATAAAATGTATAATTTTCCCTAACAAAATGCTGAATTCTGCCATCCTGTAGTATAACCTTTGGTCCAACAATACCAACTTGTGGATTTTTTTTAATGTACTCATTGATAATATCAATTGAATTCTCATAAAATATAATATCACTATTAGAAAGTAACACCGCTTCTGCACCATCATTTAAAGCTAGCTTAATACCTACATTATTCCCGGCTGAATACCCGCCATTTCTATCAGCCTCTATTAAAGTTACTTTGTTATTATTACCAAGAGCAGCTTGTAGCTGTTTATAAGAATCATCTGGCGACTTATTATCCACCACATATATTTTATAATTGCAATTAGTAGTTTTTTGAATTGATTCAATACATGCAATAGTATCTTCCCATGTTTTATAGTTAAGGATTACAATGCCTATCATAATTATCTAACCTTTCTAGGATAAATGATATAATATTTTCTACGTGGATATTTAAATCATTATCCTTACTATTATCTACACTAAAGAAATCAATATTAAAATCCCCTGTGATAGATCTAGCGCTATTAATAATATGTCCTATTTCATTAATTGAGTTCTTAACCTTTTCAACAATATTGTCTTCTTTTTCAATTCTAGTATTTGAATTTCGTGAAAATAATCTTTCAATAATAATTTCTGCATTACAATCAACTTTAATTACGATATTCGGCAAACACCCATTTACTATAAATTCTTTAAGATCAATACTATCTGACTTATTATTAGATGCATATAAGATAGCCCACATATTATGAAGAAAGCCTTCATCAAACAGAATAATATCATCACAATTTTTATATTTAAGATAATTAACTATAAGAAATATATAGTTAAAGTAAACTTTAATTAAATCAGCCCAGCTACTCTGGTTTGTCTTGAATATAGCCATATACAGCTTAAAAGATTTATACGGATTAACTACAATATATTTTAATACGCTTAATGATTTAAAAAGATTTCTTTTAAACCATGAATACTTATATATATTATATAAAGGGTATTTTACCTTTTTATTTCCAATAGAATCCTGCAAATGAATATGTTTAGCTATAGTTGTTTTCCCTGATGCTGGTAGTCCAATAAATTCTACTATCATTATAAGTTCCTCCACACAGCAGAGACAGCTTCACGAATAACACTTTCCAATGGTTGATCAGCATCTAATACTATTCGATTGGTATCTTCACCAAATTTCAAATCTAGAATAGTCCCCATTAATCTTTTATGAGATTCTAAATCTATTTCATCAGGTTTACGTTTATACGCTATTTCAGATGAAACCTTTAAGATTATAATTGCATCAGGCTTAACGATATTAGCCAACTCAAAGCTCTTTCTTTCAAATCTAATAGACAATTCATTTGAAAGTGATTGTTCAATATTTTTATTCATGTAATATCGAGGACCATCACACATATCCTTAACCTGGGTTTGCGGATATCTATCAGTGATTACCACGTATCCTTTATTTCTGAATCGTCTCGCTTTCAAAAGTTTCTTTTTTCTTTCTCTTGCTAGCGTATAAGTCCAAGGAAGTTGACCAATTTTTCTTATTAATCCTGCCTTTCCTTTTTCCTCAATACGATAAGTTTCCCCATTTCTATCAACTTTTTTGCTTTTTCTATTTAGAATACCTCTTTTCAAAAAAACATTATATACACCTTTTAATGGTTTTCTTAGTAATGAACTTTGGCCATCTCCGCTACCTAGGTAAAACATATTTACATCCATCAACGGTTGCAACCTTCTGTAAACTTCATTAATAACAGTTGATTTCCCAGCACCATCTGGTCCTAAAAATGCAATAATTTTCCCACCAGATATAGGTGTTCTTCTATAACTTTTTGCCCCCCTATAAACATTATTATGAAACATTTGACAAATCCTAAAATACTCTCGTAACCAGCGAGTTACTGTTCCGCCAACAATTGTAAAGCCCTTAAATGCCTTAAGTCTCTTTCTGATCACTTTGTTTAGAGAGATTATTGTTTTATACTGCAACTCTTTTTCGATAATAGAAAGCATTAAAGCTGCTACAGTTTCACCAAATAACTCTATAATTCTTGTTTTAAATAATGTTTTATCTATACTTTTTTGGAGCCATTTATATTCTGTACGAGTTGATTTTCCAAATATATCCTTACCCAAAAACAATTTCACAATATCCCTATGACGCAGTTTTAAGGCGAGTCTAACCAACAATAACCACATTTCATCTTCATGGGAAGTAATATAAATATTATTATCCTTGTCAAAAATCCTCCTGTTTAATACAGTTTTCGCATAAGGTAATTGATAACCTTTAAGAAATTTCTCTCCCAGGGTAAGTTGATAATGTAAATGAAGGTGAATAAATTTACCTTGCTCTTTGTCAAAGCCAAGATAATCTTCAATTCCAATATATGCTCTTTTTTCTGGTAACCTAAATCTTTTATAACCCAACTCATTTAATATTACATTTAATTTTAATATATCCTCTTGTTCAATAAGCATATCTATATCATCAATGCCTTTAAATGCATCAGCAACATGTTGGTTACTTTTCCAATGACAGTATTTAACATCTTCTTGATTTAATCTTTCAATTAGATTTCTAACAATTAATAACTCCATAGTCTACACCTCAATGGCCTTTGAAATCGCCTCTATATATGTTTTTAAATTGTTTTCGAAGTTGTACAATTTTCGAATTCTTTGGTATCCGAAGTTCCCCATCTCTTCTAGTTTTTCCCTATCCATATAAAACATTTCTTCCATTTTATTAGCAAGTGCATCTATGTCTTTTTTGGGGACAATGTAACCACATTTGGAGTCTTCTACGACCTCGGTAAATCCAGAAGCATCTGAAGTGATTACCGGAATTCCACAGGACATTGCTTCAACAGCTGCTACTCCAAAACTCTCGCTTTCACTAGGGAAACATGCAACATTCATACTGTTAAATGCATGTGGTACCAACTCATTTTTTATAAACCCATTAAATTTTACGCGGTCAGAAATTCCGAATTTTTCCACAAGCTTTTTATATTCATCCTCTTTTGAACCAGTACCAAATATTGAGAGATATACCTTGTTTCTATTTTCAGTACCTATACTATTTAACAAAATTGAAAATGCTTCGATCAAATAATGTATTCCGTAAGTGTCTTCAAGTTTTTTGACAATTCCGAATACAAATGTAGTTGTATCTTTTATATCATCTAGTGGTTTAAAGATATCAATGTCTACTCCGAAAGGCGTTATATAAATCGGTTTATCCCTTTTATAAAAATTTCTTACAGCATCTTCCATTACTTTACTGGTCGAAGTTATCACTTTAGCAGTATCTAAGTTTTTTATAACCCTTCGCATATTATTATTAGATTGGTAAGGGTATTTATAAACATCGCTACCAAAAACAGCCGTGACAAGAGGGTGGACATTAGCTATTCTAGCTAGTGTTCCATACCCACTAACATAATGGGAGTTTATAAGATCGTATTTACCTTTTTTCAGTAACCTTCTCAGGAAAGGCGCATTTAGGTAATATCCAATTTTCCCCCCAATAGGTAAAAATACTATATTTACCCTGTTATTAAAAGCATTAGCTAGTCTATTATGATTAGGTAATGTATATAATGTAATTTCATGACCTTGTTTTACTAATCCATTTGCAAGCTTTTTTACATGAACTGAGTTCCCAGAAGAAACAAATGCTATTCTCATTAATAACCCCACTTTATTTTCGCAATATCTAGAATAAAAAAACAGTTTAAATATCAGATGAAACAATTATTTTCAAAGTCTTTCCCTCTAGAATAATTTTAAAATAATATAAACTAACTTTACTAAATTAAGAAAAGTAATACTTTCTTACATTATTGAAAATATACCATAGGTAATAATAAATACATTTCAATAACGAAAGTTTAATAACATGCCTATAATTAAACCATTGTCTTTTTAGAGCTTTAAATTTATTGTTTGAAAGAGAACCATTTACAAGTCTGTACTCAGCAAGGTTTTCATTAAGACCGTATGCAATATTGCCTTTTTGAAGTAACATCAACCAAGTCAAATTATCTTGGCCTCGTCTAACCAACGGCATTCTAAAATCACCAACAATATTTCTATCAATTATTACAGTTAAACAACCAATGATTGTATTTTTCAGAGCCTGCGTATAGTTGAGTGATTCTGGTACACTAAATATTTTATCCTTGCTATTATTTTCATCCTTTATATATTCATATGCAGTAAAAGTAAAACCAAAATTATTGTTATTCATAAAATCAATTTGCTTTTTTAATTTTTCCCTTTTCCACCTATCATCCGAATCAAGAAAGGCAATAAACCTTCCCTTCGCTTTTTCTATAGCTTTGTTACGTGCTACGGCAGCTCCTGAGTTCTCGTTTAGGTTTATTAATTTTATCCTGGAATCTTTTTGTACATATTTATTAATAACTTCTACAGTGTTATCAGTTGACTTATCATTAACTATAATCATTTCCCAATTGGAGTATGTTTGAGCTAATACGCTATCAATTGTTTCAGATATAAAGTCCTCACAATTATAAGCTGGTGTTACAATAGACACTAAATATTGATTATTCATTTTTAATTCCCCAATCTTTATTTCATCATCGGCTCTTTGCTACTCACTACTTCCTTCTTCCCTATTGCTCCAGTTCCACCTTCAACAACACCATCACTCTTCAGAACACTAACGATGGTCCCAAAGAAGCACTTTACATCCATCCAAAGACTAACCTTCTCAACATACTCCCCATCCAATTTTGCTTTCACCTCAATTGGTAGCTCATCCCTACCATTAATCTGAGCCCAACCAGTTAATCCAGGTGGTACATCATTAGCACCATACTTATCCCGTTCAGCAATCAGATCATACTGATTCCAAAGTGCTGGTCTTGGCCCAATAATACTCATCTGTCCCACAAAAATATTCCAAATCTGCGGAAGCTCATCAAGTGAGGTTTTTCTCAAGAATTTACCCATCTTTGTAATATACTGTTCTGGATTACCTAATAAGTGAGTTGGAGTATCCTTCGGCGTATCTATTCTCATGGTACGGAACTTTAAGATATTGAAATGTGTCTTGTTAATACCAATACGCTTTTGCTTAAACAGAACCGGACCTCTTGAATCAATCTTAATGGCCACAATGAGAATCAAAAATATCGGGGATAAAACAATTAGTCCTATTAAAGAAAGAATGATATCTGTCAATCTTTTAACCTTCATATACATCCAGCTACACTCCTTAAATTTGTACTTTAGTAGATTAGGACTTAATTGGAACATTGCTATATGTTTCCAACCAACTACTAAACCACTAAAATAGTATCCATAACTGATACTCACCTCGTACTATCTATTCAATCTACCAAGCAAATACGAAATAGATATTTACTGTTTTGGCACTTCAAACCGAGTTTCTTCCTATTATATATACCATTCAATCAATCTATAAATCTCACTAAAAACACCTCAAACCCTTATCCCGCAAGGTTTCCAGCATTTAATCTAACTACGATACTCAGTTCCTTAACTCTATTCAATATTTCCCCATATTTTAGGTTGTTAAAAAGCCCGTCAAATCAACGTTTTTCATAATCGAAATACCTGATTTTAGACATTTTATCTTTATATAATGACAAAATGGTACTATGTTATATAGATAAATCCCATATATTGTATGTTTTTATGATTTTCCACCGATTCCGACACAATATGTTGTGGTTATCTATTAACCATTCTGACTTCCTCATTACCATTCAGTAATTTCCATTATCCCCCAAGTCCGCAAGGCCTGATAAATCAACGTTGCCCAAAAAATCAAAACACCTGATTTTATCCGCTTCTACCATCAGCCGCAGTTGTTGCAAAATTTGCAACAACTGAATCACGCTCAAGCTCGCCTTCAGTAAAAATATTTTTTAAAATGTCACGAGATTGTAGACCTGTCCCTCTGAAATAGCTCTGCCATTTGATCTATTTAAGCCATACAGTATCACCATCAAAATTTATTTCTATTTTAGTTAATCCATCTTCAGTCTAATACATGATTATTCTTGGGTTCATCAGTTCACCTCGTTTATATGGATTGGTTAACAATATGATTTTTATCTACCAAACATACTCGCGTCTCAATTCCCAATCAATTATCGCCATTCAATATACATTTAACTTCATTCAGCAGCAGAAGTCCCTCACTTCCACAAATGGAGGGATGAATGCAAACTATCACTCTATTCAGTGAGGATTCAAACCCACACTCTTTGAACTACTCAAAATTCTCAATCAGTAGTTGCTCATTGTTATTTATTGCATCAAAGGGGTTAGCACTCAGCCAGTTAACAAACTGCCTCCAAATCAATTAACAAAGCCCGAAAGGGCTAATAAACCTTCCATTTTCACAAATACGGAACCTCACCATCATCGCCTTCGTCATTACCATTAGCAGCTACAGAATGAACACTACATTCAACTTTGCGGTCGTCATAAGATATTTCCCCACCAACAGGACATATCTCATCCCCATAACCAAGCATGAACTCTTTAAATGCAGTACTCGTATGCACTTTACTTTCAACAATCAAGTGTACACGATAATACCTTCCAAGCTCTAGACGATTCGCTTCACAAACTTCCGTTTCCGTACGTTCCGTAACACCCAAAACAGACAACACAGCAATTGACATTAATATTCCTAATATTACAATCACCGTTAGCAATTCAATGAGAGTAAACCCTTGGTTGTAATACGTTTGATAATCTCCTCCATTATCCATATCACACATCTCCATGGGTTATCTTTTTAACTAAACATAGTAAGCCCCGAAGGGGCGCATAGCGTAACCAACTTCCTTGCTAACCCCTCATCACAAACAACAATAAGGACAAAACAAGCCCCGCAAGGGGCGCCCCCCTAACCAACAAACTACTAACCACCTATCCACTACCCCTTAAAAACAACTCTTACCGAACTATAATGTGACTCTTTCAGCCCATCCACCACTTCATCTATCCTAACCAGCAACCCCTGATCCGTTACAACTTGTTTCAAACACCTATATAGATGCGCCAAGTGTACTAAGTATGGAATATGATGTTTGTCTTTATAGGACTCCGTCCAAGTAATTAACTTCCCGATATCGAGCCAAGCGATTGAATCACTATCACTACCTCTGATAATCTCAGTGAACGCCGCCAATGCTCCTTTACCCGTCTCAATATTTGAATCTAGCAAACTCATATACAGAAGCTCTAGCAACTGCATTCCCCCGCTATCAAGCGGTTCCTGCTTGCAAGTGCCCTTTAGATAGAAACCAACTAAACCACTCATGATTGGTCTTGTTTCACTATTTAACACACCCGCGGATAAATAGTCGACTAATTGTCGTTTGAAGGATGGTTCATCTGCTAAACACTCTATAATTTGACCGACACCATATCCCCATTGCGGAAATGCAAATAGCTTTTCTCTTAGCAGGCCCATCTCGACTACATTGTTTTTATAGCCATTAAATAAAAACGTCAAATATGCTGTTGTCATCCCGATTGTTGAAAAGGGCCGCATAAACTCATGACGGCTTCGCTCAGTTTCGGATTGCTTTATTTTATCTTCACAAATCCACATTAATTCCAAAATCCCAGACTCATCCATCAACTCTACAACATTGGCCAACTGATAAACCGTTCTTTCATCCATACTCGAAGTCGATGTTCTTAGGAAAGTAATGGCACTTTGAATAATGGCTGAACATTGACCTTTTTCTAGCGTTTCTTCGAAAAATGGCAACAATAATAATGATCCTTCAAGCCATTTATCCCTTCCAGTAAGTGGATTTCTGCTAGTTAGCGGATTGGTGCCGTAAATTTTTTTGAAAATAAATTGTTGTTGGGCTTCACTCAATAGTCCAGCATCTAGCCAATCATAAACTAAAGCCGCACCTATTGAAGATGAATCATTCAAAAAACACTCGAGTATTTCATCTTTTATTGCATCACGATCTCCGTTTTTGGCCATTTTCCAATTAAAGGACAAAAAGCTTCCCCATAATCTAAAATCTTGATAACATTGCTCAAAAAAATAAAGAACCTTTTCACAATCTTCTTTTCTATTAAGGTAATAATGGACATCAATAGTGGCTTTTATGATATTTTCTTGAATTTGATAATCATACTTAAGTTTTAACCTCTTAAGCTCAGTAAACGTGTCAAAACAAAGCTCCGCTACCCTACTCATTTCTTCATCGGTCAGCACGTGAATGAAACGATTCAATAATTTCGTAATGACCGTCATCCATTTTATATAAGTGGAGGAGATTTGTAATTCCTGAAATAATTTTAGTCTTATATTAATCTGATATAAACTATTCGTTAAATAGCGATAAGCTTCCTGAATTTCATCTTTTCGTAAATCTGCCAGATGCTCAAGCTGAAATAAATGTTCCACTTGCTTAGTTTGCCCGAAATAGGTTAACCAGCGAACGGCTTCGACAACCTCCCCATTTTCCAGACAAACCTCACCAAACAATTCGTATTTGGAGCTTGAAAAATAGGATGGTGGCAACCCATGTTGTTCAAGAAATAATAGAGCATGATAGATAGTATAGTAGGTATCCATCTTTCGTGAGTTAAAGCCTTCTTGATTTGGCTTTAGACGATTTTTCCACTCGATGTACTCTACCCACTCTTTCCTCAAACCTTCATATTTAATTAATTCTTCATATGGGCTATTTTTTGTTTCTTTCAGCTTTTGCCTTAATGAATCTAAATTCTCATACACTTTCTTTTTCTCGGATCTGTATGACCTTTCAGATGGTTTGCTATTCTGCGAAAGAACATCAAGCTTAGATTGCAGGGCAACAAACAGATTCCAATCATCCTGTGCTTGTTCAGCGAGCTGAATCGCGCGATTAAAGTATTGCAAAGCGGTTGAATATTCTCCCAAATACACATGGGCTTGCCCCATTTGATTCAGCGATTGAATATTTACATCCTTTTGTTCGATTTTCTGTAAGTAGGTCGAGACATTATTTATGTTCAATTTGAATTTATTGATAATAATTAATATAAAGTAAAATTCATTTTTATACTGTGCCGGCATATTTTCGTATTTCTCAATAAGATGTTCAATCGTCTTCTCTATTTTATCAGACGCACTGTAATTTAAGTAGTTGAGGATCTTTTCCAAGTAATATTGAAATAGTTTGTCACCACTATTCATCTTCGGATTTCCCTCTATGACCTGAATCAACTCTTGAACAATCGATTGGTTCGTCATTTGAAATCCAGGTCCCACAAACGGGTAAACAGATTCCAATACTTTTAAAAGCTGACTTTCATTTACTGTTGACAATCGACCGCTGTCTCTTAAACCATATATAAAATCACGCAAATATTCTACATTGCTTTCAAAATCCGCCCCCAACCTCGCTAGCAGATTAGAAACGTCCTCGACATCACGATCGCTCCACGTCTTCTGTTCCAATAGAGCTAACAATTTCTTACCATCTTTTTCATTCTTTATCTTCTTTTTTTCAGGTTCCGCCTCAAAATAATCCATATACTGATTGATAGCTTCGAAAAAGGATGCTTTCTTGCCTTTTTGTGCATCCACCTTCATCGGAATCAATATGATATTTCGCTTTTCCCAATATTTTCTCGTATATGGATCAATACTATCTTCAAAAACAAACGCATAGGCCTTACGTTGGTATTCCGTTCCTAAAACGTCTTTCACCCAGCCGTGAATGAGCTTGAAATTCGGATCCGAAAGACTAAAGCCGATGAAAACAACGGGATATTCCGCAAAAATCGCTTTAAGTTTTACATAAAGAAGGGGATGCAATTGTTCATACGTACGATATTGCTCCTCTGTAAAAATAATGCTAGAAGGCCGTTCCATTGTGCCATGTACCTTATACACTTTTGTTGCCGCTTCTTTCGCCGCAATATCTAAATCATCGATGACGACATCATAATGGATATGGAGCTGATCAAGTGTACTCTCAATCAAACAATCTTGATTCGTTGTAATAAAGCCCGTCCATCCGCTCTTACCTAAGAGTCTCTTATGTATAGCTGATGGAACGTAGCGTTTGTAAGGCACAGCCTCGAGCAGTTCTTCATAAAAAGCATTTCTTCCAAACTCTTCTTCGAATAATTGAGCAATCATTAAATGATCGCCTGAAATTCTCCGAAAAAACTCTTCTTTATTATTTTCATATAAGTCTGGCCAAATCTTTCCCCCTAATTGCTCAATAAACTCTGGCCACGATTTAAACCTTTCCTTCGTTTGCACCGTTTTCTTCTCTGCATTTAAAGATAACCCTGCACCAACAAATAAGAAAATCTTATTTTTACGCAGTGCTTGTTTAATATAATCAAGATGGGTTTGATATTGGGTGATATAGGAATTCAATAGAACTCACCTCCATTTCATTAGAATGGCTTGCATTAAACTAGTTGGTTAGTTATTGGTTGGTTAGGCCAAAGTAATCAGGGGTTAAGCCCCGAAAGGGCCCCCCTTAACCAACCAACTAAAAAACCTTTTCCACCTCAACAACCCGTCTCAAATACTCCAAAACATCCCCACGCAAATCTTCTCTCTCAAGCGCAAACTCAATCGTAGCCCTAATAAACCCAAACTTATCCCCAACATCATGACGTACTCCTTCAAAATTATGGGCCACGACAATCTGCTGCTCATTCAACAACTTAATAGCATCCGTTAACTGAATCTCGCCACCAGCACCCGGCTTCACATTATCAAGCACATAAAAGATCTCCGGCCTTAAAATATAGCGCCCCATAATCGCATAATTAGAAGGTGCCTCTTCACGTTTCGGCTTTTCCACCAGATCATGAATCCGAAAAACATCCTTTTCAATTTCACCATTATTCACCGATATAATCCCATACTTCGAAACATCCTCATCCGAAACTTGCTGTACACCAATAACCGATGAATTAAACCGCTCATACACATCAATCAACTGTCTTAATGCTGGCTTCCCCGGTGAATGAACAATATCATCCCCCAATAACACCGCAAACGGCTCATCGCCAATAAAGCGACTCGCACAAGCAATCGCGTGCCCAAGCCCTTTAGGCTCTTTCTGTCTGATATAATGAATATTTGCAAGATTACTAATCCCCTGCACCTCTTCAAGAATATCCCATTTCTCTTTCTTAGCAAGAGTCTCTTCCAATTCATAAGACTTATCAAAATGGTCCTCAATCGCCCGTTTGCCTCTACCCGTTACAACAATAATATCCTCAATCCCAGAAGCAACCGCTTCTTCAATAATATATTGAATCGTTGGCTTATCTACGATCGGCAACATTTCCTTCGGCTGTGCCTTTGTTGCTGGTAAAAACCTTGTTCCTAACCCTGCAGCAGGAATAATCGCTTTTCTAACCTTTTTCATCTATTTCTCCCTCCACGATATATACTTTAACAATCTAGTAAAACATGGGTTAATTTTTTACTCTAGCCTAAACTCCCCAACTCCATTACTATCCAATCGAATTGGAGTATGCTCTACCTTCCCATACCAAAGAATTGATAGATTGGGTTCTTTCCAATCTGTAAAGCGAGGTTTATTGATACGAACTCCGACAGGCTGCCGAAGAAGACTTGGGTCTTGGGTATTCTCCAGTAATTTATCTTCCCTGAATACGGTGTACGCTTTAATCGAAGCAAAGTCGGATACATTAAGCAATCCTCTCAGCATATGCGCATTAAGAATACCGCCAGCAAACTGCTTTTTCGCCTTATCCCAACTTTTTTCTGTTACGGTTTTCTTACATTCAAAAATATGAAGATTCCAATCATTGTTTTCATCCTTCACAAATACCAACCCATCTGGGGTATTAGGTATTGCCAAATAAGTAAAGCCATTTCCGGCTTTAATGCGAAAAGAAATGGCTTGTTTATCACTATGAACGGTGAGCTCTGCTTCACCTTGTTTTTCCGTTTCAACGATCGTTACATAACCTTTATCATTTTGCTCATAGAAATTAGCGACGAAATATTGAAGATTATTCATCCTCATCACCTACTTGAAAAGCATACGTTTCTTCATTTAAATCTAGGATAACTTTATTAAATGTCTGTGCCGGAAACCCATTTTCAGTTGCTATTAATCTTGTAATGGTCGTTTGTCTATTGTTTGATTGAAACTGATATGCTCGAACCATCTCCGGATAAAGGACATCCTCCTCAGTATAACCTCTTGCTGCCATTAATTCTTCTTTCCGTGGGTGAGCAGCTAACTTCATCATGTTATTAACTTGTTGAAAAAGAATATCACTATGTGTTGTTAGCCAAACAGGCATTTTCCGATTGACAAGCTTCACCAATGCAATAGCAAGAATTCGTTGTACCCGCGGATGAAGATGTGCCTCTGCCTCTTCGAAGAACAATGACCTATATGTTGTTTTAGACTTCAAAAACAAAATGAGCGGAGACAATTCTGTAACAAGGGAAGATGTAATAAATAATGGTAGCTTATTCTTTTTCCCTTGGGGCTGATAAAAAAACGAAGGAATAATCCCTTTTTCTTGTTCCATCGTTCCTTGAAGAATCTGTTCTTCAATAAATTCCCCAATATCTTCATAAGCTGATGACGTGCCCTCATCCAACCGAATCAACCCTTGCAAAAAGCGGTATACAGGGAGTGTGAATTGTAAATTCGCACTCTCAACATCACCATCAATAGCCTGTTCCATCATCTCTTGCACAAGAGTTTTATAGGCCAACATAAACCCAGTACGTGACGCTGGTAAATAAAGAGCTTCTCCAATTGCCCGCGACTTCATTGACGTGCGTTCTCCTGCAGGATATAACGGAGAACTTAATTGATCCATTAATAATTTCCACGTAATATATTTCGCCATTCGATACCGCTCTGTAGCGAGCTCTTTGCTCCGGTCAGAATATGGGATTCGCACATAATGTTGCCCGCTAGAATATCTCGTTCCTTCGATCGATTCTTTATGATCAAATTTCAATTCCAATGGTCTAGAACGGCGAAACTGTTCAATGCTGAGTGTCCCTATATCTATTTTTCTTTGAAAAATACGTTTCGTTAATTCATTTTTTTTCACTCGCAATATATCATTAAACCAGTTAATGAAGATCTTTGCTTTTTCATTATCAAGCTGAGTTGACTGCCCAGTAGAAGCGGCAATAAGCCGATCAACCTCTCGATACGCTTGACTACTAGGAGGATCATTTGGAAACAGTTTGCGCGCCTCTGTTAACACGCCCCACAACAGCGACATCACATAGCTTTTACCGCTATTATTTTCACCAACAAATAACATGAATGGGGCAATTTCAATCTCACCACTCTTAATTTTTCCAAAGTCACGAATGGATAACACCCAAGACTGCTCCATTGATCCCACCACCTTTTCATACAATACTTATTCCTATTTTATCATCATTACTCCAATTGTTACTAGTCTATACAAGATTACAAGATTTTATACTGGAACACAGGGACGGTTCTAGTGTTCCACTAACTCCCAACCAACTCCAAAAACGCCTCTTCTTCAACCCGATTATTTGCTACCATCAATAAATAATCTTTAACTTCAACCGCATTCATCTGCTCATAATTCTCCATAAAATAATCCAAGACTCTCCGCTCAATCACTACAGCCTTGCCAATATGAATCTTCGGAAACACCTGCTTCTTATGGACCTCATTTTCATTCAATAGTTCTTCAAACATCTTCTCTCCAGGCCGTAATCCTGTATATTCTATCCCGATCTCATCAACGGAGTACCCGGACAACTTGATCAAATTCTTCGCTAAATCAACAATTTTCACCGGTTCACCCATATCAAGAACAAAGATTTCGCCACCACGCGCCAATGTTCCCGCCTGAATCACCAATCGTGATGCTTCCGGAATTGTCATAAAATAGCGAGTCATCTCAGGATCAGTAACGGTAACCGGACCGCCTGCTTGAATTTGCTTTTTAAAGAGTGGAATAACACTTCCACGGCTCCCTAGTACATTCCCAAATCGTACAGCTACAAACTTTGTCTGGCTTTGTTTTGCCATCTGCTGCACGATTAATTCTGCAAATCGCTTTGTTGCTCCCATTACATTTGTTGGATTAACCGCCTTGTCAGACGAAATCATTACAAACGTTTTGACACTAAAGGTATCCGCAGCCTCCGCTACATTTTTTGTTCCAAATATATTATTCTTAACCGCTTCGACCGGATTATATTCCATCAATGGCACATGTTTATGGGCTGCTGCATGATAAACCACATCAGGCTTGTACATTTCCATAACTGAAAAAATTCGTGCCCGATCTTGGATATCGCCAATAACAGGGATAATTTCAATCTTCCCAGAAAAGCTTTGCCTTAATTCCATATCAATCGAATAAATACTATTTTCGCCATGGCCGACCAAAATGAGTTTACTAGGATTGAAGTTAGCAATTTGTCGACAAATCTCCGAACCTATCGAACCGCCAGCACCCGTTACTAGCACTGTCTTTCCGCTAATTGTATCAACGATACTTTCTGAATCTAGCTGGACAGGCTCTCTTCCAAGCAAATCCTCCACTTGAACATCCCGAAACTGATTGACCGAAACTTTCCCACTCATTAAATCTTCAATCATCGGCAAGATTTGCGTTTTTGCCCTTGTCTTCGAGCATTCTTGGAAAATCTTATTTAATTCTTTCTTACTTAAAGAAGGAATCGCAATCACGATATTTGTTATTTCTTTTTCCTTCACAACACTTTCAATACATTCGATCCCACCCACAACGGGCACACCTAAAATCTCCAGATTGTGCTTATGATTATCGTCATCAATAAAGGCAACCGGCAACAGTTCTGCTTCATTATTATGCTGTAGCTGTCTTACAACCATCGTTCCAGCAGCTCCCGCCCCAACCACAAGCGTCCGCTTTTTATTTGCATTTTGCTTCACATATGTGTCACGATAGAGACGCCAAGAAAATCTTGCCCCACCTATCAATAACATATGAAGCATCCAAGTGATTGCAAGCGCCCGAAAATAAACATCATGGAAAATAACCCCTTGCACAATCCCTGCAAATACAATCGTCCATGTGATCGCCTTAAAAATACCGATTAATTCTCCAATACTCGCATACTGCCAAACTTTTTTATAAAGTTTAAAAATATAAGCAAATATATGATGACCAATCAATAATGAAAAAGCCGTCACAAACAAAAAAGGTGTAAATACATTCTTCGTATCAAGTATGTACTGGCTGAAAAAGATTGCAGTTAATACGATAATTGAATCAATTGTCACCAAAAATAATACCCGTTTTCGATACGACACCAACCATCCCCCCCTATTTTCACATTAGCGAAATAAAGACTCTAGATAAATTGCTTTAAACAAAAACAGCCTATCGAGAATCTTCATTTATAAGTAAGGGCATCTAACCCCGCCTCACATCACACTAGCGACGACCCGCGTCTAAGGTACTGATTCTATTGACCCACAGCATGACCGAGTGCCCCCATTGATAACGGCGAGGAGACATTACCGAAAACAGACTTATGTGCATCTCTTATTAATCATCTTCAAAACTATATTATGTATATCCGTAAAATACTCATGTTGTTTATTAGCTTGATAGACTTTGTAGGGCTCCTCAGACCAAACATTAAGAAGGCCCGTTTCTACCATTCGATTCAATTCGATGCGAATTGAGTTGGTCGAATCACCGAATTCATCTGCCAGTTCTCGCAAGTAGCTTTTTGTGTTTGGATTTCCAAAAAACTTAACCAACAACTTCACTCTAGTTTTGGAAGTAATCAAAATATCTAACAAAATACACCATACCCTTTTAAAATCTTACGAATTTTTACAATACCTGAGTAATTATTTTACTCGCATTATATTTAATGGTCAATAAGATGTATAATTTTGGTTAACAAACGGGTATTTAGACCTACTTTTTATGTATTTTACCTTGTCGATACTTGTCAAATTAAATCACTTTATAATTTAGAATAGTACACCTGTAAAAACTACTTCTAATAATTTTATTGAAAAACAACCTACCATCTATAGAAAAATCCAAGATTTATAATATAATCAGTAGAGAGTATGTTATAATTACAACTAGTTTTTTGAAAAATAAGCATGGAGGAAATAAAATGAAGGAAACGATGGAAGAGATTAGTTTAATAGAAATTTTCCAAACGTTGAAAAAACGGATTTGGTTAATTATTTCGATAACAAGTGTTGCTGCAATTGCAAGTGCTATCATAAGTTTTTTTGTATTAACGCCAATCTATCAATCTTCTACCCAGATTCTAGTCAATCAGTCTCGTAATGATCAGGCTGTGTATGACGTAAATGCTATCCGTAGCAATCTTGAGATTATTAATACGTATAATGTCATCATTAAAAGTCCAGCGATTTTGGATAAAGTTATAGAGGAATTAGCGCTTGATCACTCATATGATCAATTGAATAATCAAATCACTGTGGCAAGTCAAAACCAATCACAGGTTGTTTCCATTACTGTCCAAGACCCTGATCCTGAATTAGCAGCAAAAATTGCCAACACAACAGCAACTGTCTTTCAACGGGAAATTGTTAAAATTATGAATGTTAATAACGTAAATATTCTTGCAAAAGCCACTGTTGGTGAAAACCCATCACCAATCAAACCACAGCCGGTGTTGAATATTGCAATCGCTATTGTTGTCGGATTAATGGCCGGTGTTGGTATTGCCTTCTTACTCGAATATTTAGATAATACAATTAAGTCTGAACAAGACATTACTAAAATTCTTGATATCCCGGTTCTTGGGATTATTACAGTTATTAATTTAGACGCAGAGGAGAATAAACGACAGCAGCCAGCCTTTGCTGCAAAGATTGGAAGTGAAAAAGTTGAATCTTAGACGGAAGAAAAAGCTAAACACGACAAATAGCAAATTTCGTAGTTTAATCACTCATTTTGATAAGAAATCACCAATCTCTGAACAATATCGAACAATCCGCACAAATATAGAATTTTCAGCGGTAGATAAAAGTTATAAAACCATTGTTGTTACATCAGCCGGACCCGGTGAGGGAAAATCAACAACTACCGCCAATCTCGCTGTAGTCTTTGCACAGCAGAATAAAAAAGTTTTATTAATTGATGGTGATTTACGTAAACCTACCGTACATTATACATTTCAGCTTGATAATACGATTGGTTTAACAAATATTTTAACCGGACAATCAGCTTGTGATGCAGCAATCAAAAGCTCTGAAGTTGAGCATTTAAGCGTTTTAACATGTGGACCGATTCCGCCTAATCCTGCCGAAATGCTTGGATCCGATGCAATGAAAAAGCTTCTTGAACATGTGGCGGAGCAATTTGACATCATTATCATCGATTCACCACCAGTATTAGCTGTTACCGATGCTCAAATACTTGCAAATCTTGCAGACGGTGTCGTCCTCGTTACAAAAAGCGGCCAAACAGAATATGATATGGCAATCAAAGCAACAGAGTTATTAAAGAATTCAAGGGCAAAACTATTAGGCGCAGTCTTAAATCATAAAGATCAAAAACAAAGCAATTATTACTACTATTATGGAAACAAGTAGTGGGACGAGGGACAGGTTCCTTGTCCCACTTATTTTTTTAATACTGGAGGAATAGATGATGATAGACTTACACTGTCATATCCTACCGAATATTGATGATGGACCAAAAACAATCGAAGCTAGTCTTGAAATGGCAAGACATGCAGCTGAAACAGGCATCAAAACAATCATTGCAACACCCCATCATAAAAACGGAAGCTATGAAAATCCTAAACAAACCATCATTCGAAACGTACAAACCTATAATGATAGATTAAAAGCGGAAGGAATCGATATCGTCGTCCAGCCAGGACAGGAAAACCGTATTTTTGGAGAGATTTCCGAGGATTATGACGCAGGCATGCTTCAAACCATTGCGGACACATCCTATATTTTAATTGAGTTACCCTCAAGTCATGTCCCAAGATACACGGGACGCCTGCTCTTTGACTTGCAAGTGAAAGGATTAAAACCAATTATCGTTCATCCAGAACGAAATTCGGAAATTATTAGTCATCCAGATACCCTTTATCATCTTGTTGAAAAAGGGATCTTAACACAAGTAACAGCCTCATCCGCTACGGGACATTTCGGAAAAAAAATTCAAAAGTTTACGTTCGAATTAATCGAAGCACAAATGGCCCATTTTATAGCTTCAGACGCCCATAATGTTACTTCACGTTCATTTAAACTTAGAGAAGCATATGAGGTTGTAGAAAAAGAATATGGGATAGAAGCCCGCTTCTATTTTCAAGAAAATGCCGAGCTTGTAGTGCGTAATCAAACGGTTTATGCCGGACAACCGGAACGAATTAAAAAGAAGAAGTTTTTGGGGATATTCTAGGATGGAACATGGGGGCGGTTCGCTTGTTCCATCACCGCACCCATGTTCCTTACATTTTCTCCATTGCGCTTGAAAGCAAGGCATTTCGTCTTGCTTTTTTTTCAGCTTCATAGGCGCTGCGGAATTCTGCTGCTTCATTTGGGTCGAAGCCATGAGCTTTCAAATCTTCTTGCAAGGCACCATAGAGTTTATTAAACGCTTGGTCTGTCTTCGCTTCCAATGCTTCACCAGCTGTTTTATATTTACTTAAAAAATAGCTATAAGAAATCTTTTCGCCACTTGCCTTTTTTTCCTTATACTCACCTATAGCCCGACCTACTAAAGCATTAATTTTCCCATTGGCTTGAGACTCTAAACTTTCAAAGGATGGTCGATATTTACCTTTTATCGTTTCCGCTGTCACCCCTGGTTTTGCAGTACTGTTAGTTGAAGTGGGGTTGCTATCGTCATTTGGCGCTTGTTCGGAAACACCGCCGTTCTCTGTTTGCGGATCAGTCGCTTCTATTGGGGAGTCCTGTGGTGGCAGGACAATGTCATAATCCTCATCAGCAACAATTTCTTGAAGCTTAGCATCCTGACTTATATCATATGTTTTTACTTTCAGAAAATAATAGGCCGTTCCCCCACCAGCTAAAACTAGTAATAGCAGGATTGATAAAATAATTTTTTTCATAAAGTGTACCCCGAATTCATTTTTGAATATATTTTAACATAAGTTGACTTCTTTTTTAACCAATATTTTTCCCAAAACAAGACATCTGACATCTCGAAAAAGAGGCAAAAAAATTACATCTTTACTTCTTCGCTTTCATTGCATAACAGGGATTAATTCATCAGATGTGGTACCTTGTAGGGAAGGGATCTCACATTGAAAGTCCACTTTTAACCACCAATGAGGGGTTGACTTTTCATTAAGATAGACCACTCTAACAGAAGGGGCAGCCCCATTTTCCAATAATGAAAAGACAGCCTTACTATAAAAATTAGGTACGTATCCAAGATGTTTCCCACTTTGAGTGTAAATGCCTACAGCGTTAGGATCATAGTTATTAGTAGGCTCAGGTATTAATTTTAGCGAATCACTTTTAGCTAACCATAAATACCATTGATCCGGTAAATTCCGATGACGCATTCCGTGAACAAAGAAACTAGAATGTAGTTTTCCATCCTTTTCAAGTCGAAGAGGTTGTTCAAAAGAATACGTATCGCTCGCTAGTCGACCACGAGTTTGTTGAAGCAAATCCATCTTCGTAGACCTTTCATCTAAACCTAAATCAGATAGAATTGCTTTAAAATCCGAACGGTCATTTGAAGGTAATCGGCGATCAAAAGCAGGAAAAAGAGTATTTGATCGATAAACCTTACTAGGATTAGGAAAAGCCGGATGATGTATATAACCGTTTTTTATTGCATCACCTAACTTTCGCCCGCCTTGTTCTGAATGCGTGTAAGTAAATTCGTACTGATTATTATAATAAGAAAGAGTCCCAATATGATAATACAGACGATTATTTTTATTTTGCCACACAACTAGCAGTGTATGAACATTACTCATAATTTTCTTCCTCCTTTCCAAACCACTCTAATATTTTCTGTCTACGAATTGGTATTATATGCTGCAACCATACCCTTTGTGCCTCACTTAACAAATCCAAGGATTGAATGAATTTTATATATTTTGAGGGTCTTTTAAATTCAATAATTAGATAGTTATTTAAAATATCATTGGCAAGCAAAAGATCCGGTCTTTTATTCGCTCTACTACCTTTGAACTTCTGCTGACAGTAATTTGAGATCACATTTTTCAAGGTTTCATTTGATGCCTTCATTGAATACTTAATTCCGAATATCCACAAATTATTTTCCAACGCAATATGCATTTCTTTTTCTAAGGTCTTTGGATTAGATATAAGTTGATTTAAGTGTCCCAAAAACTCAATTCTTTTTTGAGCTTGTTTAGCTACATTAGACAGTTCCATAATACCGAAGATATTGAGTGCTGTGGCCAATGAATCAACATCCTTTGCACTTGCCTCTTCAATTTTTTTCATGATATCCCAGTATTCATTCATGTAGAATTTCATTTTCCAATTCGATTGTTTCATCTTTGAATTTACTTTTAAGTTCTTCTATTAAAAATCTCTTCATAAAACTTGTTAATTCTGCATATCCTTTGCTGTTTTTATAAATATAATCCCAGCCTGAATTAACCGCTTCTATTAATCCATCTGCTTCAATCTCTCCATATATACGATTTAAAAATTTCTTTGGAACTAAAGATTCATGCTCTAATCCAAAAAACGTTGGTTCTCCAATAACTCTGCCTCCAACCCGAATAATTAGTCCCGGATTTTTAAGACTCTTTTTCTGATCAGAAATGACTAAGGATACAGTTATATTCCCAGTCTCATTCAACCTTTTTGTGAAAGCCTTTTTTGTTCCCTGAATATCTTCAAAGGTAACCTTTTCCTCATTAATATAAATGCAGAAGTCCGGCTGACGCCCAAATTCAAAAATGAGCAATTCGCGCAATTTTTCAATAGATGGCAGATTAAGGGTTTGATTTAAACCTGAAAGAATAATTTTGGTTCCACTAGGATTATCAGATGCCCTCGAAATAACCTCAATATTAAGTTCTTCAAGATCATTATCATAGTTATACAGATCGTCTTTATTAATCACTAGTGTGGATGTGATCTTATTGTGAGTAGTCTGTACTTCCATTTGACTAGCTGCAACTAGACCAGCAAATTTACCTATTCCCTTATGTCCTCGTACTTTTCTTTTCTTAAATGGGGTTAGTTCACCCTTTCGGGGTCTTCGGTTGTAAGCAATGTTTAAATAGTCATTTATTACTTGATTGGCACTCATTCCTACACCATCATCTTAAATGATTATCGATTCTGTAGAGAAAAGTTCCATTGGAATTGTAATATGTACATGCTCAGCATCAGCATCCCAAGCATTATCTACCAATTCCTTCAATGCTTGTTCCGAGGACCTGTATTGATTACTAAGCAAATAAACAACTCTAGGCTGAACTTTAAATTTGGCAATATTCACAAGCTACACCTCTTTCCCCGTAGAAAACTAAAATCTCCTCATTATTCATAAATATTCGACAAGGAATAGGGTGTACCTTCCAAAAAAACTATTTTTATGCATAATCCTATAATTGCTTTTCTTTTATCAAACTGACACATTTCATTTTCCATCATAAATTTTAAAGTGGTCAGCAAATAACATTAAACGAAATTACTATGTACTAGAAAAGTAAATGCAACGAACAGCCAGGTGCATCCTAAGATTTTAGTAATCATGGGACAAGGAGTACTACTCCCTCTTGTTCCTTTTAACAAATAATTATTGATTTTATCAACCCTGCAAATTTCGATAATTTTCGTGTGGTCACAGGCACCCAGAACTAATTTAGGGGCGGTTCATTTGCTTCTTTCCTAGAGAAATCTATACAAAAACGTTAACAAATACTATAAAACTACATTTTTTACTCAATTTTTACACATAATCACATTTTATGTGGAATTTTCCATTTGATTGATATAAAATTTAATAGTATTTACCATTAAATTAGGAGGAATTTTTATGCAAAATATGCTATCCAAGCAAGAACTCACAAGTCAAGAACTGCAAATGCTTTCATCGGAAATGGAAAAACGCCAAAAACAGGTGGTTGTTACTTGGCTATTATGGTTTTTCCTAGGTTCATTAGGAGGACATCGTTATTACTTAGGTAGAACCGGTACAGCAATAGCGCAGACATTAACATTGGGCGGTCTAGGTATTTGGGCATTGATCGATTTATTTTTGATAAGTGGTATGATTAGACAAGAAAATGAAAAGATAGAGATGAATATCATCCAAGATATTCAACTGATGAAAAAAGCAAAAATGAATGAAGCAGCTGCGACTTTGGATTAAGTAGGAGTTATGATGGAAAAGTTAATTCATGCTAATGAAAAAACATATTATACTATTTGTCTAGTAATTAGTATTATTATGTATTTATCGCTTATTATCTCTGTAATTGGGATAGTATATATTCTTATTGGTATTTTAATTACTGTTATCCTTCATGGCCTTGCCCTTGCACAAATTCGATCAAATGGTGTCAAAATATCTGAATATCAATTCCCCAATATTAATAAAAAGGTTCAAGAGATATCAGCAAAAATGGGAATTAGGGATATTCCTGATGTTTTTATTATTCAATCAGATGGTTTACTAAATGCTTTTGCAACACGTTTCTTTGGTCGGAATTTTATTGTTCTTTACTCTGAAATTGTTGAAATAACGAAGGACAAACATGATGATGAGTTAAACTTTATCATTGCACATGAACTTGCACATATTCAACGAAATCATATTACTAAGAATTCATTAATTCTACCTGCTATGTGGATCCCCTTTCTTGGGAATGCATATAGTCGTGCTTGTGAATATACATGTGATCGATTTGCAACTGCTTATATTGGAAATGCAAAAGCTTCTGTTAATGCATTATTAATATTAGCAGTTGGAAAAACACTATTTATGGACGTAAATGTCGAAGATTTTAAAATAAACCATAAAAGAGAGACTGGTTTTTTTATTTGGTTAAATGATATCTTATCGACACATCCACCACTACCTTTAAGAATCAAGGAAGTGGAATACTTTAACGAATTTCCTGAGTATTTTGGATTTCAGACAGTTTACAAAAATAAAAAGTCAATTACCATTACTGAAAGTTAGTCTTAAAGTAATGTATTATTATTCATAATTTAATGCAATTATAAATTAGATGAATTTATTTCCCAAAAATGGCACTTCCCCTAACGAAGTGTCAATTTTGGTTATGAAATTACTAACTTATTAATTTGATAAACCTAGTTATGTCTCGTGAGGAATTAAAAAGTAGTTGTTCCGCATTTTCCATTGAATCTTGTAAACTAATAGGTTCATTTATTATCGATCGACAACTCACAAAATAATCATAAAGCTGTTCATAACCTTTACCAAGTGAGCCAGATAGTAATAAGATTGATTTTTGACCGCTCATTCAAATCTATAATGTTTATTTTTTCACATTTATTTTTCTATTAGAAAATGAGAAGCCCTGTAGGTATGTTATTCATCTCCACAGAGCCTATCCTCATCAAGTCATAAGTCAAAAACTTTCATTTTTTTATTCTACAAATCTCAACATTTTTCGGGTGGTGACAGGCACCAAAAACTTATAATCGTCAAATTCCGGACAGGCAATACCGTCAACTTTCTGTCATTTTGGATTATCAAAAACAGGTGACCATAGCTATTTATAAAAATAGCTGTGAGGAGAAAACGGATAAAGTGCTTGCCATTTCAATTGAAGCCTTTAGACTGGTGATTCGCAAATTAAAAACGACCAAAACTTTAAAAAACCCGATTGAAAAAATATCGGTAAACCATGAAATCCACAAATATCCCTAGGATTAAGAAAGGCACTAGCCCCCTGTGTATATGTATTTCTACTGAAGGAGCTTTGCCTAAACATATAGAAGGTTCTTTTGCACAATTCTAGAACCAGCCACTACTCCCCTTGTCCATTCTCAAAGCACCAAGCATCCCGGCACATGGCGATAATATCACGTTTTGCAGTCCATCCTAGTTCTTGCTTTGCTTTTGATGCATCTGCATAAAACTCAGTGATATCCCCAGGTCGACGGTCCACGATTTCATAAGGTATTTTAATTTCATTCGCTTCTTCAAAGGCTTTGACCAGCTCTAGCACACTGGTTCCCTTTCCCGTTCCTAAATTATAGTTATGAACGCCTTCCGTTAAATGGTCTAATGCAGCGACATGTCCCTTAGCAAGATCCACCACATGGATATAGTCACGTACTCCTGTACCATCAACCGTAGGATAGTCATTTCCGAAGACTCTCAATTTCTCTAATTTCCCCTTAGCCACTTGAGTAACATATGGCATAAGGTTATTTTAGGTGATTCTCCAATTAAGCCACTTTCATGAGCTCCAACAGGGTTAAAATACCGTAGGATGGAAACAGAAAAATAGGGATTTGCTTTTGCTACATCAGTTAGAATCCGCTCACTCATCGCTTTTGTTTCACCATGAAAACACAGGGACGGTTCGTGTGTTCCATGTTAAAACAAATCAGGCTGCAGGAAACAAACGTCCCTGCAGCCTGATTTTATACATGTTTTGGAACGCGTGAACCGTCCCCATGTTCCTACTCTTTAACGTTTTTTACATTGACATCAAATGTTAGAAGAATCTTTCCTTTACTACTTGTGACTTCTACTGTTATTGTTGTGGTTGTATCTGTGGCTACTTCGTTTGCTTTAATTTCTAATACTCCTCCACTCCCGATAGTTGCTGTTGCAACTTCTGTTTTAGTTGAAGTAACTGATCCTGGTACAAATGTGTAGAGATTGTACTTTTCATAGCTTACTGATTCGGGCACTGTATATCTTGCGGTTTCCCTTTCATTTAATTCACGCAGAGGTAATAATATAGCATATATTATATTTTTTACTTGGAGTGTAAAAGCAACCTGAATTGTTTCTTTACCATCTGATACGTCTACCTCAATTGTTGTTTCTCCATCTTCGACCACATCTGCTACTGGGGTGACAATCAATGTGATTAGCAACCTTAATTGTTCCGTCCTCCAGTATGGTTAATGTACCTGCAATCGTCGCAGATGATCGAATATTTAAAACGGCTTGCAGCGCAGCCATTATTACATCTTTTATTTTTGTGTTATCGATAATAACCTCCGCTTTTCCTGAAATATAGAGAGTATTTGTAGCAGTTTCCAAGAAAACCGAACCCGTCTCGGCCGTTACAGCAATTTTTCTCAATTCTGTATTTCTGACTGTTTCCACAAAAGCAGGCTTTGATACTGCCACATACGTGTTAGAAAAAGCATCCCCATTAAATGATATGACATCATTTCCCGAAGTTGGTCGAATCTCTACTTCATTAATATCTGCATTGGAAGTGCCGGCATCGAGAATTGTAGCTGTTTCTAGAATGACCCTATTAACATCCGTTCCAGACCCAAAAACAATGCGGATTGTTCGATCATTTTCAACTGTTATAGTTTTAAATACTGTTGTATCAATCAATCGAATACTATTCGTCCCTCCAGATTTTATCGTAATGTAGTCAACTTCAACATTATTTAATGTCACATCACCGTTATTACCCGGATCAAGAATTAATTCATCAACGGATACATTTCGAATATGGGCATCTTCCCGAATGGTAAGCTTGCCATAATGACCACCGTTAATGTAACGGACGTCATCGTCATCGTCATCGTCATCATCATCATCGTCATAATAATCGTAAGGATCATACTCCGGATTATCCCATCCATTAATGTGTTCAATATTTTCCCTTTGAGACCGGCTTGCTACGACATCTTTAAGGTCGACACTACGTGGCAATTCGATGTTATATACTTTGGTGTTTGTGCCAAGTATGAGGTCAACGTCTTTTTTATCGACAATAATTTTAGAGATTGTTTTTTCAGAAATAATCGTTGCATCTTTTGTAAAAATAAAATAGTTTGCAGTCGTACTTCCTCTTGCTTCTATACGGACATCTTCACTATTGACTTTCACAGCTTGAAGTTTGGAGTCTTCGAATACAATTTTGCCACCATCGTCACTATTGATCATGGTGTCGCTTCTAACATTTAAATCCTCTGCATAGAAGTCATTTTTCAACTTGTTCGTTATTATAAAATCACCTTGAACTGTCATATTTTCTACGGTTACGTAATCCGCACTTATGACTAAATCACCATCAATGGTGCCATTTTTTCCATCAAGCACTACTTTTGATGATGAACGGCCACTTTTGTTTAACTCTAATTTTTCTATCTTCTTAATCAAACCATTGGACTGTTCAACTTCAATTTTTGCCCCATTCAATACGGCGTCATTATGTGTACCAAGGATATTTTTTACACCACTTGCCAATGAATAGGTTAATCCTGAAATTTTCACACTATTGCTCGTTATTTTTTCAAGAACACCGCTATTTACCCAAGGAACCTGATTCACAGGTGATTCCTCCACTTCTTTACTGACCTTTCCTGCCTTGTGGACGAAAGCGGCCATTTCCCCGCGTGTGACGGCATCATTCGGCGCAAAACTCACAGCGGACTTCCCGGAAGTCATTATAAAGTGGTTACAGAAACGGGGGAGGTGAACCATTTCTGGGACGGAGTTCCCGACCCTGTGTCTAAACTATAAAACTAAAAGGAAGAAAATATTGGCTTTGCATTGAATAATAACATATAATGAATACCATATAGGGTAATTAATGCTATAGGGGGAAAAAAATGAATATTTGTCCATCAAAAGGTTCAATCATCCATCTTCTTGCTGGAATTTTTGTTTTAGGCAGTGTTTTATTAAGTATTTTTGTCAACAGCAATTGGCTCTTTTTCACAGGTTTTGTTGGCTTCATGTTGATTATTGCTTCTCTTACAGGATTTTGCCCATTGGCACTCATATTAAAAGCAATTGGAGTAAAAGAAGAAAAATGCTGCGTAAGAAACTAGCTTGGAATAAAAAGTAAAGTAAAAAACTGTCCCCATGCGTCTTTAAGGCCGGAGTTCCCGACCCCTTGTCCCATCAAGGGAAAGTTAAAAATTATTCAAGAGCTCAACTTGAGATGTGGGAAGAAATGGAGGAACTATTGGAGGTATTGGAGAAAAATGAATAATTCAAAAGAAATATTTCAAGGGAATCCAACAAATTATAGAAAATATATAGAACGAACATTACGAAAATATGAAAAATAGAACAGCGGGACGGTTCGCATGTTCCATGTCAAAACAAATCAGGCTGCAGGAAACAAACGTCCCTGCAGCCTGATTTTACGCATATTTTGGAACGTGCGAACCGTCCCCTCGTTCCACATATGTTTCACTAAGCTTTTATTACATTACAAATCTTATCGATTTCCTCCACACTCAGATAAGGATGCATTGGTAAGGAAAGGACGATATCGCAGAGTTCATTCGTGACTGCAAAGTCGTCATCAGTAAACTGCAAATCGGAGAAAGCTCCTTGCTTATGCATTGGTTTCACATAATAAATCATGCTCGGAATACCATGTTCTTTCAATTTCGCTTGCAATTCATCGCGCTCTTCCTTATTCTTAAGCTTAATCGTATATTGGGCAAAACTTGAATAATAACCGTCAGGAATTATAGGGGTTTCAACGACGCCAGTCAGCCTCTCATTGTATAATTGATAAGCCCGATTCACATCATCCAGTTCATGATCAATAAATGCCTTCAGCTTTACTTTTAAAATGGCTGCTTGGATTGTATCAAGTCGAGAATTCACACCAACCCGCACATTGTCATATTTATCTTCGCCTTTGCCGTGAATCTTTAAGGATTTCAGTAATTTTGCTAAATCACCATCATTCGTAAAAATTGCCCCGCCATCACCATAACAGCCGAGCGGTTTGGCCGGAAAGAACGAAGTCGTTGCAGCATTGCCAAAACTGCAGGCTCGTTTCCCCTTTATATTACCGCCAAATCCCTGGGCGCCATCTTCTAACACTAGTAAATTATATTTTTCAGCAATTCCTGCTATTTCCCCATGATTGGCAGGAAGGCCGAATAAGTCAACTGGAATAACAACCTTTGGTGTTAACCTACCCTCTTCCAATGTTTTGACAATCGCCTGTTCTAATTTTACTGGATCAATATTAAATGTGTCTCGGTCGACATCCACGAAAACGGGAGTTGCCCCTCTAAAGGAGACAATTTCTCCCGTTGAAAAGAACGTAAAGTCTGGAACAAAAACAGCATCTCCCGCTTTAATGTCCCAAGCCATCATCACTAACGTCATCGCTTCCGTGCCATTGGCACAAGTAATACAGTGCTTTACACCAACATAGTCAGCTAATTCTTGTTCCAGTTCCGCCACTTCTTTACCGCCAATGAAATGGGCATTGGTGATAACTTCATGAATTGCAGCATCAATTTCCTCTTTATATTTTTCGTATTGTGTCTTTAAATCTCTAAATTCCATCATTTATCAATCTCCATCAAAATAGGATTTATTTCTCTTGCAGTTCCCCATCGTTAAGTGTATATTCCCGGTCACATTCTTGACATTTCCATTCGTTTTTTAACACTGTGCCGCATTCACAGACCCAACCAATTTGTTTCGCAGGGACCCCTGCCATTAAAGCATAGTCAGGAACATCTTTTGTGACAACCGCACCGGAAGCAATCATCGCCCAGCGGCCAATCGTATGGCCACAGACAATCGTTGCGTTTGCCCCTATCGATGCTCCGTATTTCACCAATGTCCGCTTATATCCTTCCGTGCCTTTAGGATATTTACTTCTTGGCGTTAAATCATTCGTAAATACCATTGAAGGACCACAAAAAACATAATCCTCCAATTCAACGCCTTCATAAACCGATACATTATTTTGAATCTTAACACCGTTGCCGATTTTCACATTGTTGGCAATATTGACATTTTGGCCAAGTGAACATTTTTCTCCAAGACTAGCGCCTTTTTGGACATGGCAAAAATGCCACACTTTCGTGCCATCACCTATCGTAACCCCTTCATCTATATAACTACTTTCATGGACAAAATAGCTCATCAATTAAACCTGCCTTTGAAATCCAATGTACTACATTTCGCCAGTGGAAGCTTGACGCTTTTCCCTTCGGCTGCTGATTTATAGATTGCCAATACAAGTTCTAAAGCTCTTCTACCATCTTCTGCTGTTACATATGGCTCGCGATCAGTCAGAATTGCATCGATCACGTCAGCATAGAGCGGATTATGCCCAAACCCATATACATTTGGTGGATTTTCATGATAGGTTTCTTTCACTTCATCCGGGTCATCTAACTTATCAGCAAATTGCCACTCTTCAATAATATTGACCGACTTTCCGCCTGCCTTAACAGTGCCTTTGTCACCAAATATATACAATGTTTCTTCAAGATTCGTAGGAAATATATTCGTCGTCCCTTCGACAATGCCATAGCTGCCATTAGCAAACTTAATAAGCGCAAGCCCTAAGTCCTCTGCGTCGATGAAGTTATGTTTCAGGTTATCGGTCATACCGACTACTTCCATGATCTCATCGCCCATCATCCAACGCAACAGGTCAATATTATGGATGCACTGATTCATCAGTGCCCCCCCGTCTTGTTCCCATGTTCCACGCCACGGAGCTTGCTTATAATAATCTTCACCCCTGTTCCAACGGATATGGGCCGCACCATGGAGCAGTCTGCCAAAGCGTTCTTGTTCTACAGCTTCCCTAATTTTTTGAATCGATTTATTAAAACGGTTTTGGTGGCAGGCGCTTACCTTTACCCCTTTTTCTTTCGCTTTTTGAATAATTTCATCCGCTTCCTCGAGTGAAAGAGCGATTGGTTTTTCAATGATCAGATTCGCTCCAGCTTCAATACAATCTAAAGCAATTTGACCATGCTTGCCGCTTTCCGTACAAATGGCTACTAACGCCGGCTTTTCCTTTTCCAGCATCTCCTGGTAGTCTGTATAGCGATGAGTTGCTTCCGGTAAGTTGAATTTTGAGATTTTATCCTTGATATTTTCAGGTACTATATCACATAATGCCACAATCTCAAGTTCATTTTTGATTGCTGCCGCGATATGATTCGGTGAAATTCTTCCGCATCCAATTAAGGCATATTTCAAAGTCATGATACTCCCCCTCTTACTTATTTAAATTCTAAAATGGCCTTATTAATCTTCTCTGCCGCATGACCATCTCCAAATAGCGGAGGCTGCGGATGTAATAAACACGTTAATTCCCTAGTCACTAGTTTTAAAATCCTATCTACTTCAATTGGACTTAACACATTCCAGCCATTTTCCAACGTCTCGACCCATTCTGTTTGATCCCTCAATGTTGTACAAGGTGTTTTTAGGAAATAAGCCTCCTTTTGCAGTCCGCCGGAATCGGTCACAACCATATAAGCATGGGCTGTTAAGTATAGCATGAGCAAATAACCCACAGGTTTTATAATGATTGTATTATTGATTTCAATATCGTAATCCTCTATTAACCTCCGCGTTCTTGGGTGCAGTGGCAACAGCACCGGCTTGTCCATTTTTTCAAATGCCGCAAAAATGGAGCGCAGTTTGTTAGGGTCATCAGTATTTTCAGCTCGATGAATGGTCGCAAGGTGAAAGTCCTTTTCTTTCAAAGCAGGAAAATTGCTATTTTCCTTTCTTAACTCTTCTAACCAAGCACCATTGGCATAGCGGCTCTTGGAGATTTCAATATTTCGCACCACGACATCATACATGATATCGCCAGTCTGGATGACACCAGCTGTAACGCCTTCTTTTTCTAAATTATGTACAGCTGTAGCCGTTGGGCATAAAAGCAAATCAGAAAGATGGTCTGTAAGTACTCTGTTTTGCTCCTCAGGCATCCTTTTATTGTAACTACGTAGACCTGCTTCGACATGGAATACCGGAATATGTAATTTACTTGCCGCTAATGCGCCTGCCAAGGTAGAGTTTGTATCACCATAGACAAGCAACCCATCTGGATTTTCTTTTACAATAATTTCTTCAATTTTTTCAAGCATCCGACCTGTTTGCATCCCATGTCCACCGGAGCCTACACCTAAATGATAGTCCGGTTTCGGGATGCCCAATTCTTCGAAAAAAATGTCAGACATATTGGTATCATAATGCTGACCTGTATGTACTAATATTTCTTCGTTTTCTTTTCTGAATACTTCAGAAAAAGGTGCTGCTTTAATAAATTGCGGACGAGCACCGATAATTGTGATAATTTTCATTTTCTACATTACCCTTTCATCCAATATTCCATACTATAACTACTAGGTAGTTTTTGACTTCATTGTAACATAAAGTAGCAAATTATATACTGCCATATCATCAAATTAACAAAACCAAAAAAGACCTGCCAAAAAAGACAGGTCATGTCATAACCAGTTTCAAAGATTCATCGGTACATTCTTATCAACCTTTTTTGGAGATCCTACTTGTTTCCCACCTTCAGCTTTCGTCTTGTCGAACAGGACAATAACCGTTCTTAATTGAATAACAATATCCAACCAAAAAGAATAATTCCGAATGTAATATAAATCAAATCGAAGTTTATCCTCGACATCGGTTGTATATTTCCCCATCACTTGAGCATACCCCGTGATTCCCGGCTTCACGGTTGTCCGGTAGCCATAATAATGATGGTCCTGCATGTATTGATTGATAAAGAACTCTCTTTCAGGTCTTGGGCCAACGACAGCCATATCGCCTTTTAATACATTCCAAAACTGCGGAAGTTCATCGATCCGAGTTCTTCGAATAAAACTACCAACTTTTGTTATCCGAGGATCATTTTCTGTCGCTAAAGTCGGTCCTGTTTGTTTTTCAGCACCATTGACCATCGAGCGAAATTTATAAATCGTAAACTCTTTATTATCCCTGCCTAATCTTTTTTGTTTATAGAAAACAGGTGCTTTTGGGTCTTCCAGCTTGATGATGATGCCGATAATGAGAAACAGCGGTGCCAACAATCCTAACACCAAAGCGGAAAAGATAATATCATAGAGTCTTTTCGATAACAGTTGGTCCCATAACAGCCCAAATGGCTTGACCGCCATAACCATAGTATCCCCCACAGATGTGATCGACGATTTTGATAGCATTAAATCGTAAAGGTCGGGGATGACAAAGACAATTTTTCCATTTTTGATAGAATGGTATAGATACTCAGAGCGGCTTTCACCAGCAACACTAGAACCGACGAAAACATAATCGACCGTTTCAATCAAGTTGTTAACCTTACTTGTTGAATTTTGTGCGCCAATTTCTTTAATTATAACAGTTTTGCCGAGGCTCTCTTTTATTTGTTCAATCATCTTATCTTTTTCGTAAATGTCATCGCTGATTACGAGCACGGTTCCTTCAAATTTTTGTTCAGAAAATTTTTTAAACAAAATTTTCCACGCAATTAAAAGGAATATTTCAATCAAAAAGGCCAGCAATACAATGGTTCTTGGTAATGCAAACTCTCTAAATAAAAATGAGAATGACATCGTTAGAAAACTCATAAAGGTAGAAGCCACCAACACATTGCGAATAATATCCCATTTGCCTTTTCTGCTCAAATTATATAAATCATAAATGGCTAAAAAGAATAAAGAAATTAACAGAATCCACGGTATTAACGAGATAAATGATTCCCAGTTTCTTTGTGGAATTTCATCATAACGAAGATAAAAGGCCAATATATAGGCCGCACACACTAAAAGCAAGTCGACCACAAGAATAATCGCCTTTCTACGTCTTTCTACAATTTGCATAAAAAAACCCCTAGTTTCGCTATTTTCATAGTTTAAGTTTAGCATAACTAGAGGGTTTAAAGTATGTTATTTTATAGGTATTATTGCCAAGTTATTTCAACTCAACTGATGTAGCCATTCTGCAAGCTGTCGTGCTTGTTTTTCCCTACTAAAATGCATTTGAATAATTTCTAGACCTTGACCAGGTTCACAGTGAATTTGATGATTTGCTACAGCTTTCAAAACATTAACTAAATGATGGTTTCCTCGTTCACTTAAAGAACCGTACATTCCAATTTTATAGGTCGTTAATACGTTCTCTATTTCCCCGTTAACTGTTGAAATAATCGGCTTATCATGAAGAATATAATCAAATAATTTATTTGGGAGTGCGTCTTTAAACAGTGGGATATTCTTCAAGCAAATAATAAAGGCATCTGCCATTGTTAAATAATCGTTTATTTGATCCTTGGGGACAGACGGCAAGAGTGTCACTTTATCTGTAAGCTTCCGGTCGGCAACGGCTTTTATTAAGTTTTCTCTTTCAGGACCATAGCCAATCAACAAAAATTTAAGATGGTTTTTCTCTTTTAATTGTTCTGCAGCGTCAATAATCTGATATAAGTCATTGGCTGGGCCGTGGGAGCCGGCGTAAACAAACACAAAGTCGTCTGCCTGATAATGGAGTTCTTCCCTTAACTGTTCTCGTTTCGAAGCATGTAGTTTTACGTTGATGTTAAACGTATCCATGTCAATGCCGTTTGGCAAAAAGTAAACCTTCTCTTCTGGTATTCCTTTTTCTAATAATCTTGAATAAATTCCGTTGGTAAGCGCGATGATACGGTCCGCATGCTGATAAAGCGTCCGCTCCATCCAGCGCATGACTTTGACAATCCTCTTATTTTCCGGTACACCATTGATTTGTACTAATGAATCTGGCCATAAGTCACGAATTTCCAACACGAAATGCGTTCGTCTCAGCTTCGCGATTAATAAAGATGAAAAAGCAGTAAACAATGGCGGAGACGAGCCAATAATGACATCGGGCCTATCCCTTTTACATAGACCAACTAGTAGTAGCAGGAATGAAAATAACAACATATTAATGCTGCGCAGTGCTCCATTTCCTTTGTAGGAGTTGGCACCGATCCATTGAAAAATGAAGCCTTCCATTTTTTCTTCCTTACTAATTGTAAAAGGATAGAAGCGGTACTTTTTATTATGGTGAATAAAATTGCAGCCAAACAATCTTACTCGAAATTCCCTCGCTAAGTATTTAGCCAATTCATAATGCCTTGTGCTGGCTGGATACTCAGGGGTAATACTATATTGATTAATGATCCAAATGCTTTTTTTCATGATTTACACCAACAATCGATTATATAGGTCGTCTAATTTTTTGCTTTCCTCTTCCCAATTTCCCGCGGTTAAACTCCAATTCAAGGCATTTTCCCGACAATTGTGCAGCCTCATTTTGTCGGCAGTAAGTTCATTAATGGCTACGGCAATACTTTCCGGACTAAAAGGGTCAAATAGCGCTCCAAAATGTACCTGTTGATTTAAACGGGCAATTTCCGGGATATCACTGGCACATACGGCAAGGCCTGCCATTAAATATTCAGAAAGCTTATTCGGAAAGCTGTAAAGATTATTCAAGCACGTTGGTTTATACGGGATGATACCGATATCGGCGCTTTGGGCAGCGGTCACGAGCTCCCTCATCGACACGGGCGGACAAAAGACAACTTTCCCTTCCTTCGTCAGGTCTTTTGCTATGTTCCGTAGCTCATCTTCGATTGGGCCGAATCCTCTGAGATGGAGAACCACGTTTCCTGTAACATGTTCGAAAGCCTGTATTAATTCCTCTAAGCCGCGGTCCTTCATATAACCGCCATGATAAAGGACGATAATTGGCTCGGGCGCTTGTTTTGTAGGTATCTTAGTTGTGACGGTTTGCTTCGTTGTGAAATTATGAAGAATAATCGGTTTCTTTTGAAGCTTGTAGCGATTTTGTAATTCATTGGCAATCGACTCATTGACCGTAATGATCTCATCTGTTCTTTTGACAAGCCAGCCTTCAACGATCATGACGACTTTTTTAAACAATGGTGGAAAGTCAGGACGCTGTTCAATCCAAAGCTCATGGGAATCATAGACTAATTTTGCATTTCTTAGTTTCGCAGCTAGGAAAGCTGCCGGAAGCATTTCGAAATCATGGGCATGATAGATATCTGCATTTTGTTTATAGGCGGCAAGGCCAATTTTAACAGTAGAAGCTAATTTTCTGACGATTTTATTCAAAATCGAAGCACCGCTACCGTTTTCCTTTTTAATACTATTCACCCGTTGAATTTGATAAGCGCCGGCATTCTCGTGTTCAGCTGTAGTAAGGGAGTGTCGTTCCCCGACAACAGTTAAGGAGCACTTTTGCCCAACGACATTGGCTTCTTTCGTTACACGAGGGTCAGAGCTAACCCCATTCATGACAAGCATACATACTTTTTTATTCATGGTTTACTTCGCAACCTTTTCTTTGATAGATCCATCAGCATTTACATACTTAGGGTCTTGATCGATATAGATTTTAAACCAGAGCTCAATATTCATTAACGTCCATAATTGCCAGCTATAATCTTCTGTAGAGTTAATCATGTTTTCGATTGCTTTGGAATTAAATAAATTCCGCTCTTTTGCAGACTTGTCCAGCAAGATATCCTTAACTAGTTTCGGATTGCTCTTAAACCAGATATTGATCGGCGTTGGAAAGCCCTTTTTATCTTTCCTATTTAATACTTCATCAGGGATAATGCCTTGAATGGCCTTTTTAAAAATATACTTTGGTTCTAGGCCCTTCACTTTGATGGCACTTGGTATGGATGCCGCATATTCGACTATCCGGTAATCCAATAATGGTACCCGTGATTCCAGCGAGACAGCCATGCTCATCCGGTCTTCCACTTGTAATAAGCCCGGTAGGTAAGCTTTCATATCATGGTAGAGCATTTTATTAAATATATCGGTAGACGGGCAATTGTTGATATATCGTGTAAATACCTTGTCCGCGTCATATTCTTTGACGAATTCTTTAAAATGCTCTGTCAGGAGTGACATGTCTGCGAACTTAAAGGATGTACTATAATTTCTCCAAATTGCTGGAAAAGAGTTGGATTGGAGTTCATTATCCCTTTGCATCGTACGAAAAACCTTTTTCACCGTCGTTTTGACACCGTGCTGCTTCATATACCCTTTTAGGAATACGAATTTATTAATAAGACGTGCCACTCTCGTTTTCTGCGTATGTTGGATGGCTTGGTCGTCTTTGTTATTTTTCAGATAAGCCTCATACGTCAAAAAATAGCGTGGATAGCCGCCAAAAATTTCATCCCCGCCTTGGCCTCCTAATGCCACCTTAACGTTATCAGCCGCCAGTTGGCAAACCGCATATTGCGGGATAATCCCCGGTCCAACACAAGGCTCATCCATATGCCAAATGATTTTTGGTAGCACATTTTCAAACCATGCTTGATTCGGCACTGTTTCCAAATATTCTGTGCCCGCTTGTTTCGCTACTAACTTTGCATACTTCGTTTCATCGTAAAATTCATTCTCGGCAAACTTTCCTGAAAAGGTTTTAATTTTTTGGTCTAGATTTTGGGCCGATAATACTGTCACCGTGCTGGAATCCAACCCACCGCTTAGATGGCAGCCAACTGGCACATCGCTGCGCAAATGAATCTTCACAGCATCTTCTATTAAATCGCGCAAGCCGCTGATATATTCCTCTTCCGTTTTGTTCGTTTCTTTAAAGTCAACATCCCAGTATTGCTCAATGTGTAACCCGGATGCTTCAGAAATCGTCCCATAATAACCTGGCAACAACTTGTAAATGCCTTTGAAAAACGTTTTATTGTCTGGAACATACATAAACGAAAGATAATCGTAAATCGCTGCAAAATTTGGCTCTCTTTTAATAGAGGAATCTGCAATAATCGCTTTTATTTCCGAGCCGAATACGAAACGATCCTTATCATGATAATAATAAAACGGCTTAATGCCTAAGCGGTCTCTAGCAAAAAACAGCTCCCGCTTTTCTTTATCCCAAATCGCAAACGCAAACATGCCATTCAACAATTGCAAACACTCCGGTCCTTTTTCCGCAAACAGCTGCAGAATCACTTCAGTGTCAGAATGCGTCTGAAATTCGGCTCCTTTTTTGATCAGGTCCTCCCGCAGCTCGACATAGTTGTATATCTCGCCATTGAAGACAATCGTATAACGGTCATCAACCGTTGACATTGGTTGATGACCGGATTTAAGATCGATAATGCTGAGACGGCGAAAGGCTAGGCCGATGTTATTATCGAGATATAGGCCGGCGTCGTCTGGGCCGCGGTGGATGATGCTGTCTCTCATATGGATTAATTTGTTTGATTCAACTTTTTGTTTATCTAGCTGATAAACACCTACGAAACCACACATACATATGCCCCTTTAGAATTATTGATCAATATGTGTCTTAAACCACAACTCCAATGAAAGTGCACCCCATATTGCTCGGCCAAAGTCATTTTCATTATTAATTTTGGCTTCTAATTCCTTTATGTTAAATAAACCGCGTTCTTGCGCTCGTTTGTCCAATAGAATTTCCTTTACATAATCTCCAACTTTGTTCTTATACCATTTTTGCAAAGGAACTGGGAAGCCCATTTTATCTTTTCGGTATAATACTTCTTCAGGAATTATATTCTTTATGACTTGCTTAAATAAATACTTTGGTTCTCCGTTCTTAAATTTGATTGCTGGCGGAATCTTAGCAACCAATTCAACGATGCGATGGTCCAATAATGGGACACGTGATTCTAAACCGACAGCCATGCTAGTGCGATCCTCAACATGCAATAATGCTGGTAAATGAACTTTAAGATCAAAATAAAGCATTTTATTTAAAAATGAGTCAGCATTTGAGCCATTAAACACCTTCTGAAATTCCGCAAAAATTAAATCATTCCCGCTAAAAATTTCAGGGTTATATAATTTTTCAATTCCACCTGAACGGTCCATCAATTTATAATATCTTTTATCCTCTGACTCGAATAGTCCATCAGACCAAAAGTATTTTAACATTGGGACATATTGCTTTATGGTAGAAAGATTAGGTACTAAAGATGCCAAATCAGTTTTACTCTCATAAATAGCACCTTTTAAGCATTCTTCTAAATAACCTATCAAATAACGAGTATAGCCGCCAAAAATTTCATCGCCGCCTTGACCGCCTAATGCTACCTTTACATTTTCAGCAGCAAGTTTGGATACCATATATTGCGGGAATACACCGGGGCCCGCAGAAGGTTCATCCATAAAATAGGAAATGTTCGCTAATGATTCGATAAAATCATTTTCATCCGGATAAATTTCCATATATTGTGTACGGGATCGTTCAGCGACCAATCTTGCGTATTTTGTTTCATCAAACTGTTCACCCTCACTGAAAGCACCTGTAAAGGTCTTTAACGGTTGACCAGTTTGATTATATTCGGCTGCTAGTGTCACAATCGTACTGGAATCTAAGCCGCCTGATAGATGAGCCCCTAACGGTACATCTGAACGCAGTCTAATTTTCACCGCATCTCTAATAAGATAGTCAAGTTCTTCAAGAAACTCTTCTTCTGAGCGCGTATAATCGAGATTGAATTCTACATCCCAATATTTTTTAATTTCGAGTACATTGGCTGCTCTATCGACAATCATGCAATGGCCTGGTAAAAGCTTTTTGACATTTTGAAATAATGTTTTATCATTTGTTATCGTTTGGAAAACTAAATATTGTTGAATAGATTCGGCATCTTCCTTTCGTTCAATAAGATCAGAAGCTAAAATGGCCTTTATTTCCGATGCGAATAGGAAGGTACCTTCGACCCTAGAATAATAAAAGGGTTTAATTCCTAACCTATCTCTTGCACAAAATAGTTTTTGTTTCTTAACATCCCATAATGCAAAAGCAAACATTCCTATAAAGTAATTCACACACTGTTCACCATATTCTTCATAAGCATGGATGATTACTTCTGTGTCCGAATTTGTTTTAAACCTATGTCCCTTTGCTTTTAATCTTTGTGCCAGCTCTACATAATTATAGATACAGCCATTAAAGGTAATCCAAATCGTGTCATCTTCATTGGATAAGGGCTGTTTGCCACCTTCCGGGTCAATAATCGCTAAGCGGCGATGACCTAGATACACTCGATTATCTTCTGAAGTCCATTCACCTTTTCCGTCTGGACCACGGTGCATTAGTTTATCAAGTGCTAAGGAAACATTATTAGTTAATTTTCTATTAGTTATTTGTCCAAATATACCACACATAATTTTCTCCTTGTAAATGACAAAATTTATGTCAAAATTATAGCTTTGAAAAATCTATTTCTACGATGTCAATTGGTCCAGTTATATAGATATTTAGGCTATCTACCTTTGAAATATTTTCAAGTTTAAATGCATTTACAGACCATAAATTTAAATCCTCGTTATTCCCAAGTTTATCATTAAGTAGAATATTCCCATCATTATCTACAACTTTAATATGAGAATCCCCTTTAACCCTATAAGTCATATTGATTAATAATTCGTTTAAATTTTCCTTATTAGAATATTCTAATGCCAGTTGGTCTGATTCAAAAATTTCAAAATAAGGCTGCTTTCCAAATAGGCCGAATTCACCGTAGTTTGCATTGCCTCTTGTGATATTTGAATTAATTTTTATCGTTCCAAATATATTTTCTTTAATTCCAACATTTCCATTTTCCTTGAATGTCAATTTACTATTCTCTTGCTGTTCAGGTATATCATTCAACAGAAGAGCTATTAAATGTAGTTGAAACCCTCTTTTATCCAAGGTACTATTTTCTGATGCTAATAAATTAGTATTTATTAATGCTTTACTGTAGAACCATAAGTAATTTGAGACGTCAATAGTATTATATAATTGAGCAAAATTAACAGCAGCAGCTACTTGTGAGTCATCTATAGTTGCATGACTATATGGACTTGATATATAAATATTAGGATTCCTGACCTTTCCACTCCAAAAGCCTTCTATCGCTTTAGTCATTCTCCAGCTTTCAAAACCGTCTATCAGACCTAACTGTGCCGCCTCTAAAATACCTCTAGTTGTCAACATCGCATGTCGCACATCATCAATACGTTGTGTCCTTAGGTCGTAAGGCCAGATGTAGGCTCCGGAGGTGCCGTCGATTTTAATATAATCTAGAAGGTAATTTAAAATTTCCTTAGCCCTTACAAAATATATTTCATTATTCGTTAACTTATAAAGTTTTAAATACATGCTTAATGAAGATCCTGAAATGTTGAGTACTGAGATATTATCGTGTTCATACTCTGAATATCCGTAATAACCTTTCTTTTCGCCTGTCTTATAGTAGCGACTCTCCCACGAGAGAGCAATTTTTTCAACTTCTTTAACTATTTTATCTAACTCATTTTTATGCCTATTATATAACGCATGATTACTTTTAATAGCTTCTACTAAATTTAAAATGCTATAACTGCTTTCAAATGTTTGATAAGTATATTTAGTGTATTCAGGATTTTCGGTTCCATCCTGGAAGGCGTCAAACTTATCAGATCTCCCCCACCCCAAGATTTCACCTTCATTTACTCCTTTTGCACCTAACAATTGGTTCATTTCATTAATAGCTAACTTTATTAAAAAATTTTTCTTTTCCTCACTTAATAAATCAACTTTTTTATTTGATAGTTCTATATATGAAGCCAAACTATTTAACAAAAATCCCTGAGGAATTACTTCGTCATAAATTTGCGCTGGGTTGGTTTTTTCTAGACTCTCAATAAGTTGTTTATCAAGAAAATTAAACGCTGATTGCCCAGGTAAAATTTCAAAATCCGCTGGTGTGTTTTCCTTTGATAATTTATGGTTTAATTTAATAATATCATTATTAACATTTAAAACTCTGCTATCAGGACTTTTATCATTTATTATAGCTGTGGGAAAATAGGGTAATATATTACTTTTCCCTTGTCCCAATCCCTCAAAATAATAGTAATAATAAAAGGCTATTACCCCGCCATCTTGACCGTTTTTTAGTTGTGCATCTCTTATTTCAGGTTTTAAATACCAGTTATAAAACCCTAAAATTTGATTATTTTCCATAAGACTTATAAATCTTTCAGATGGTTCTATTTTCAATATTTTATTTATATCAACTAAAAAAGCAGTATTTATTTCTGCATCTAACCAAAGCCCTTCAGAGTAGAAAACTTGATGCCCTGAGATAAATTGTCCCAAGCTTGATTGGTAATCCCATCCTAAACCTAAGAATGTACCATTAATCCCTTGGATTGAAGCCAAGCTTGCAGTTAGGTCTGCTAACTCAGAACAATCACCCATCTCTAGCATAGTAAGACTAACAAAACTATCCACTGATGTTGTTTGCGTTCCAAACTGATAATTTCCATGTGCTAAATTCATCGACATTAATAATCTATATTGTTTTTCTGTTAATCTAGGATATAAACCTTTAAAATAATCCTCATTATCCCGATAATATTTATCCAATTTGGTTTTAAAATATTCTTTTACTTTTTCACTATCATTAATATTTTTCTGTTCCATTTCACTTATCCAACGCTTTAAAACACCTTTAAACCTGCTTGTAAACTCCTCAAACGTTTTTTTATTATTAAAAAACATTGCTTCGTGATATTGAACTGGTAAAGCCTCTACATGTGGTCTACTAAAACTTTCTAGCCATTTTGTATCTTTTGTATATGGAGGATTTTCTCCAGTAAAAACGAATTCACTAATATTCTTGCCATTACTTAAACGATTTGCTTGGGACATTGCTAATATATTGTCTATATTTAGAACATAAACAAGCAAAATAACTGATATAAAAAGTGATAAAACCTTCCACCTTTTTCTCATTAAAATAATCTCCTGACTTTTACCGTTGTAAAATTGTTAGTTTTTTCTGATACCTATTAATTAATTTATTTGTTCATATAAGTTTATTAGGCTACATTTTTCGTTTTCCCATGAATACTTATAACCGTTCTCTTTAAGATTTTTCTTAAAATCAATTAATCTAATAATATCAATTTTGTCAATAGCCTCTGCGAACGATTGGGGATTATCCATATCAGCTACTAAACCAAAGCTATTTTGTTCAACAACATGCTTTACATAAGGTAATTGATTAGTAAGTATCGGTAATCCAGCTTCAATGAACTCATACAACTTATTAGGTGATACGTAGTGGGTATTCAGATCTTTATTAGTCGGATATGGTATAAGACCTATATCTGCTGATGCTGAATAGGTTAACAATGTACTTTGTGGTTTAGCCGGTACAAATACTACCTTATTTTCAACATTCATCTCTTTTGCTAATGCTTTTAAGTCTTCAGCATAATCACCGTAACCCATAATTAATAATACCCATTTATCACTTTTAACATATGACATTGCTTTGATTGCATTTTCAAGATTACGCTCTGGGGCAATCCACCCTTGATACAATAATAGAAATTTATCTTTAAGTTGTGGGTAATCCTCTCTAAAGCGATCGTACCTTTCTCCGGGTATATATTCTGATTCATTTTTAATTGCATTTTGTACAATATCAATGCTTTTTAAGTTATATCTTTCCTTAACAACGTCACCTAGCATGAAATTAACCATAATGACCCTGTCAGCAGAATTTACATATTTTTTTTCTGTTCTCCTTAAAAAGGATTGTTGTTTTTGACTTAATCTTGGTTGTTCCGGATAAAACTCGTGCATATCATAAACTAACGGTATATTTAGCTTCTCTTTAATCTTCACACCAATTTTTAACATTGGTAAATCATGAACATGAATAATATCTGGCCTGTAAAAAAGTGCCCTTTGATAAAATCTATCTTCATATGCTGTTAACGTAAATAGTCTCGTGGAAATTTTTATCGTATAATTCACGATAATATTTATTAACTTTGCAAATGAAGTGACTATGAAATTATGGCCTTTCACAATTAAGAGAATGATAAATTGATATATTTTTGTTAATAGGAGGAGGCTTTTATTTGATAATTTACCAGTCATTTCAATACATTTTAAAAATAGTTTTAATGCAATCCACATTATTTTATTTACTACCCTACTTTTCCGTGAAAGAACTGATAATTTACCAAATATTTTTTGCCCAAATAATGAGAATTTATTAATTGCACTAATAACTTTATTTCTAGTAATCATGATGAAATTTGTACCTTTTCCTGAAAGCTTCGAACAGAAATTATTAAATCTCAGTGAATTCGAGTTTATTTTTTGGATTACTTTGCCGTGAATGCTATAAATCATAAGCAGGCGGTGTTCTACACCATTAAACTTTATTCTCTCGATGCGAACCCGACCATCTTGTTCAAATTCGGATTGATTTTCATCTCCACCAGCGATTAAATAGACCTCATAGCCTTCATCGATTAAAGTCTCAGCTTCTACTAATATCCTCCGATCAATAGCAATATCGGGAGCTAACATTAATACTCTTTTATTTTTAAAAATATTATTTTTTTTTGTTATCATGGTCATAATACTCCAAACATTTGATTGCAAGAGGAACTGGGTGGTGGTATTTCAGTGCATATTCCTCTCCTCTTTGGTTATAAGAATGTAACATCTCTCTATTGTTGTAAATATTCTTAATAATATCCTTTAAATTGTATGGATTTGCATTAATTAGAGGCGGTGCTTCGTCATACTTTTCTAGTAAATCTTCACGTAAATACACAACAGTTGGAACACCTAAAGCCATTAGTTCGGCGGTTAATAATCCGTAAGATCCAACCAGGAGCTGGTCAATTGCCAGATCTGCATTCATATAACTATGCAATGCATCTTTATGAGTCATATTTTCAATTAATAATAATTCAATATTAAGACCTTCACTTTTTAAGCTTTCCACTGTATCGATAATATATTTCGTACCCTTTATTAACCTATTTGTTGGCGCATGGGCAATGGTTAAGCGATCTTTCTGTTTGACACGATCCACTTTGTTTTCGTTTTTGATCTCGTCGATAATATCAAAATCAACAACCTGTGGTAAGAGAACGGACCTTTCAACAAATTCTAATAAATCCGGAGTTGAAACAAAATTAATTTCCCCATATTTTTGAGCAATGTCATGGGCTAACTGGCGATTTGCACTGCAGAGCTTTGGAAAGCATTCCTGACAGGCTGAAATCGGATATTTCATGATGGTTGTTTTTTCATCTCGGATATCACAGCCACAAAAATAAAAGAAAATCTTTTTTCCTAGTTTACTGAGCCATTTTACGTCCTGTAAGCCACTACCAAGCAAGCTACTGCCAAAATAAAAATGGAACACATCAAATTCTAAGGCAAATTTCATTGCCTTATTAATTTTTTCACTTTTAGATGCTGGATTATTTAAGACAATATCAGAAGGAAATTTAAAATGATTGGTTTGGAAGCTATAAGAGATTGCGTCATGCCCCAATCTCGATTGCTCCCGTGCTAGAACTCCTGCCATACCACCAATATTTTCAGGAGCATGTAAAATTTTCATTTACAATGCCTCCTCAATGATATCAGTAATTGATTTCGCAACTTCTGTAGAACCGTATATTTTTCCATGATTACCACCAGTTGTTAAATCCCATAAAATCTCAGCATTCTCGCCTGGCTTATAAAGTTTTGCCCAGCCTGTGTCAATAATTTCAACCCACTCCGTTGAATCTCTTAAAATTGTGCAAGGCTTTTCCCAATGATATGCTTCTCGTTGCACACCGCCTGAGTCAGTTAAAATTTTAATCGCTTTCCCTTCAAGGGCTAACATTTCTAAATAACCGATTGGCGGTATTAAATGAAATACTTTGTTTTGTAATAAATCGCTCAGACCATGTTGTTCGATCATTTTCTTTGTTCTCGGATGAAGCGGCCACACTACTGGGTAAGGTGAAGTAATGATGCTCTTTAAGAACTGTTCAATTCTCTCTTTGTTGTCTACATTTTCAGCACGATGCAGGGTTAATAAGACATAGTTATTTTCGGTAAGATTGTATTTGGCCAATATATCGGCTGCTAAGCTACCTGCTTTTGCTTGATATTCATAAAAGCATTGTGCTAGCAGGTCGCCGACAACATAAACACCTTTAGTTATTCCCTCATTATTAAGATTTCGTTTATTCACTTCAGTTGGACAAAATAGTAATGTACTTGAATGATCGGTTAATGTCCGATTGATTTCTTCAGGCATTTTTTTATCAAATGATCTCATCCCTGCCTCAATATGGATAACAGGTATATGGAGTTTTACCGCCGCAAGCGCTCCTGCAAATGTTGAATTAGTGTCGCCATCAACAACAACTGCATCGAATTTATCAACTAGCAGCTGTTCTTCAATTCCCTTAATCATCGCAGCTGTTTGTTGTCCATGACTACCGGAACCAACTCCTAGGTTGATATCTGCCTCAGGTAATTCCAAATCAGTAAAGAACTGCTTGCTCATTGTATCATCATAATGCTGCCCGGTATGAAGTAGAATTTCCTTATGCCCTCTGCTTTCTAGCTCTCTTCTTAATGGCTTTACTTGCATAAACTGTGGACGTGCCCCGACAACCCGTAACAATTTTAATTTTTTCAAATGTTCCATCCCCTATCCCTTTTTAAACCACTTAAGTGCTTTCGTTTTCTTCTCTGATTCAACTTGTTTTCTTAAATACTCAACCTCAAGATTTCTAATTTCTAAATTGGATTTCAATCCAAAAATCTCATTGCTTAGTTTAGCTTTTTCCGTTTCCCACTCTAACCTTGCCCTTTTTTCATTGATAATCGCACTTTCTAAGCTTTGCATTTGGCTTTTAAGGTCTTGAACTTGTTTTTTTAGATCTTCCTCTAGGAGAGCAATATCTTCCATGTTTGTTAATTTAGAGCTTAAGTTGACGATTTCATTGGTCAAAGCGGAGAAGATCTCTTTCCTTTGACTACTATGTTCTACCGGTTCAAAAAGGCGAATTGCATTTAACTCATTTGCACTTCTATCAAGCAAATGGCTAGTCATATCGAAGCAATTTTCCTTAGCCTGATAGATTAATGAAGTATCCTGTTCACTACTAGACATAAACAAGCATTGATGTTGAGCCGTTACTTCAGGAACAGATACTTCCGTATTTGGCGTAATCTCAATTGCATATTTTTCAATTTGCAGATCAGCGACTTCATATATGATAATCTCTGCATCCTCTTCCGATTCGTCTGCCCATATTAAATCGATTAACAATCCATAAGGTGTTAGATGCTTATCATTTTGACCTATGTTAATCGTTAAAATTGTCTCTTTTCCAGGGGTATCCACATACACTTCCGTAATGTTAAGCTGTGGATATGGCGGGATTGAATATAAAAGTGCCGAAAGCATCCCCTTCCTATTAGCTGTAAATCTAACCGCCAATTTTATCTCTTCAGATTGTGAATTGGGCGGAAGAACAAGCTTTAGCGCTAGATTTGAAGTAGGCTTATCTTTTTTCCATGATAAAAACCTCGAACCCCCGTCACCTGAAACAGCTATCTCTCCATTGTTCAACACATAAGCAGGCGACCTAAATAAATCAATTCCATTTAAAACGGCATCCTGCTCAGAAAAATCAATATCATAAATTGATTTAAATAATAATTTTGCAGGATTTGTATGTTCTGAGATTATTTTTGAAGTTAGCAAAATACTATTATTAGTAGTCATTCCTGTCTCGTTGTTCGTTTTAGTTGGGAATGTCACGATTCCCATTTCCTCATAAATACAGCCGAACATATTTCTATTTCTTGAAGTAAAGGGGCTAAATATCGTTGTAATATTTTCAGCACCACTAATTTCTTCATTACGAAACTTATATTCACACTGTGGGCAAATTGTATCATGCTGATGAATCGCACTTACCCCGCTTGCCACTAATGAACTGCCAATACCATATGGGATATTAGATTTCAAATTGCCCATTGGCACAAAGCGGAAGTCTCTTTTCTGCAGCTGTACTTCAACTAGTTCTTTCCATTTTGTTAATGTAAATTTATTAACATGGTAATATGGACTAAAAGTTGCGCTACAATGAGGACATACGGTTTGGATTGCATCAGATTCAAGATAAGGACTTACTAATAACACAGGTCCTTTACAAACGCGGTGAATTTCATCGACAACTTTTTGTAAATTACTAGGTGGAATATGTTCTAGTACATCAATACAAAAGCAAAAATCAAAATAATCATCTTCAAAAGGTAGTCGTTCTAAGTCTGCCTGCACACTTTGTAAAGGGGCTTTTACATGCTTAAGAGCTTCCTCGCTAAAGTCAATACCGTACCCTTCTAAGCTTGGAAATTTACTTATGATTTCTTTAATTAATATTCCATCCCCACAACCAAGATCAGCTACTCTTGATCCACTAGGAAGGTCCGCACATAAATGTTCCACATAGATGATTACATGCTTTTGTAATCTTGTAAGATAATCTCGACCCCATAATTCTTTATTTTCATAATAAGAACTATTACTCATTTAACACTGTCCTTTTCAAAAAGTCATTTCTAACTTAATCCAAGTTAGCATTCCACCTTATTTCACTTCTACTAATACCTAAGTCAATGATGATATCTTCAGGCTGGATGACTTCAATTTCATATCGTCTATCTTGTAGTACATAGGCATTTTTTTCAGTGTCTAACGAATGATAGTTTAAAGGTGGAAAAATCCCTACACTAACCAAGTAATTCCCTTTTCCTAATGATAGGGAGGGAATTTCTAAGATGACTTGCCCCTTATCACCCGTATTAAGCACTAGATGCTTCATTTGTAGTCCGGATAATGCTTGAAGCGCAATAATCCCCAAACGGTGGATACAGATTACAAACTCTGCCTTAAGCGGACCTTTCTCTACTTCGTAGTCTATCTTTACTCGCATCTTTTCAAAGCTCTCAAATATCGGTGTTTCATTGCCATCTTTATCTTCGAATGTAACCTTTAATAGCTTAATGGAGCCATCATCAATTTCATTTTCGAGCTTGCTTTGTTCATATTCTTGACTGTTTTCTATCGAGTTCATACCTAACTGTTCAGTAATTCCGTTACTCTTTGTTTCGATATTCTTTACTTCTTCCGCCTTATGACTTTGATCGAAGAAATTATCATCTACATTTACTTCTGATACTATCCAACTATCGTCTGTTTTATATTTTTCCGATATTAATTCTCCGACTTTAATGTAGTTTTTGCCATCATATAATTCCATTCTGGCTTTGGAATGCTCGTTTCCTCTGTGCTTTACCCTTAATTTTACATCTTGTAGATGTTTTATCGTATCAAGGTTAAAGACAACGGCAGAACAAAGACTATCTTCCGTTGTGATATTCCGGTAATAATCACCCATTTCATCAACACTAGGATTTCCCCATTTACTAAAATGATTATCGACAAGGATAAAGCCATTGTATTCATATGATTGGTCTTGAGGTTGGCCAATGTTTACTGAGTATTCAAGCTTGTTTTGTGAATAATACTCAACACTATTTAAACTAATTGGGTCTCCCTCTTCATGAACCATCCTTAAAATAAATTGGGTCTTTTCATTAAGAATGTTATTACCCTTTTCATTTTTACTTTTCAGGCGTAGTGCTGTTCTTTTCCTTACTTCCTGTGCATATGCCTTGGATACATCGGGCGTTGGCCCATCCATTTTTAAGCGTCCTCTATCAATCCATATGCACCGGTCACAGAGCATTTCCACACTCGACATATCATGACTGACAAATAAGACAGTTGCTCCAGATTCTTGTGTTAATTTCTTCATTCGATCAACTGATTTACTCGCAAAATAGGAGTCACCTGCACCGAGCACTTCATCAATAATTAATATATCCGGGTTTATTGCTGTTGCCGTTGAAAAAGCAAGTCGTGCATACATTCCTGCGGAATATGTTTTAATTGGTTGGTCAATAAAACCCTCTAATTCAGCAAAATCAATGATCTCGGATTCGAGCTTTTTAATTTCTTTCGGAGACAATCCTAAATATGCTAATGAAGCATGAATATTTTCTCTTCCTGAAAACTCTGGATGAAAGCCTGTTCCTAACTCCATTAAAGCTTGGATGTTACCATTTACTTTGATATTCCCTTCAGTTGGAGTGATACCACCAATAATGGATTTTAAAAGGGTACTCTTTCCTGCACCATTGCGGCCAATTATGCCGATTCTTTCCCCTTTTTTTACAGATAAATTAATATTTTTTAAAGCCCAAAATTCCTGATACTTATTCCTTGATAAAAAGCCTAGATTAAAAACATCCAATATTTTATCAATAGGCTTATTATATAACTTGTATAGCTTACCTAACTCTGAAATTTCAATTGCGATATTAGACATTGTCCGTAAACACCCGCTTCATTTTTGTAAAGAACCAAAATCCTACGATAAATGTAAGAAAAGACATGATAACAAGTGTGACCGATACATGAGTACTAGGGAGTTTCCCTAACATTAACACACTTTGATAAGAAACAGTTAAATAGTAAACAGGATTAAATGCCAAATAAGGTCGGAGGTTTTCTGGGATCATATCCTCTGTATAAGCAATTGGACTAACTAACATCAACAACAAAACTACAACAGAGATTATACTTTGTAAGTCCCGCACAAAGACATTAATACTAGAGATAATCCAAATTACACCCATTGTAAACATGATTTGCAGTATCCAAATGATAATTATCAGTGGCATAAAAATAGTCCATTTACCTAATAAAGCAAGGACTATTAATAGCATAAACATGCCTGTAACCTGTGTGCTTTGCGATGCTAACACTGATTTGGCAGGCACTAGTTCAATTGGAAATAATGTGTTCTTCATTAAGTTTGCATTGGAAACAACTGAGCCCACCCCCATACTTAAGGCTTCTGAAAAGCCTAAGAAAGGGATTAATCCGCAAAATATTAGGGCAACATATTCATTAGAATCAAAAAGCTGAAACTTAACTTTAAATATAAATAAGTATACTAATGCATAGGCTCCTAATAATAACAACGGATAAAAGAATAGCCACAAAGCACCAAGAAGAGAACCCGCAAACCTCACCTTTATATCATTCCTAGTGGTTTGCCACAGGAGGTTTCGATACTTATATAGTAATGTAAATGGTTCCTTTACTTTCATTAAATCTCACCAACTAAATGGGGTAGAATTTTCTCTGAAGCCTTTCCGTCCCCATAAATATTTGAACATATCGTGTTTTCTTTTTTACTAATAAATTGCGGCCGTGAACCCACAATAGTGAAAATCTTCATCGTATATCTCCTTTATTACAACTTAAAGTATCGGCAACCAAATAGTTCTTTGTTTTTCATAGCGTTTCTAGTGTCAAAAATTAAATTGGAATTTTTCGCTATCATCTCATAATCAAAGGCTGTATGATCTGTTGTTATTAAGACAACATCTGCATTCTTTAACATCTCTTCATTTATCGCTACTGTTTCTACTATTTCGTTATTTAAATCAAACTTTGCAACATACGGATCCGCTACTTGATAATTCGCCCCAGCATTCTCAAGTTGAGTAAGAATATTTAATACTGGTGATTCCCTGACATCGTCAATATCTCTTTTATAAGCTACACCAAGCACTAAAATCTTGGCTCCATTTAGAGATTTACGTTCTTTGTTTAGGATTGTCATCAACTTACTAACGACAAAATCCGGCATTGAATTGTTAATTTCACCAGCTAATTCAATAAACTTTGTATGGTAATTGTATTCCCTTGCTTTCCAAGTTAAATAAAACGGATCAATCGGGATGCAATGACCACCTAATCCAGGGCCTGGATAGAAAGGCATAAATCCATATGGTTTTGTTTTGGCTGCATCAATTACTTCCCAAACATCGATACCCATTTTGTTACAAAGAATTGCCATCTCATTAGCCAAGGCAATATTCACATGACGGAAAGTATTTTCATAGATTTTTTCCATTTCCGCAACTGCTGGACTTGAAACTTCATGGACTTCCCCTTCTAAAACAGAACGATAAAGTGAGGCTGCGACTTTTGTGCAATCATTCGTCACACCACCGACCACTTTTGGTGTATTTTTCGTTTTAAAATGTTTATTACCTGGGTCAACACGTTCAGGAGAGTAGGCCAAAAAGAAGTCTTCTCCACATCTTAAGCCTGAACCTTCCAGAATTGGCCTTACTAATTCTTCAGTTGTACCTGGGTATGTTGTGCTTTCCAAGACAACTAACATTCCAGGTTTGATATATTTGGAGATTTCCTTTGTTGATGCCTCCACATAGCTTGTGTCTGGCTGTTGATACATATCTAAAGGTGTTGGCACACAGATAGCAACTGCATCAACTTCACTAATTAACGAATAATCAGTCGTTGCTTTCAATCTTTTATCCTGGACTATTTTGCGCAAGTCATCATCGACAACATCACCAATAAAGTTAATACCGTTATTAACCATATCTGTGCGCTTTTCTTGCACATCAAACCCGATCACATGAAAGCCTGCCTTTGCCTTTTCAACCGCTAAAGGCAAACCAACATAACCAAGACCAACGACACCGATTATTGCCGTTTTGTTTTGAAACTTTTCTATTAAACTCTCCGCTAAGGTTGATAAATCTTTTGAAGATAAAACTGTCATTAAAATTTCCCCTTTACTAGCAAAAATTAGATAACTACCAAAATATCTATTCTTTTTTCTCAATATTAAAAATCAACAATATTCATCATAAATCTTCAAAATACCCTATTAATTATAAAATAGTAAACTAAAAATCACAATGTGAATAAATAGAAACTGCCAATTTGTTAACAATTGCAGGATATGGATAGCTTTGACTGCCAACAAAAAAGGTCCTATTGATGAGTGTCAATAGAACCTCGTGTTGACAATTTGACTGCTGATGATTAGATAAAGTTCATAGAACCTAGTCTATAGTTTCTTCATACTGATTAATGTTTGATGCTAAGACTCCCATTAAAATCCAAAAGATTGGGGCGGCTGCCACGATTGAATCATTGAATAGTCCTTGGATTAAATAAGCAAGACCTAAGAGGAGAATGCTCAATGTCAACACGCCATTATGACTAGCCATATGTTTTTCATGTTTAAAATAAACTTTTAATTGTTTAAAAACAATCAGAATCATTATGGCCATAAAGGACAGAAATGCGAAAAATCCAGATCCATACAATAATCCTAAAAACATATTGTGCGGTTTATCGAAAATAATATTACTAGTTCCTAAATTCGCAATAATAGCCGGATCGTTTTGTGGGAAGAAGTACGGGAATGTATCTAAACCATAGCCAAATAATGGTCTTTCCTTCACTAGTTCCAACGTTTTTTCCCAGTTATAAACACGCCCTGTTCCTGCTCCTATACCTGGCTCCGGTAATGTAGGAATACTAAATTTTACATTTGTATCAATTTCACTACCTTCAGCATATGCACGGTCAGGTAAAAATATTTCGTTCAGCCCCTTTTTGACATCATGTTCAATAAACATTAGAGATGCTTGCGGCTGACTTGCAAATGGATTTTCTTTTACGATGAAGCCGATGGTTTCATCCCATACCCGTGGATTTTTATTAGCAATTGGAATAAACATCGCAGTTGCCAATATTAAAAATGAGCCTAAGACAAGCAGCGCTTTTCCTTTTTGCTTATGAACTAGTATTGCTAAAATAATGAATGGAAATAATGCCAAAATGGTTAAAAATCCGCTTGTTGAGAGCGATGTTAATACGATCACCAACGAGAATAGCCCCATCACAACATTGATTGCAGTTCTTAGCTTATTTTTATCAAAGAGAGCCCAAGTTAGAAATAAAATAGCCAGAATTGAACCAACTCCGCTATTATAGTTAGGATTACTTAGCGTCCCCCATAACTGTGCCCCTTCAGAAAGTTGTGCATCTTCCGGGATTGAACCTAAAATAAAGTTATGTACCCAACCAATATCTAATAAATTTTTGCCATTTAATATAGCCAGGCTAGTAACCATATTCAAAATCACAAATGGATATAAACTATATAAAAAGCCGCTGATTTGCTTGGTTGAAAACTTCATATTTGCTGTAACAAAAAAGAGTACAATGTAACAAATAAAGGCTATTGTTCCTTCATGGCGGTTGTACATCCCATGAAGGGCCAAGCTTTTATATGGTGATAAAACTGCCGAAAGAGTTATTGCAACAGCTAAAATTCCTAGAAAAAGATTCAAATAATTTTTTGAGATTTTGTATTGTAAGAAAAATACTTTATAAAGAAATAATATCCCAATTAGAATAGTGATGATGATTAAAAAGATATACTTATAATATGAGAATATATCTGCTTGCATGCCAGTACTTAAGAAAGTAAGTTTTGGACTGATATATTCACTTAAATGTGCTTTAATGAATAATGGAATAATCACAAGTGCTGTTATTAATAATATGTATATAGTTTTGTCGATTGTAGCCGATTCTTTAACATCTATATTGTTTATATTGTCGTCACGTTCAATTTTACGTTCACTATTGGCCTTTGACTTTTTATAATATTTGTTGTAATCCATCATATCCCCTCCTCTACGATTGAAGTTCTTTCTCTATTAATTGGAGAAGCTCATCTTTTTGTGCTTGAAATTGCTGAGCGACAGGCTTTTCTAGATAGGCCTTGGCAAGGTCTAATTGTTTAATATGATACAAGCTTTCCCCCATTTTAAATGTAAAGGTTTGATCCTCTAACAATGCTGGGCGGATATCTATAGCCTTTTGGAGGCAAAGGGCGGCTTTATCAAAGTCTTTTTGGCCGCTGTATGCTAAACCGAGTTGGTAATATAATTTATATTCATCTGGGTGTTTTACGACTAATTGTTCGAGCGCTTTGATACCTTGTGGCAGCTGATTGGTCTGAATGAGCTGAACAGCTTGTTGATACAGCCCAAAATCCTCTTTATACACTTTAGCCTGTTTTTCTCCTGCGCTATTTGTATAGATAATTCCTATTAAAACAAACAGCAAGATTCCCAAAAATATGTATTTCACTGTACTTGATTTCATCTAGGCAAACTCCTCTAATATATCTTTTTGAACATAAGTAAATTTTAGTTGATTTCCAGAAATAGTTCAACCTTTCGACAGTAAATTGCGACAATGTGACGAAAGGTTGGGAGGAATTGTTAAGGGGGAAGACCCGGCTAATTTACGTTGAGTTTAAGTTCCAAAATTGAGTATGCACCCATATCAGGCGCACGCAAAAACACAACCAGCCTTTTATGCTAGTTGTGCCGATATCACAATCGTATCAATTTCATTGTAAAATAGGAAACATGAGAACCATCACGTCCCCTTGTTTTTATTTTACCTGCTCTAAATAAGCATCAAACAATCCAATTTCAGCTGATTTTTCTGAATCTAGATCTGTTTCAATCCGTAGTTTAACTGCATCTGTTACATTCAAATTAACATCAGCTGGTAATTTCCCTCGTGTGATTTGTCCAGCATAGATTCTTTTATCGTCTGCATAAATCCTTACTTGGATTGGTTTATCAATTTCTCCAGATCCTTCGGTAAATCCAATCGTTGCAGAAAATTTTGTATACTCTCTGTTTAGGTCAAAGGTAAATTTCCCCGATGGTTTCTTTGTCATTGTTGGTTCATATTTTAACAATAGATATTTTGAATGTTCTTTTTTAATTTTATCTTTCACTGTCTTACTTCCATTACTATATTCATATGAAAGGGCAGTTGTCTCATCATCTGAATGTTTTATGCCATCACCAAGGTAAACTCTTTCGCCATCGAATTGCCCGATAAAGATAGTTTGTGTTTTCGTGTCATATTTGATTGGTTGGCCAAGCTTATCTGCGATGAAGCGTAATGGAACAAATGTTGTTCCATTATAGGTAAATGGTTTTTGCTCAGGCATTTGTGAGACATTGTCAATCTTAATATCTTTAATACTATAAAATACCTCAATTGCCTTTCCTCCTGCTGCAAAAACACCGATGGAGCTGAATGTAATCGCTCCAGCTATAAAGCCTATAATGAATTTTTTGTCCATGCGTTTATACACCTCCATGTTTTGTCAACAACCCATGACTAAAGTCACAGGCTTGTAAGATCTTACGACCTTTAGAATTTACAGCGGACAACAAGACTAGTGTCCTGCCCTTCAAACCACGCTAGAGGTACTGTTTGGGCTCCAAGCAACCCGCTTGTATGATTTAAGCCACAACTATTTGTGGTAGAATTACTTCTCTAGTATAACGTTCTCCATAGTGCTTAAGGTTGAACGCTGAATTAATATCACGGTCATGATGTGTACCACAAGAAGGGCAATCCCATTCACGAATATCTACATTTCCTTTTAATGAAGTATTCTTATAACCGCAAGTTGAACATAATTGTGTAGACGCGAAATCTTTCGGTGCCTTGACAAAGTATTTTCCTCGTTGTTCTAGTTTGTATTTTAGATACAGACGGAAATTACCAAAACCATTATCTTGCTGATTTTTGGCATAATACTTGTTTTGTCCAATCGCACGAAGGTCTATATCCTCTACTACAATCATGTCATAGCAGTTCGCAAGAGCAAAGGCTTTCTTGTGAAGCCAATCTTTTCGTTGGTTTGCTACTTTGCTTGTCAGTCTTGAAACAACAAGTCTTTGTTTTTCCCAACGGTTAGAGCCTTTTATTCTGCGTGATAACACTCGTTGTTCTTTC
>NZ_JARSMD010000002.1:131855-132845 GCF_035811335.1 Schinkia azotoformans
TTGTGCAGTTGGAAGATATAATACTTCATCTTTAATGTAGATATTTCCGTTTTGATTGAATGTAGTATAGCTAGCTTTGCTACCCTTACGAGAATGGAACTTTGGCATTCCTTTTAAATCACGAAATGTTGGTTTGATTCCTAGTGTCTTCTCACGTTTTAAGGCAGATTTCTTGTATTGTTTCTTATATGCAATCTTGTTAAAAGCTGTTATCGCCTTGTTGAAGTGTTGCTTCGCTTCGTTAGAAGCGAATGCGTCTACAAGATATAAGTAAGCTACATTATCATTTACACATTGTTTTTTGAATTCAGAAACAGTCGGCATATCCATCATCTTTAAAGAAGGTAACTTGTCGCCAACTTGATAGTTAGTCTTTTCCAAATAACCATATAGGTGAGCAACATGGAGGTTATACATCTTTCTATCTGCACCAAAACACTGCCGCAAATAAGTTTCTACCTCTTGAGAAATAGGGGTAGCACGATACACATAGCCACGGTTTACTAATTCAAGCATTGGTTTCACCTCCTGTCATTTTTGTTTTTGGCTTTGGATATATCTGCGAACCTGCTCTTCAGTATTTTCACTAACTGTAGCGATAAAATAGCTAGGATTCCACAGATGACCTCCCCAGAGAAATCCTTTGATTTCGGGATGGAGTTTGAATAATCTCCTGGCTGATTGCCCCTTTAAGGTCTTCACAACAGTTGGGATATAATGCTGAGGCTTTAAGGAAATCAACATATGAATATGGTCTTTATCGGTTTCCATTTCTTCAATCGTTATCTCGTGGTCTTTGCAAAGTTGTATAAGAATTTCTTTTAATGATTTTTCAATCTCATTTACAAGCACTTTTCTTCTATACTTTACACACCACACTAGATGGTATTGAAGCGAGTAAACATATCCTCTACCGTGAATAACTTTTGACACAGTTACCACCTCAGGTCTATTATACTACGAACTCTATCATATGTATCAAGATGTGCA
>NZ_JARSMD010000003.1:0-10422 GCF_035811335.1 Schinkia azotoformans
AATGTTTTTTAGGTGTGTACACAAAGCCACACCCCCTTGTCTTACCGTTTACTTAATTATTCTACTGTTACTGACTTGGCCAAGTTACGTGGCTTATCAACATCACAGCCGCGCTGTAATGATGCATAGTAAGCAATAAGCTGTAATGGTATAACTGAAATTAATGGTGTCATTAATTCATGGACTGCCGGGATGACGAAGCGGTCGCCAACTTGTTCTAGTCCTTTCATGCTGATGATGCATGAGTTGGCGCCGCGTGCGTCTACTTCCTTGACATTACCGCGAATTCCGAGGTTCACTGTTTCTTGGGTTGCGATCGCCACAACAGGTGTACCTTCTTCAATTAAAGCGATGGTTCCGTGCTTTAATTCACCGCCTGCAAATCCTTCTGCTTGGATGTAAGAAATCTCTTTTAATTTTAGGGCCCCTTCTAGGCCGACATAGAAGTCAATGCCACGCCCGATAAAGAAGCAATTTCGTGCTGTAGCTAAATATTCTCGTGCAATTTTATCCATTTCGTCTTTTTGGTCACAAAGTACTTCCATTGCATTGGCAACAATACTTAATTCTTGAATTGGGTCAAAGTCTAACTCGATTCCTTTTGTACGAGCTGTATCAACCGCTAAGATTGCTAATACAGCCATTTGAGCTGTATAGGCTTTCGTTGAGGCAACAGCAATTTCTGGTCCTGCATGTAGGTGAAGCGTAAAGTCAGCTTCACGTGATAATGTTGAACCAGGTACATTCGTAATGGTTAGAGTACGGTGTCCTAAAGCCTTAACTTTTACTAGTACAGCACGGCTATCTGCTGTTTCCCCGCTTTGGGAAATGAAAATGAACAATGGCTTTTCTGATAAAATCGGCATGTTATATGAGAATTCACTTGCTACATGCACTTCAACCGGGATCTTCGCTAATGTTTCAATGAACTGTTTTCCAACTAGACCGGCATGATAACTTGTGCCACAAGCAACAATATAGACGCGGTCTGCTTCCTGCATCGCCTTACGGATTTTATCATCAAGCTTAAGTGCATTGTTTTCATCTTGATATCTTTGGATTATTTTGCGAATCACAAAGGGCTGCTCATCAATTTCTTTTAGCATAAAGTGTGAATATGTTCCTTTTTCAATATCACTTGCATCTAATTCGCAAGTAAACGGGTTACGATGAATCACTTCGCCATCAAGATTTTTAATAGTAATGGATTCCTTTGTTAATACAACCATTTCTTTATCCATTAGCTCGATGTATTGGTCCGTAACCTGAAGCATAGCCATTGCATCACTTGCCACAACGTTAAAGTTATCGCCTACGCCTACTAGTAATGGGCTTTTATTTTTAGCGACATAGATTCGTTCACTGTCTTGATTGTCTAAAAGTGCAATTGCATAAGATCCTTTAAGCTTTGTTAAAGTTTGACGGAAAGCTTCTTCAACAGTAATTCCTGTATTTACAAAAACCTCAATCATTTGAACAATAACTTCTGTATCTGTATCACTTTTGAACTCAATCTCACTAAGGTATTCGCGTTTTAATAGCTCATAATTTTCAATTACCCCGTTATGAACAAGTGTGAAACGACCTGACGCACTTTGGTGAGGATGTGCATTCATTCTATTTGGAACACCGTGAGTAGCCCAACGTGTATGACCAATTCCTGCTTTCGCTTCAATACTGACATCAACCGCATCACGAAGCCGTGCAATTCGGCCTTTTTCTTTGAAAAATTGAACACCATTCTCATTTAATACAGCAATACCTGCTGAATCATAGCCACGATATTCAAGTTTTTCCAATCCTTTCAATAAAATTTCCTTCGTATCTTCTTGACCAATATAACCTACGATACCGCACATATAAACTTCCTCCTTGCCGGGACAAGAAAGAGGGGCTTTCTTGCCCCGCTCGATTTTCATTAGTTGTTTACAAAATCATATTTGCCTTGGCAAATATGCGCCCAGATTTTATCGAGCCTGCTCGATAATTTCCACTTAAAATCTGAGGCATCCGCCGGAGGCTAAACTTCATTCAGCGTTTTTGGCTGAATGAAGTTGAAATCATACTTAACCGTTTGTGCAAAAAGTTGCCTCTTTGTTTTCGGATAAGCTTACGGCTGTGATTCAACCGGGAGGCATCCGCCGATATTCGATGAACCTCCACCTCGTCAACTACTCTATTTCGTTCAGAATAGTTCTGGCGCTTAAACTTACATTAAAAAAACGGTCCTTCCTTTCTTTTTTGAATGAGGCAAATCATTTCAATGTTACAATAGACCAAAACAACCGTCAATTTATTTATTTTTTCCAACCATTAGAAAGACACGACTTCCGCCCACAATGGCGGAAGTACCTAAAGGTATGACCTGAAGGCCCTCGATGTCCTTTCTTATACTGATATCCAACATAAAGTATACATTGTTATCAGTATATAAATAAAATATGCATAAGTGGGCATTGAGGTACCTTTTATGCATATTTTATATTGTCTTTATTCAGCTCCAAGTTCTTCTTGAACAACCGCCACTACTTTGTTTACGAAGTATTCACAAAGCTCTTCTGTTTCGGCTTCTGCCATTACGCGAATAAGGGGCTCCGTACCAGATGGACGTACGAGTAATCGGCCGTTCTCACCCATTTCCGCTTCAACTTCTTTAATGATATCTTGAATTTTTTGGTTAGATTCAATTAATGAACGATCTGTTACCTTTACATTAATTAATAGCTGTGGGTATTTAACCATTTCGCTGGCTAATTCAGATAGTTTTTTACGTGTAGCCTTCATGATATTAACAAGCTGGATCGCTGACAGCATCCCATCTCCGGTTGTGATGTAATCAAGGAAAATGATATGACCTGATTGCTCTCCGCCTAAATTATAAGTATTTTTTCTCATTTCTTCCATTACATAACGATCACCGACAGCTGTTTGAACACTTTTAATGCCGTTAGCTTCAATCGCTTTGTAAAAACCAAGATTACTCATCACTGTTGAGACAACAGTTTGCTTGTTTAAGCTTCCTCTTTCATTGAGGTACTTCGCACATATATACATAATTTGGTCGCCATCAACAATGTTTCCATTTTCATCAATGGCAATCAAACGATCTCCATCACCATCAAAGGCAAGTCCAATATCAGCTTTTCTTTCTAAAACAAACTGTGCTAAGCTTTCCGGATGGGTTGACCCTACTCCGTCATTAATATTTAAACCATCCGGATTGACGCCCATTGTTGAAATATCGGCTTCTAAATCGGCAAAAAGATGCGGCGCCAATGATGATGTAGCTCCGTTGGCACAGTCTAAGGCAACATGAATGCCTGAGAAATCTTCATCAACCGTCTGCTTTAAAAATTGAAGGTATTTTTGTCCACCTTCAAAATAATCATTCACTTGTCCTAAATTTGCTCCTGTTGGTCTAGGAAGTTGATCTTCTTCCATATCTAACAGTTGTTCGATTTCATTTTCTTGTTCATCTGATAATTTAAAACCATCTGGTCCGAAGAACTTGATCCCATTATCTTGAACAGGATTATGCGATGCAGATATCATAACTCCCGCTTGAGCTCCCAACGCTTTCGTAAGGAAAGCCACGCCCGGTGTTGAGATCACACCTAATCTCATAACCTCTGCCCCGATCGATAGCAAGCCGGCTACTAGAGCTCCCTCTAACATATGACCAGAAATTCTTGTATCACGCCCAATAATCACCTTAGGTGTAGGCATATTTTTCGTTAAAATATATCCGCCAAAACGACCGATTCTAAAAGCAAGTTCAGGTGTTAATTCACTATTTGCGACACCCCGAACACCATCGGTTCCGAAATATTTTCCCATTATTTTTTCGCTCCTTTTTTACATCAAATACCATTGGCGAATGTCGCCCAGATTAACTGGGCGACGCCATGGCTTCAACTTTATTAGTTAGTCATTTACAATATTTACAACTGCCTTTGAAGGATTTAGTTCCCAGCGAATGTCTTGCGGACCTGATACAACCTCAATATCAATTTCATATTCACCTTTTGAATAGCCACCTGCGTTTAATCTGACATCAAAGTCTTCTGGTCCAATACTATCAAGTAATTTTCTCGCACCAAAAACGGTCAAATTAACTAATCCATCTTCAGGGGCAATAAAAGAAATACCCTGTGTATTCGGAACACCATTAATCTTGATCGGTACATTCGTTAATGTCTTGCTTTCCTCATTCTCAACGTCAATTTTTATCGTCAAGACCTCCGGACTAACTTTGATCGCTCCTTCTGGAACAGGTACTTTTACCTCGAGTGTTTGGTCATTTTCAATATCAGATAGGTTGATCTCTATATTTTCAATCATTTTTATTTTATCAAGGTTTTCCTTTTTTCCATAAACAGTTACTTCCGTTGGCGTTACTTCAAACGATTGGATGCTTAGACCTTTTGGTAAGTTTCCTTTACGGTTGATTTTAAATGGTACCTTTTTCCCAGGTGGACTTATTGGTACCTTTACCTCAACAACTGCAGGTACAATTTCTAGTTTCAGTTCTTCACCATTATGATCAAATACCTTAAGCGGAACATCCATCTTTACAGTATCAGTTGCTCCTGCAACATCAACATATCCTTCGACAAAGCCAATCTTTTGGACTTGTTCTAATGATCCCCTGATCGCAACACTATTTGGTACAGAAATTGGCTGATCTGCCGTATAGCCTTCCGGTAATTTGTCTTCATTGATAATTTGAACTTTTACCGACATGATTTGCTCCACTTTTTCTTGGATCGTAACATCAACGATTGAAGGTTCTATTTTTACAGTTACATTATCTGAAAAACCTCGATGGTTAATCCGCACTTTATGTGGTCCTGCCGATAAATTTTGTAGGTCTACATAAACCTCGTACTCCCCTTGTGCTTCAATCGTTTTTACAATACTGCTACTGCCTTCGAGTTGTACATTTACTGTTTGTGGGAGTCCCGAAACGACGTATTTTTCCTGATTATAATAGACCTTAAGCGGGACATTGGAAAGCACTTCATTTGATCTGCTCACCTGCGGTAGACTCCCAATAGGTGCAGGGGCATTGCCAGATTCCATATTCACATTGGCCCATAACATTAACGATAAAAACAGTGCCAGAATTCGAATAAACCATGGACTATTTAACCATTGATCAATTTTCATTCTTCTTCCCCCTCCAATTCCAAAGTGATGAGGAAGTTGCTTTCATTGTCTTCATCGTTAATTCTTCTGTTAACATTTCTTTTAAAGTGTCCGCACTTAAATTGCGATACAATTCTCCGTTTTTCGTTAAAGAAATATTACCAGTCTCCTCTGAAACGATAATTGTAATACTATCCGTTACTTCACTTATTCCTAAAGCGGCGCGGTGGCGTGTCCCCAACTCTTTGGAAATAAAGGGACTTTCTGAAAGAGGCAAGTAGCACGCCGCTGCTTTAATTTCATTTTCCTTCACAATTACTGCACCATCATGTAGTGGTGTATTTGGAATAAAAATATTGATTAAAAGCTCTGATGTTACTTTAGCATTTAACGGGATGCCTGTTTCAATGTAGTCACCCATACCCGTTTCACGCTCAATTGACAACAACGCCCCAATACGACGCTTTGCCATATATGTAATCGACTTAACCATCTCTTCTATAGTTTTAGCAATCATTTCTTCCTCAGGAACTGCACTTCTTGAGAATAGCCGGCCACGACCTAGTTGTTCTAGCGCTCTTCTCAGTTCTGGCTGAAAGATAATAATAATTGCCAAGAATCCCCACGTTATCGCTTTATCCATTAACCATTGCATCGTAGTCAATCCAAAAAAACTACTTAAAAACCAAACTGCAAGGATTACTAAAATGCCTTTTAGTAATTGGACTGCCTTTGTCCCACGGATTAGCATGATTAATTTATAGATAACAAAGGCAACAAGAAAAACATCGATGGCTTCTCCGATGTAATCTAGAATTGGAAAGTTTCCAATAGGCATTTTCACACTTCCTCTTTTATATACTGAATTAAGTTTAGTAATGCCAATAACGAACTTATTATAACACATTTTGTATATGGTTACCTTTTTGAATGAAGTTAAAAAAGCTATCTTATTTAAAAGATAGCTAAATTTCCTCTATTTTAAACTTAAACCCAGCTGTTATTTTTAAAAAAGATGGCTGAAAAAGTCTTTAATATTGTACCACATCCACCCAAAGAACTGGTCGATCTCTTCAATATTACCCGTTACTTTACCAGCAGAGGCTAGATATTTATCACCATTTATAACAACGACATCCCCTTGGACTTCGCCTTCAATTTTTAAATCACCATTTCTTACAAATACATCTCCTTCGACAACCTCCCCTTCCGGAACAATTACAGTGTTGCCTTGGACTTGGAGGTTGGATTGCTTGGAAACAGATAGTTGTGTATCGCTATTCCAGGTTGAAAATACGCTTCCGGTCATTAAAATAACGAATACAGCCGCTGCTACAAGCATTGGATGGTCTTTAAACCATCTTCCATAGGTTACAGTTGTTTTTTCTTTTGGTAGTCTTGCCATCACATTGGCGGTAAAATGTAAAGGAGCCTGAATATATGTTGTGCTTTGAACTAATGCAAGTGCTTTTTTTAGTTCCTGAAAATGGCTGTGGCAGCTTGTGCATTCTTGTAAATGTTTTCTTAATTGTTTTTCCTCTTCTGTTGCAATTTCTTCATCTAAGTATTTATGCATTAACTCAACATAGGTTTGTGCACATTTCATTTTTCTCACCCCTTTAAACATTACGTAATCTTTTTCTTAATGTTTCCCTTCCCCTATGTATACGAGTTTTTACGGTCCCTAATGGTAAATCGAGGATATCCCCAATTTCTTTTAAGGATAGTTCCTCAATATATTTCAGTACAATAACAGAACGGTACATAACTGGAAGTTCGTTGATCTCTTGTTGAATCCATTCTTGAAATTCAAGGCTTTCTACCATCTCATCTGGCTGAAGCTCATCGGATGGAATTTGGGAATACATCGTAAATCCCTCTGTCCCTTCAATTTCCGCATCTAAGAAGTAGTCCGGCTTTCTCTTTCGTAACCGGTCAATTGAAAGATTCGTCGCAATCCGATATAACCAAGTAGAAAATTTCCTATTTGTATCATAGCTGTTGATATTAACATAGGCCCTTATAAAAGCTTCCTGTGCGATATCTTCCGCATCATGAGCATTCCCGACCATTCGATAGCAAAGTTGATATACTTTGTCCTTGAACAGCTCAACGATCTCCGCAAAGGCACTTTGGTCGCCTTTTTTGACTTGTTTTATTCTCTTTTTTATTAAAGTATCCATTTTACCTTTTCCCTCCGCAACTTGCGGTTATTATTAATACGGTTAACCAGGCAGATAAGTTTCATTTTTATAATAACATTTTTCATTTCCTTAATTTGTTAAAATTTACCCCTAACTAGTATAACAAATATTGTTTCAGATGTTTGAAAATTTATAAAAAAGGATATTCATATATGTAATACAATATTTATTTTGGAAAGGAAGTGAAGGCGTGAAGATTAATAACAGCAAGGAGGAAGTATTATTAAAAAGAATCGAGGATACTAGGCAAAAAATGATAAAAACCAGTACCCTCTTTCCTCTCCATTCATATGAAGTAGTTACGATCAGTGTAAAATTGGACAACCTTCTAAATGAATGGGAAACATTATATGGAAAAAATGAAAAACGAAACTTTTAGTTTGATTGTTTGATTTACTTAAGTTTTTCTCCAAATAAAGAACCCATTAATGCTACTGCCAATGATGCAGTCTTATTTTTCTCATCTAATATAGGATTCACTTCAACAAATTCAGCTGAAGTAATAATATTCGCCTCAGCAAGCATTTCCATAGCTAAATGACTTTCTCTATAGCTTAATCCACCAATCACAGGCGTACCAACACCCGGCGCATCACTTGGATCTAATCCATCAAGATCGAGGCTCAAATGCACACCATCTGTTTTAGCAGATAAGTAGCTAATAGTTTCTTCTATTACGGCTGTCATGCCCATTCGATCAACTTCATGCATCGTATAAACGCGGATACCTTTTTCGCGAATAAGCTTCCTCTCGCCATCATCGAGTGAACGAGCACCAATGATAACAATATTTTCAGGCTTCACCTTTGGATTGTAACCGGCAATATTAATTAAATCAGGATGGCCAAGTCCAAGACATACCGCCAACGGCATTCCATGAATGTTCCCAGAAGGAGACGTTTCAGCTGTATTTAAATCACCATGAGCATCATACCAAATTACACCTAAGCTTTCATAATGCTTGGAAATTCCGGCAATGGAACCGATTGCAATACTATGGTCACCACCTAATACTAGAGGAAAACGATTGGCTTTAATCGTTTCATCTACTTTGGCAGCCAGCCTTTCACTAGCATCGGCCACTTCCTTTAAATTCTTTAAATTCGTGTCTGCTGCGATTTCTCTTCTTGGTGGCCGTTTTATTTCTATATCACCAAGATCTTCAATATCATACTGTAATGCTTCTAAGCGCTCAACCACTCCAGCATAACGAATAGCGCTTGGTCCCATGTCAACTCCACGCCTTGTTTGTCCAAGGTCAACTGGTACACCGATTATTGAAATATTTTTGTTCATTATTACTCCCCCCATACTGCTATTTATTATTATATTAACCATTATTAGGGGGATGACTCAACTTGACATAATTTTGAATATATATGCAGGGGGGGCTGGGAGTTGAGACGAGAAGCCTGGTGTTAGGCGTTAAATATAGTTATCGAGTTAGGGGGTTAGGGCTGGCTCTCGTTCTGTGTTTAGTGAGCGGATGCTGTTTATTTTCCTTAATATGGAAGCTAAGCGGAGCTTTAGTGACTGAGATTAACTTTCTTCTTCGCTTTGGGGCTCTATATCGTTCTTTAGTGACCGCCTCCATGCTTTTTGCACGCATTTGGGTAACTATAAGCAATTTTGCTTTACTTATGCAACGCCTTTACACCCACTTCGGGAACGTTAAACAATCTTGCGTTCCGGGACATTACTTGGACAAGCGATTTGGGCACGTTCATTGCCTGAACCTTCCTATCACTCTGCTTCAGCATATATTTTTGGCAAGATAATAGAATCATACCTGATCTGTTCCGTACAAAATTAAAAAACACTTAGAACTTATTGTTCTAAGCGTGATTGTATGTAGGTTGGTGGAGACTAGCGGGATCGAACCGCTGACCTCCTGCGTGCAAGGCAGGCGCTCTCCCAGCTGAGCTAAGCCCCCAACATAATTGGAGCGGAAGACGGGATTCGAACCCGCGACCCCCACCTTGGCAAGGTGGTGTTCTACCACTGAACTACTTCCGCACTTGTACAGGATGTACTGGCCTCGACATTGGTCATAGGATGTGACCGTATTTAGTCGAAGTTCTATTAATCAAATACTCCATGGCGTATTTGTACCCAGATTTTTTCGAGCTTGCCCAAAAAACTACCATTGAAAATCTGTGGCATCCGCCAGAGGCTTTAACTTTATTAAAATAAAGTTAAAATGGTGGAGGGGGACGGATTCGAACCGCCGAACCCACAGGGAGCGGATTTACAGTCCGCCGCGTTTAGCCACTTCGCTACCCCTCCAGATAAATGGTGCCGGCTAAAGGACTTGAACCCTCAACCTACTGATTACAAGTCAGTTGCTCTACCAATTGAGCTAAGCCGGCATAAAAATGGTGACCCGTACGGGATTCGAACCCGTGTTACCGCCGTGAAAGGGCGGTGTCTTAACCGCTTGACCAACGGGCCATTTGATTTCGTTAAAAAGCTTCCAACCGGGCTCGAACCGGTGACCTCTTCCTTACCATGGAAGCACTCTACCTGCTGAGCTATGGAAGCATGGCTCCACAGGCAGGATTCGAACCTGCGACCGATCGGTTAACAGCCGATAGCTCTACCACTGAGCTACTGTGGAATGACAATTTAATAAGTTTTAATATATGCTTGGCAACGTCCTACTCTCACAGGGGGACAGCCCCCAACTACCATCGGCGCTGAAGAGCTTAACTTCCGTGTTCGGAATGGGAACGGGTGTGACCTCTTCGCTATCGTCACCAAACATTGTATTGAATTGAAGGTTGTTCCTTCAAAACTAGATAATCGGCATTCATATTTACTGTGCATTCACTGTCCAGCTCCGGCGCCTAGCGACTAGTGGACTTCACTCATCTCCCTACGATAAGTCATCATCGAATCGCTCCGCTCTTCGTGATTCCTTTATCTCAGTCGATGTGCTCCAGTCCATACGTCGCTGAACAGGCGCCTCCGCTTTTCTATTTGGTTAAGTCCTCGATCGATTAGTATCTGTCAGCTCCACGTATCGCTACGCTTCCACCTCAGACCTATCTACCTCATCGTCTCTGAGGGA
>NZ_JARSMD010000004.1:0-7856 GCF_035811335.1 Schinkia azotoformans
GGAATAATGTGCCCGTTTACAATATTTCCTCCTAGGCTTTTACATTATTAAACTGCTATAATATTTGATTTTTTTTCATATTTATGTATTTTTTACAAATATAGCATAAATTCCTTTTTTTCTCTATTAATTTACCAATGAATACCTAAACTAACATCTGAATGAAGTGGAATACCTTTATATAAGTGATCGGATATACAAAGTAATTAAAATACTGTATATTGGATGCTCGGTTGCTCAGTCGAGTCGATGAGATAGGTTGAGGGGCTCAAGGGGCTTACAAAAATCTGTGCTGCATGATATTATGTGGTCTAGGTGAAATGTTATAATTATTGCTTTAATCAGACTCTCTCTACCTACTATGTTTTAGCTGAACTATATACTCCAAAAAGGTTTTCATCTCGGGAATACCCAAATATCACTAACCGCTCATATTTTATTTGAATATTCAAATAAAATACATCTCCTGATTTTAGGAATAATTACTTTGTTTTTTTGTTCTTGAAACCATTAATTCTTAATTCATAAAAATAAGATGCCGATATTAATGACACCTTAGAATTTATCCTCATAATCCACCTCAACCTCTTCTAGTTCATCCAATAAATCCACTGAGAACTGTTTATATTTGTCTATAATTAAAAAGATTTCACGTGTATTACTAGAAAAATCAATATGTAACCTATCAAATAACTCACCTACATAATAAATATCGATATCAATCTTTTTGTTTCTCCTTTTAAACCATTCTTCAATCTCTTCAAACAACATTACAACAAGCTGTAATTGTTTCTCATTTAAATTCCATTCTATTAAGTCATCAAGACCCAATTTAGTATCAATATTACCAAATAGCGACTTCTCTCTTGCCCAAGGAAACCTCTCTAATATACCTTTTCTAGACAAATGGACCATATTATCATTACTCCCCAACATATATCGAACGATACTTTTCAAATATTTCATCCACTTCGGGGGCTCCAGAAATCTTTTCTACAAATATATATCCTTGAACTTCTTTTATTTCCACTATTACTATTTCTATGGGCTTGTCACGTGATAGAAACCAAGATTCCACCTCCTCAAGAAGCATATTTATCAGATTCAGTTGAGCCTGATTGAAAGACCAAGGTGCTACATCATAGAAGAACCCCTGATCGGAATCATCAATTTCTACATCAACAGATTTTGCCCATGGGAATCTAGCATAGATACTTTCTTGTGTTAATTGCATTGAATTACTTCCCCTCTCTCCGAATATCCATTAGAAAATTGCTTTGTTGTAATATAACTCGGAAATTAGAAGAGATAAAGTAAAAAAAGGTGCTAATCTATAGAGCACCTTCACCATCCACTATAATTCAATTTATTTTACGTTATTAGCCCTCGTTTGTAGAACCTCCTTTTTCTTTCATGAAAACACTTTTCGCATCTTACCATGAGCCACTCATCTATATCATGTAACGACCCCTCTGCTCCACACACTTCACAAACCCCTTCTGACTTAGCCTCATATCTTTCTACGATTTCATATACTTCTGGAATACAGTTTCCGACATCTGTCTGCATTGTGCCATACTTTTCTTTTATTTCGTATAAGTCAATTGATTTTAGTTGTAAGTTTTTTGAATTATAGACTTGTTCTATTTCAGTTAACATCTCACATATGAGGTTATACCATCCCGATTTACAGAAAACTAATCCTAAAACGGAATTCTGTTCATCTAAACTATCTAACCATGAAAATCGCTCATGTAACCTGCACTCCATTTCCTTCCTATCCATTTTCCCACCTACCTTTCAAAATATTTTCTATGCAAATCTACCATTCTCTTTTTGCCACAATCATTACATAAGGTTTTCCATCCATTGACTAATTGTATATACCCTTCTCCACCGCAATCATAACAAGTAGATTTAGATAACTCTTCGTACTTTTTTATTAAATCATAAATATCAGGAATGTCGGTATATACATAAACAGTTAAGACACCAAACTTTTCCTTAACCTGCCTGATAATTAATGATTAGTAGGGTTTGCTTTTATAGATCTCATCAAATTCAGTGAACAAACTCCAGATTAAATTGAACCAGCCATCATTGACTTCAATTTTGCAATATCCGTTAATATATAACGGATACATACTGTCCACTACCCAAGGGAACCTGCTGATCAGTTGTTGAAGAAATTCATGTTTCATTTTTAACACCTACTCTCCCCATATAATTGCTCTGAATTTTTTAGAGAAATCTGAATCCCAAATCTCCCTATTTTCATAACCGAAAGCATCATTGAAATAATATTCATCTCCATCAACAGGTGATAAATCAAACTCTATTGCCCTTACCCTTTTACCATTTAATCCCGTTCTTCTATTTTTCAATAAATCTGTATTAGATATTTTTAACCGAGAAGCCACTTTTTCTACTAAAGTTTCTTCCTCGAACTCAAATCTATAAATCCCATTTATCGTTATACGCCCATTTTCAATAGACCAATTAAATGTATCAACCGTTTCAAAAGATATTTGATACCAATGTACATAGCCTCTTCCATTTTCTTCAAAGGCAAGAATTATATCTTCAAAAGCTGTATGATACAGCACCCCAGGCGACCATTTCCCTATGATATCCTCAGCATCACATAAAAGCATTCCATAGTGTTTACCATTTTTGCGGTTTGTTAAATCATTTAACTTTTCTAAGTCAGACATAGCTTCACTAATATCACTATCAATTAAATTTATTCCTTTTAATGGAGTGTAATCTTCAATGTTGTTATAAGCTAAAAACAAACGACTCAGGTTTGAACTTCGATGTTTCTTTAATGCCGAAATATCTTTAATTTGATTATGTCTAATGTTTATAAAATAAATTCCTTCTATTTCCCCCAATGGGTTAATATCAGAGATTTTGTTGTGTCTCAGAGTTAAATAATAAAGGCTACTAATATCTTTGAGTGGACTGATATCACTTATTTCATTATGAGAAAGGTTTAAATCATTGATAAACTTACAATCCACTAAAGGAGTAATATCACTAATACCACAATTCTCTAAATAAAGTTTCTCCAACCCATTAAAAATATGAAATGTATTTGGCTCTGTTCTTTCCCTTTCATGCTGCTTGAACTGTTCTATATACAAATTTCCAATAGGCGACAAATCTGAGAAACTACAGTTCTGTAAATAAAGGTATCTAAGACTCATCAAACTTTGTAAAAAAGACCATTCCTTATTATCACTGCCTAGTCCATACAATTCTTTCAAATTGTAAAACCCTTTCAAAAAGCTAAGGTTTATTGTTGGAACGTATATATGCAGTGATTTAATATGGACAAAATGCTCCATATCTGCAATCCATTGACCATTATCCGAATCATTTACATTGAAAGTGATGTCGGGGAATATCATACTAAATGCTGCTGAATCCCCAATCCAAGGGATTGGAAAACCTGATGCCTTTCCAACCGTAACCATTATCCCTTTAACAACCGATAAATCTTCTGCTGTAATTCTTTCGGATTTAATATTTAGCAGTTCTTTTACCGACCTTTCAAAACCCCTGTCTTTAAATTCAACAACACCCATCTCATTAACACCTCTTCGACTTAAATAAGTTTAACCAGCACTTTTACCGTTACTCGTGTCTTGTAATATAGCTCAAAAACTTTTTTTTATAAAAGATATAAAAGCTGATTAGAGCCAGTCACAAAAACTAACCAATTTTCCTTAATAAAATCTACGAGTTATTAATTTATCCCCTACATTAATTAATTTATGGGGGATATTTTTTTCAACCCCTACAGTTGTTTCAAGAGATTACTTATACCACTTAGGCAGTTATAAAAAAACTGTCAATACAATTATAAGGTGTTGGTAATTATGGTATTTTCTAATTCTTATTTATTTCTGGGGTTATTTTCTGGGCTAGAGATCTGTAAATCAAATATTTTCTCAAGAATGCTTAAATGTTTTTCGGGGGTAATTTAAATGCAAACTTTAAAGTTAAGCGTAGATGTAACAATACCCGATAAATTTGTAGTTATCACTAAAGTTGAACTAGAGGAACTAGAAAAACAGCAGTTATTAGGAAAGTATTGGAATATGAAGGATTTAGAAAAACAAATCAACAAAAAACATGAATGGATTAAAGAAAATATTCTTTACCCAAATAGATTTAGAAAAATCCTAGATGTCGATAACGGTGGCTTTGTATATTACCCAAAGTCAAAAGGGCAAACATGGTCATTTCACGCACTAAAAATGGCTGAATTTCTAGATAAACATTTCAATCCTATTTTTTCAGAAAATTAATAACTGTCTAGGAAATATTGCTATACATTTAATTACATTCCCTATATCATACGAGTGAACCGTTATTTCACTCGTCATCCAATAATCAAGAAAACAGGTGATAAAATGGCGAGCTATCAAAAAAGAGGTAACTCTTGGCAATACATCGTTAGTCATATAGTAAATGGTAAATCAAAACCTATTAGAAAATCAGGTTTTCGAACTAAAAAAGAAGCTCAAGTTGCAGCTGCAGAAGTTGAGGCTCATTTATCAAAAGGTGTAATGCCCTCTTTAAAAAAGATTCCATTTGATGAATACTTTAAGAATTGGATAACAATTTACAAGAAAAATAAGGTTAGTCTTGTAACACTTGAACATTATAAATATTCATTAAAAGCTGTTAAAGACTATTTTCAAAGTAGAGCAATTCAAGACATCAAGAGACAGCATTATCAAATCTTTTTGAACGAGCTTGGCAAAGGAAAAGCAAAAGAAACAGTTGCCAAAATAAATGGACATATAAAAGCATGTGTTAAAGATGCCATCGAAGAACAAGTAATACAAATCGACTTCACAAGAAAAACAGAGCTCTCTTGGACAGTACAAGAAAAAAAATCAACAGAAAAGCATTTAAATTATGAGGAAAGTGAACGATTATTACAAAGCATATGGAGGAAACTTGATGAAGGATTAGGCTATTCACTGCTGTTATTAGCAATTACTTCAGGCATGCGTTATGAAGAACTCATTGGACTCACAAGGACAGACTTTGACTTTATTAATAATACGATAACTATAAACAAAACATGGGGTTACAAAAAGAATTCTCCAACAGGATTCGGTCCAACTAAAAACGAGCAGTCCATTCGGACTATTAAAATGGATCAAAAAACAATGAGTCATTTTATAAAGCTATTTAAAGTAACACCTACAAACATTAAACAATTAGTATTTTATAGTCCATCTTCAAAGTACAAAGTCATTAGCAATACAAACGCAAATAAGTTACTGAAAAAATTATTAAATGAATTAAAAATTTTTGGAATTACTCTTCATGGTTTAAGACATACGCATGGAAGTGTATTACTCTACAAAAAAGCATCTATCCAATATGTAAGTGAGCGTTTGGGTCATGGAGATATCGAAACAACATTAAAAGTGTATACACATGTTTTAAAAGAATTACGGATTGAAGATGAACAGCTAAGTATGAATACTTTTGAGCAGATGATTGTGTAAAAAAATGTGTAAAAAAATTTCAAATCTCATCGTTTCCTAACGAATACTCTTAAATAAAAAGAAGCTCATAAACCCCGTTATATCAAGGTTTATGAGCTATCTAAAAATTCTTATCGTAACTAAAATTTTCTTAAAAGTACCGGTGGTCGGGGTCGAACCGACACTCCTTTTGGGAACACGATTTTGAGTCGTGCGCGTCTGCCAATTCCGCCACACCGGCATAGGCAATAATAGTATAAAGTTAAAATGGTGCCGAGAACCGGAATCGAACCGGTACGGTAGTCACCTACCGCAGGATTTTAAGTCCTGTGCGTCTGCCAGTTCCGCCACCCCGGCAAAGGGTTATAAAATTAAATTGGAGGCGGCAACCGGATTCGAACCGGTGGATAAAGGTTTTGCAGACCTTGGCCTTACCACTTGGCTATGCCGCCGTTGGAGCGGAAGACGGGATTCGAACCCGCGACCCCCACCTTGGCAAGGTGGTGTTCTACCACTGAACTACTTCCGCAAGTATTGAATTAAATGGCTGGGCTAGCTGGATTCGAACCAGCGAATGACGGAGTCAAAGTCCGTTGCCTTACCGCTTGGCTATAGCCCATTGAATAATATTTATGCCGCTATAGGGCTAATAATTTAGAATATAAGGGGCGACTGATGGGGATCGAACCCACGAGTGCCGGAGCCACAATCCGGTGCGTTAACCACTTCGCCACAGCCGCCATCGTATGAATTTAATTGGCAGGGGCAGTAGGAATCGAACCCACGCTGGAGGTTTTGGAGACCTCAGTTCTACCGTTAAACTATGCCCCTATTAAAATGGTGGAGGGGGACGGATTCGAACCGCCGAACCCACAGGGAGCGGATTTACAGTCCGCCGCGTTTAGCCACTTCGCTACCCCTCCAGCTGGTGCCGGCTAAAGGACTTGAACCCTCAACCTACTGATTACAAGTCAGTTGCTCTACCAATTGAGCTAAGCCGGCAATAAATATGGTGGCTCGAGACAGAATCGAACTGCCGACACGAGGATTTTCAGTCCTCTGCTCTACCGACTGAGCTATCGAGCCACAATGGCGGTCCCGACCGGGATCGAACCGGCGATCTCCTGCGTGACAGGCAGGCATGTTAACCGCTACACCACGGGACCATTAGTATTGATTGTTTTTTTTGGTTGCGGGGGCAGGATTTGAACCTACGACCTTCGGGTTATGAGCCCGACGAGCTACCAGACTGCTCCACCCCGCGATAGTAAAAATTATATAATATTGTACTTCCTTCAAAGTTCGCATAGAAACGACTGTCCCTTCCTCTGCAAGCTTATTCATGGAAGTTAATACGTCGGGACAACTCGAAGCAAATTCACTGATGCTTTGCTCGTTGCTCCACCCCGCGATAATTAAATTTAAAATTTGTAATGGTGGAGGATGACGGGATCGAACCGCCGACCCCCTGCTTGTAAGGCAGGTGCTCTCCCAGCTGAGCTAATCCTCCATATTGGTGACCCGTACGGGATTCGAACCCGTGTTACCGCCGTGAAAGGGCGGTGTCTTAACCGCTTGACCAACGGGCCAAATTATAATTTGAAAATGGCGGAGAGCGAGGGATTTGAACCCTCGAGACAGTGTTAACCGCCTACACGATTTCCAATCGTGCTCCTTCGGCCACTCGGACAGCTCTCCATCATGGCTCCACAGGCAGGATTCGAACCTGCGACCGATCGGTTAACAGCCGATAGCTCTACCACTGAGCTACTGTGGAATGAAGCTGAATTATATATGCCTGGCAATGTCCTACTCTCACAGGGGGACAGCCCCCAACTACCATCGGCGCTGAAGAACTTAACTTCCGTGTTCGGAATGGGAACGGGTGTGGCCTCTTCGCCATCATTACCAGACATATAATTACCAAAGGACAAGTTTTATTATATATAATTCTTGCGAATTATTCAATAGTTTATTCCTTCAAAACTAGATAATCAGCTACAGCTCCCAGCGACTCGTAAACTTCGCTCATCTCCCTACGATAAGTCAACATCGACTCACTACGTTCGTCGTGTTTCCTTTATCTCAGTCGATGCGCTCCAGTTTATACGTCGCTAAACGGTCGCTTTCGCTTTTCTATTTTCCTTAGAAAGGAGGTGATCCAGCCGCACCTTCCGATACGGCTACCTTGTTACGACTTCACCCCAATCATCTGTCCCACCTTAGGCGGCTGGCTCCAAAAGGTTACCCCACCGACTTCGGGTGTTACAAACTCTCGTGGTGTGACGGGCGGTGTGTACAAGGCCCGGGAACGTATTCACCGCGGCATGCTGATCCGGGTTT
>NZ_JARSMD010000005.1:0-180308 GCF_035811335.1 Schinkia azotoformans
AAACAGGGTGATTAATAACACAATAAAAGCCAAATTGTGACCCTGAAATACCAATAAATGCACCAATACTAACAAGAGAGTCAGAAAGATTGTCCTTGGCAGCAGCTTTGATGGATTGACTATTAATTTTTTTAGCTAGGTTTATATTATAATAATAAACCAAGAACATGATGATCGAACAGATTAATGCAACCCACCCGGTAAACATATCCGGAATAGCATTACCTTCATCAGTTAGACTTTTAACACCTTCAATTATTACTTGGATCCCTACCGAAATCATGATAAAAGCCGCAATTAGCGACGCAATTGTTTCAGCACGAAAATGACCATAATGATGATTTTTATCTGGAGGTTTCCTAGCTATTTTTAACCCGACTAAAACTGCTATTGAGGCAACTACATCTGTTGAATTATTTAATCCATCAGCAAGTAATGCTTCTGAATTACCCAAAAACCCAATCAACAATTTAGATACAGATAAAAATATATATGTGATAATACTAAGCCAAGCACCTTTTTCTCCAGCCTTGAGGTTTTCGTAAGACTCCACTAATATGCCCCCATACAAATAAAATAATTTTCCTTATTGAGTATGGCATATCAAAATCGAGTGTGTCTACAGCAACAGTTTTTCCTTATTGCAACAATTCATCTTGGATACCTACAAAAACTGTGCAAGAAATATCTAATACAGTATAGGTGATGATTGGCTTTACCAAAAATAGGAACGCTTAGAATGTTTAAAGTAGCTCTAAGCTCAAAATATATAGTCTTATGAAGATCAGTCCTACACAAACTAAAATAATATATTCTCTAGCTGTTACCGTAGTCTTTGATTTCCAAAGTATTTCATGTACAGTCACATACCCTAATGTCCCGATTGCACTACCCATTAATATTGTATTAAACTGGTGGGATAGATTGGAAATACTTATTCCTCCTAAGATACTTACACCAAGAATCAGTGCTAAAAGAGCTGTAATCAATGAAAAAGATAATGAATTTGAACCAGCAAGTATACTAGATACCATTAATGTTATTCCCTCTGGAATATGATGTAAAAAAAGTGCCCATAAGAGAGGTGATCCTGTAATTGACTGGTCGACTATATTGGTGCCTATAGCAAATCCAGTTGGAACATTATGAATAGCGACAGCAATTATTAAAAATATAATGCCATGAACATAATTTGAAGCTTTCCCGTTATGATTGTTTTTACTATGAAATATGTTCTCGATTGCCATCATTCCAATTATCCCTAAAAATCCACCTATTATCAGTCCTAGCTGATCATATTGCTGTATGCTTTCTGGTATGACTTCAAAAATTAACAAACCGACTAATAATCCACCACAAAAAATATAAAGCCTATGAATTTTTCCAGGTAAGTACTGCTTAAAAAAAGTTGTTGTGATTCCACCAATGTACATTCCTAAAAATGCTAAAAAGGATATAAACAGCGAAATGTATAAATTAAATATCATGAACCCTTGCCCCTTTCGTCATTCTGGCTGTTCATTCATGTATACGTTAATTTTTGAAAAGACATGCATAAGATAGCTTGAATATCCATAAATATAGCCTATTTACAAATTTTGTTATTTGATGTATCTTATATTTAACATATGAATAAATACTCATATGTTTATGTTTGCATAGGAGGATTCTAAATCATGAATAAAGACGAACACCTATTTTTAGATGAAGACCTAATTGAAGTGGTTTCAAGAAATTTTAAAGCCTTGGGGGATCCCACCAGAATTAAACTGTTGTATTTATTATCTCAAGAAGAGTGTTCTGTAGGTCATATTGCTGAAGTACTTAATATGTCTCAATCAGCCATATCCCATCAATTGTCATTTCTAAAAAATCTTAGATTAGTTAAATCACGACGAGACGGAAAATCAATTTATTACACATGTGATGACGAACATGTTATTGAGATATTAAAAATCATGATTAATCATACAACCCATAATTAGGAGGAATAAAAATGAGTCACCATCATCACCACGGACATGAGCACGGTCATGGTCACAGTCATGACCATCATGGACACCACCATCATGGCCCAACTAGGGAAGGAAATAAGAAAGGTTTAGCCATTGCATTAACCATCACTACTGGCATTATGCTTTTAGAGTTTTTCGGTGGGTTAATCACAAACAGTTTAGCCCTGCTCTCGGATTCAGGTCATATGTTAAGCGATGCCAGTTCATTAGCACTTAGCTTAATTGCTATGTGGTTTGCAGCAAGACCAGCATCACCAAATAAGACCTTTGGTTTTTACAGATTCGAAATTTTGGCTGCTCTTTTTAATGGGGTTTCACTCTTTTTAATAGCTGGTTTTATCGTTTATGAGGCTTACGGGCGATTCTTTGACCCACCAACTGTGGCAAGTGGCTCAATGATGCTGATTGCATTAATAGGTCTTTTAGCAAACCTATTAAGTGCTTGGGTATTAATGAGAAAGGGAGACGTGAAAGACAATGTGAATTTACGAAGTGCATATTTACACGTGTTAGGTGATGCATTAGGTTCAGTTGGAGCGATGCTAGCAGGAATAGTAATGTATTTCTTTGGCTGGTATGTAGCAGACCCTATTATTAGTGTTATTGTTGCACTCCTGATACTGAAAAGTGCTTGGGGAATTATCAAGCATACCGTGCATATTCTAATGGAGGGGACTCCTATAACCATTGACCAACAAGAGGTTTATAAGGCATTAGAGGAAATTCCGGGGGTTATTAACATTCACGACCTGCATATATGGACGATTACATCAGGTTTAGACTCTTTAAGCTGTCATATCCTAATTGAAGATAATCAAGATAGTCAGGTTATTCTACAAGAAGCCATCACTAAAATTGAAAACATATTTAAAATTAAACATACAACGATACAGGTTGAAAAATCAGATTTACAACATGCAGAAACAGAGGTATAGTCAATTACAAGCAAAACCAAAGCTCTTATTCGCATCTTGGTTGTGAATAAGAGCTTTATCATTCCAATGCCTATTATTTCTTTCAATTCACATTCATTTATTGATCAGATTTTTTCATTTCTATAATTAAAATATGAGATGTATTTTCCGATTGAATAGTGATATCCTCTTCAACAATTTCCATGCCATCTCTATCGTTTAACTCAATACCATTAATAGTAGATATACCTTCAATTTGTACTAAATATGCCTGTCTTCCTTCTTTCACTGGGAAGCCGATTTCTTTTCCCTGCTCTAATTCTAAAGAATAGATATTAGCATCTTGATGAATTTGAATGGGCGCATCACCGCCTACCCCAGAAACCATGTGCAGCCATTTGTTTTTTCTGTCATCCCAATTGAATCTGTAATCACCATAGTTAGGTGTATAACCATATTGATCAGGTAATATCCAAATTTGTAATAACCTTAATGTATCTACCCCTAAGTTGTGCTCACTGTGGAGCACACCAGTACCTGCACTCATATACTGGACATGACCGCGAGTGATTGTATTTTTATTTCCCATGCTATCACCATGAGTTAATTCCCCATTTACTGCATAGGATATGATCTCCATATCACGATGCGGATGAGTTCCGAAGCCCGTTTGTGGATTGATTAAATCGTCATTAATTACTCGTAAAACACCGAACTGAATATTGTCAGGATTATAGTATTCTGCAAAAGAAAAATGAAACTTACTTCTTAACCATCCAAGATTACTTGAGCCCATTTGATTGCTATCAATTTTTTTTAACATATTATTCTCTCCATTCTATTTTAAAAAAATTAATACAAATTCATATATTATTAATTTCAGATATATTACTAAAAAAATTATAACCCTTGCGCTTGATACCCCAATTTTTTTAACAGTTGGATCAAAACTTCTTTCTCATTAGAATCCAACCCGCTACATATTTCATGAATGGCTGTCCTGTGATTAGGAAAAACTTCATCCATAAATTTAGTTCCTTCTTCAGTTATCGTTGCATATGTGACTCGGCGATCTTTCGGACAAGGTCTTCTAGTTAAGAATTTTTTCTTCTCCAACTTGTCAACCACATAAGTAATACTACTGCTTGCTATAAGAACTTTTTCACCAATTTTTTGTATTGGTTGTTCCCCTTTACTATAAATCAACTCTAAAACGGCGAACTCTGTTGCGTTTAGCCCCATAGACTTGATGTCTTCTTCAACACGTTTATTTATCGATTGCAATGCGCGTGATAACACTATAAATAACTTAAGAGACAAATCCTCTTCTACTAGTTTTTTGTCCGTAGTCCCCATGATTAGTCTTCCCTTCCTTTTATCTCGAATTCGAGATAATTGTATAATATTAAAATTTCTATGTCAACAAAGCTTTAGAGGATTGAAAACATTAGGTATAAAGCTCAATTTCACAAATTAAATAACGAATTTGCTTGACCTTCATAATCATATAAAAATAATCCTTTATAAAGAGGTGTATATACATGGAGAATTTTAAATATTTCGAAGGCCCTAAAAACATTACAACGGGACCACATCCATCATCACCAGGGGCATGTCAAGCGCATTTTAATCACCAAACCTATAGCCATTTTCATAAACAGACACACCAACCTACGTATCCAAATCCTCATTACACTAACGGATATATGTATCCAGAAATTCCAACGGGAAGACCGCCGTTTGGTTATTATCCCTATCAATATTATTAAAATGTATTAACAAACTACAGCAAATACCCTTCCACCTTTTCCTTTAAATTATTTTATAACCGAAGGGTGTCTGATCTCACCTAAAAAACGTCTGTACCTTATTGGCAGACGTTTTTTAGTATTTCTAATAGTTACTGTTCTGCCTGTTTTTTTGCATTTAATCGATTTTCCAACATATGAATCATATATAGGAAATGTTCAGCTTCACGAACCACATGGTCAGCTAATAAAGGGCTTATTACATTTCGGATTTGGCATGATTTGATCAATTCCAACCCTGCCTTCTTAAAGGCAAGTATTTCTTGAGCTGCATTTTCACTATCATTATTTAATTTGCCGATGATCGGATATGTTGGTTGTTTACGATACAACATCGACTCAACATCTCTAGCTTGATTTAATAGTGTTTCGAAATCGTCACCAAATTTACGTGCTGTAATGACCAAATTTCGTTCAGACTGGTCTAACAAAGAGGCAATAAAACGGGAATGTTCCATCATGATTCGTATCCAAAATACGTTTTCAGTTATAATTGCATCTTGGATGGGGTCTAAAATGCCCTTATTGAACTTATTTAAAGTTCGCATAAAATATTCTGCTTCCCTTGCAATGTGATCCACGAGCAAAGGAAAGTTGAAACCGCTAATCTTACAATTAATGATTAGAATCAAAAGATTTCTTTTAAAATTACGAAATCCTTGTACGAGATCTATACTTTCTTCGTTTAACTTTCTAACTAATTCCACATTGTTCGGCGTTTGGTAAGCCTTCTTTTCTTGCTGTTCAAAATAATGATAAAATCTATCGGTTTGTTGAATAAGATGTGTATCCTTTCGATTAAAGCCTTCCCCTAAAAATAGGGAGTGTTCTTTCATAATTCTTAACCAAAACTTGTTTTCTGTTAGAGATCGCTCTACAAATAGTTGCTCTGTAAGTGATTCAGGTTTTGCAGCAAACGATTCTGGAGAAATTAACATCTGATTGAATTGGTCCATATTCACATGACCCGGAAGTTGAGGATGATTCTGCATCGAATTCCTCCTTTGATTTTACTTATTACAAATAATATTTTTAAAAAATGGGATTATGTATTGGACAAGATTTGATATTTTAGGGGGAAAATGAAATTTTAAAAAGCGTTCCTATTTTTTTAGGAACGCTAGCCTCAAAGATTTTTCTTATTTAATTGCATTTAATTGGTCTAGATAACCTTTTAATGTTTCTTCTGTCATTGGTGCAAATCCAGTTTCACCTGCGAATTTACCCGCATTTTCAACTACGAATTTTGCATAGTCTAATACTTGTGGTTTTTCTTTTGCATAATCAACATTTAAATAAGTGAATACCGGACGAGTGAATCCTGCATAATCAAGATCTTCCCCAATTGTCTTGAGACTTGGTGAAACAGGGCCTTTTCCAAAGTCTACGCTAACCGCTTGTAATTTATCAGTATTGTTTGCATAGTAACCATAGCCGAAAAATGCGATCGCATTTTTATCTTTAGATACTAAATCAACTAATGTTGAATATTCTTGTTGGAGATTTACAGTTTTCACCAACGGCTGTTCGTCTAGGATTTTTTCAAAGAAAAATTCGTATGTTCCATGGTTTTCGTTAGGTCCAAAGAACTTTACTTCTTCAGCTGGCCAGTCTGGACGAATATCAGACCATAATACTTTATCATCAGCTTTGATTTTTCCAGAAATAAACATGTTCACAATTTCGTCTTTCGTCATTTCAGTTGCCCATGTATTTTCTTTATTAATAACCATTGTTAAACCATCATAAGCAAGTTTGATTTCTAATACGTTTTCGCCCATTTTCATGCCTTTTTCCGCAAGCTGTGCTACTTCCTCATCTTTAATAGGTCTTGAAGCATCAGAAAAATCAAGTTCACCTGGGATGAATTTTTTGAAGCCTGCGGATGAACCAGCACGACCTACTTGGACACTTACGCTTTCTTGTGCAGTTGTCATATATTCTTCAGCAATACGTGCCATTAATGGATATACAGTTCCAGAACCATCTACGATAACGTCACCTTCTAATTCTGTAGCTTGATCAGCTGGTTGTTCGCCTTCAGTTGGAGTTTCAGTTGATTGTTGCCCCCCACATGCTGCGGTAAAAATGACTAGAGCTAACATTAAAAGCATAAAAAGAAGATTTTTCATTTTTTTCATTTCCCCAAATTCCTCCTGCGTTGTTTGTTATCTTTTACAATTATTAGTCTAATAGTTTTGTATTAAGCGCATATAAACTAATCGTTAATATTTTGTAAATTCGACTTTTTAGACTTATAAATATAAAAAAACCAAGAGGCCCCCACTCTCTCGGTTTTGTTCATTTAAACAATCACTTAGGTTCTTCCAGCTTATATCCTACACCCCGAATTGTTTTAATATATACTGGTTTTTTTGAATTTCTTTCAATCTTTTCTCTAAGATGACTAATATGAACATCTACTATTCTAGTATCATTTGCATACTCGTAATTCCAAACATCATTTAATAATTGGTCCCTAGTTATGACAAGTCCTTTGTGCAGCGATAAATAGACTAGTAGTTCGAATTCTTTCGGGGTAAGGTCAAGTCTCTCTTCACTAATATAAGCTTCAAAGCGTTCAGGAAAAATCTTCAAATCTCCAACTTGTATTTTTTCTTCCTTTGACTGTTTATTTTCGATAGTATCTATCACTGGTTTTCTTCTTAAAATCGCCTTTACTCGGGCAACCACTTCTCTTGGACTAAATGGCTTCGTCATATAATCATCTGCACCAAGTTCAAGGCCTAAAATTTTGTCAAATTCATCACCTTTTGCCGTTAACATTAGGATCGGTATCATGATTTTATCTTCACGCAATTTTTTACATACTTCGATTCCATCGAGTTTGGGCAGCATTAAATCAAGGATCATGATATCCGGATTTTCTTCCATAACCATTTTTATACCTGCCTCACCATCCATGGCAGAGCTTACGTCAAACCCAGATTGTTGCAAATTATATTGTAGTAATGTGATAATTGCTGGTTCATCATCTACAACTAATACCTTTTTGACCATGATATCCTCCAATAAGTATGTTTTAGCTCCTTATATAAAAATCTACCTTTGTATTGTTAATTTAGTTTTTTTAAAATATTAAGTTTTTGTAAATATATTAAAATAGGACCTTGTTATTCAAATTCACATTTGAATATTTCGATGTTTTAGTTTATTGTATATTCAAACGAACACTTGAATAACAAGGAAGTGGAACAGTTATGGGGGCAAAGGATACTTGTGATATTTATTGTTTTGATGAAGAAAAAGTTAATCGAATTCAAAACGATATGCAAAATGAAGATTTATCAAATATTGCTTTAGTTTTTAAAGCACTTGCGGATGAAAATAGGGCAAAGATCACCTATGCCTTATGCCAAGATGAGGAGTTGTGTGTATGTGACATTGCCAATATCATCGGTGCTACTGTTGCAACAACCTCCCATCATTTACGGACCCTTAAAAGCCGCGGGATTGTAAAATTTCGAAAAGAAGGTAAATTAGCTTTCTACTCTCTTGACGATGAACATGTAAAGCAGTTAATTGGAATTGCATTAGCTCATACAAAAGAGGAGAAAGCCCATGTCTGAGCAAGCTGTGCAAAAACATTCGAGGAGAATGTGAAACACCTGGATGGTGTTATCGATGCACAGGTAAACTTCGGCGCCGCAAAGATTACAGTTTATGGGAATACGACGATTGAAGAACTTGAAAAAGCAGGGGCTTTTGAAAACTTAAAATTGCGAGGGGAAAAAGAACAAAGAATCAAACAAGAACCATTTTGGAAACAAAAAGAAAATATAAAAGTGTACATCTCCTCATTATTACTGCTTTTCGCTTGGTTTTTAGGGCATCAATACGGTGAAGATCATATTGCCCCAATGATTGTCTTTGCAGCCTCCATTCTAATTGGTGGGTACACATTATTTAGGAAAGGTCTTAAAAATTTAAGCAAGTTTCAGTTTGATATGAGCACACTTATGACAATTGCTATCATTGGAGCTGCTTTAATTGGTGAATGGAGCGAAGGGGCAACTGTCGTTATACTCTTCGCTATTAGTGAGGCTCTAGAGAGATTTTCTATGGATAAAGCGCGAGAGTCTATTGAGTCATTGATGGACATTGCACCTAAGGAAGCATTAATCCGGCGTGGTACCCTAGAATTTCCAATCAATGTGTATGACATTCAGATTGGCGACACCATGATTGTAAAGCCCGGACAAAAGCTGGCAATGGACGGCATTGTTGTTAAAGGGACTTCAACATTAAATCAAGCCGCGATTACGGGTGAATCTGTTCCTGTAACTAAGACCATTGATGATGAAGTATTTGCTGGTACCTTAAATGAAGAAGGCTTATTAGAGATAAAAGTAACAAAATTGGTGGAAGACACAACATTGTCCAAAATCATTCATTTAGTGGAAGAGGCCCAAGCAGAACGCGCACCATCTCAAGCCTTTATAGATAAATTTGCAAAATATTACACACCGGCGATTGTTGTTTTAGCCTTTTTGATTGCTAGTATTCCACCTTTTTTAGGCGGAGATTGGAGTACTTGGATTTACCAAGGGTTATCTGTACTAGTTGTTAGCTGTCCTTGTGCACTTGTTATTTCAACACCCGTTTCTGTAGTAACGGCCATTGGAAATGCTGCAAGAAATGGAGTTTTAATTAAAGGCGGCATCCATTTAGAAAAAACAGGATCGTTAAAAGTCATTGCTTTTGATAAAACCGGAACTCTTACAAAAGGCATTCCAGTAGTGACAGATATTGTGACTTTTGACGGGAATGAAAATGAAGTATTAGCCATTACAGCAGCGATCGAAAAAGGATCTCAACACCCTCTTGCTTCGGCAATCATGAAAAAGGCCGAAGCCAACGGATTAAATTTCAATGATATAGCTGTTGAAGAATTACAGTCACTTACAGGAAAAGGAATAAAAGCAAGAGTTAAGAACGAAATGTATTATGTCGGAAGCCCAAACTTGTTTAAGGAAATCCTTCCAGATGGCATCGATAATACAATTACAGAAAAAATTTCAACGCTTCAAACACAAGGGAAAACCGTCATGATCATAGGTACAGAAAATAAAATTCTTTGCTTAATTGCCGTAGCAGACCAAATAAGAGAAACATCAAAAGAAGTAATATATAAACTACACCAGCTTGGAATCAAAAAAACAGTTATGCTCACCGGTGATAATAAAAGAACAGCAAATGTGATTGGAAAAGAAGTTGGGGTTTCGGAGATTAAGGCTGATTTACTTCCAGAAGATAAATTAACATTTATCAAAGAACTTCGTGAAAATTACCAAAGTGTTGCGATGGTTGGTGATGGAATTAATGACGCTCCAGCTCTTGCTGCCTCAACAGTAGGGGTTGCAATGGGAGGGGCCGGAACGGATACTGCACTTGAAACCGCAGATATTGCTTTAATGTCTGATGATCTAAGCAAATTGCCATTTACAATGAATTTAAGTCGGAAGGCACTTGGAACGATAAAACAAAACATTGCTTTTTCCTTAGTCGTGAAAGCACTAGCTTTACTTTTAGTCGTACCTGGTTGGCTAACGCTTTGGATCGCCATATTTGCAGATATGGGAGCCACATTGATTGTAACTCTAAATAGTTTAAGATTATTGAAGGTTAAAGACCAATAGTTTTTTAAATTAAAAGAATTGAACTCCGACGCTAACGAGTTCAATCCTTTTAATTTACTTTAAGTTTTAGCTATATAAAAGCCAAGAATAACAAGGGAGACCGAAACGACTACGACATAAATTGATGTTAATCGCATCACATTGGACTTGCTCTTTTTCCCATAGTTTTCGTCATTTTCTTTAGACACGGATATGGTTACCAATGTGCCAATTATTAAAACTACAACGGCTATCGCCAGAAGATAAAACATTAAGTGGAAGATTCTCCTTTCCAAATGAAATCAACGCTACATCTTTAATTCATTTATACCATCCGCTGTATAAAGATGCAAAAAATAAGCATCGCCCTAAAGTGGTGCTTACTAATTTAATCAAGTTAGAAAATGGAAAAGAGTATTAACGTACCGGTCTACAATCTCTCTTTTTGATTGTTCAGGTAATTTATAAAAAGGAACCTTCTCTGGCAAAATGACGTGACTTAACATCATGCCGGCAATAAGTCTTGCACATCGTTCTCCATCAATAGTTGTATTTTTAAGTGAAAAATGAGCCTCTATTGCTTGCTTTAAACTATTCAAAAGAATTTCTGGCATGTTAATGCTTTGATCTAAGTTTTTCATAACACTTTCAGCGATTAAAACCCTTACCACTTGATCATTTCGCGACATTGTCTCTAGACGGTCGAATAATATTTTCCGAAAAAACTCCGCTGTTTCTTCTTCCTTTGCAAATTGCATAATTTTAGAATCAAATTGCCGTGCGATGATCGGTTTGAAAACAGATAAGAACAAATTTTGTTTGGTTGAAAATTTCCGAAACAAAGTCATTTCTGCAACCTCTGCTTCTTTGGCGATTTCTTGTGTAGTTGCCTGAAGATAACCTTTTCTTAAAAACACCCGAAGTGCAGCAGCGATAATTTGGTCTGTTTTATCTCTCATTTCATATCTCCTTGGTACAGTTATTACTAACTATCATTCCCTTAATGTATCAATTAAAACCTACTACTATTCTTCCTGAATCCATTTCTTTATCTTTTTATTATTTTTCTCCATTGAATAATAAAGGATAGGAATTACAAAAAGTGTCAACAATGTCCCGACCGTTAGTCCCCCTAACACAACTGTCGCCATCGGGGCATTTGTTTCCGTTCCTTCTCCTAAACCGAATGCTATCGGGGCCATCCCTAGTATTGCTGTTCCGGTTGTCATAAGGATTGGGGTTAAACGTATTGGCGCAGCCTTCATCACTGTTTGATAGGCATCTAAACCTTGTTCCCGCAACTGCTTCATAAATTCAATCATAACAATTCCATTGCTGACAATAATCCCTGAAAGCATAATAATACCGAGAATGGCGGGCATACTTAAACTTCGATTAAAAACAAGTAAACTTCCTGTAATCCCCAATATAGTGAGTGGAATTGTGAACATAATGATAAAAGGATGCTTCACATTTTCAAATTCAGCCACCATTACCATATAAATAAGCAAGACTGCTAATAGAAGGGCGACCCCTAAATCAGAAAATGACTCTTTCATATCATCCATTTCGCCGCCAAATTCAACTGTATATCCTTTTGGGAGCTTATAATCTTTTAATCTGTCTTGAATCTTTTCACTAACCGTGCCTAAATCTGAATGAAAGATGCCGGCAGTTACATATGACATACGGATTTGGTTTTCACGAAAAATATCCGATGGCATAGTACCTTGACTTACTTCGATAAAATTTTGAAGCGGAATCATTCCATACTTGGTAGGGATCAAGACATTCTTAACATCGCCAATTTGATTTAAAGAACTTCCCTTATAGGATAAGCGAATGTCGATATCATCGGTATCTGTCCGCATGATCCCAATAACCTCCCCTCCATTGCCATACGTAAGGTTTTGCTGACTTGCATTACATCTAGACCATAGCTTTTCAATTTTTCTTTATTAAAATGAAGAATATATTCTGTTTTTCTTCCATTAAAACTATTGTCCGCCTCTCGTATTCCCGGTACTTCTTGAATCATTTGCGTTATATCATGTGATATACGATCTAAAACGTCCAAGTTTTCTCCCTTAACTATAATAAATACCGGGTCAGATGAAAATAAAGATGCCATGATAAATCCTTTTTCTTGAATTTTAATTTGAACACCAGGATATTTAAGTTTATTTCTAAGCGATTCCATCACCGCTGCTGTACTTTCATTTCTTGCTGCTTTATCAACTAACTTTACATGGATAAAGGCTTTATCCGATTGTTCTTGGTTCGGATTATCTTTTGTAAATCCTATACCAATATAGGTAGACTCCTTGCTTTTAATTTCATCTACCTTTTGCAAAATATCCTTCACCATTTTCTCAGTATCTTCTAATCTTTTATTTGGTGCCATATTAACATGTACCGTGAATTCCCCTGAATCCATCTTCGGCATAAACTCTTTCCCAATCATTGGTACGAAGGCAATTCCGGCTACAAGTGAAAGTAAGGCGGTAAAAAGAACTATTTTTCGATATTTCAATACATGTACCAAAAGGTTTTTATACCTGTCTTCGATTCCCTGCCTTAGTCTATCTAAAAACAAAGACCATTTTGATTTTTTCTTGAGCCATGGTATCGACTGCGAAAGTGACAAAAGTAAGGCAGTCAGAGTTGGTGTGACGGTAAACGATACAATTAGGGAAGACAATAAACTATATATAACTGTTAAAGCCAATGGACGAAAAATTTGGCCGGCCATCCCTCCGACAAATAGCATCGGTAAAAATACAATCATTTTTGTCATTGTTGACGCAAAAACAGCAGATGCCACTTCTTTTGTTCCTTCAATAGCGGCCGGGAAGACTGTCTTTTTTTCATCCTTATAGTGACGGTAAATATTTTGGAGAACAACAACCGCATCATCCACGACTAAACCAATGCTTAATGTTAATGCCCCCAGTGTAATTAGGTTAATCGTTAACCCGCTAAAATACATCAACAGAAATGACGCAATAATCGAAATCGGAATTGCTAACGCAATCACCAATGTGGCTGCTAATTCACCTAAGAAAAAATAAATGATAAGCGTTGCTAATCCTGCCCCAATGAATCCTTCTTTTGTTAAGTTTTTCACTGAATGATTAATAAACTGTGAGGAATCATTCGTGACAATTAATTTCCCTTTGCCCAACTCACCCTTAAGTTCATCAACTTTTTTCATGATCTTGGCTGCCATATCAATGGTATTGGCACCGTTTTGTTTATAGACATTAATGGTAACCGCATTACTGTTATTATAATAAGAGATTTTATCAATTTCTGATGTTTTAATCGACACATCGCCTAAGTCCTTTAGACGTAGTGGAATATCCAGCTGATTAGGAATAGGCGTATTTTCAAGTTCATAGATATTCGTTATTTCCGATTTACTTTTGATCGGTATAGATTTGTTTCCTTCATCCATTGCCCCCATTGCAAGCGTGATATTATCCTTCTGTAGAACCTGCTGAATTTGGCCAATGGTAATTCCGAATTGGGTTAACTTGCTTTCATCCAGTGAAATTTGAACCTCGTTTACTTGACCGCCCAAAATTTTAACAGACGCTACCCCTTCCACTTTTTGTAGTTCATCCTTTACCTGTTCTTCGGCAATCGTCGTTAATTCCTTCATCCCCTCTTCACCAACTAAGGCCAGCTCAACAATCGGTGTATCGGATGGATTTACTTTTTCTACAATTGGATCTTCTACTGTAGAAGGGAGATCTGTTTTGATCATTGATAATTTTGAGCGAATTTCATTTTCGGCTGTATTTAAATCCGTACCCCAATCAAATTGGATCATTACGCGGGAAACATTTTGCGAGCTTGTTGAATTTATTGAATCAAGATCCTCTAAATCAGCCATTTCTTCCTCAATAACCTTTGTCACTTGCTCCTCCATTTCTTCCGGAGAGGCCCCTGCATTTATAGTTGTAATAGTCACAACTGGAAGATCAAGATCAGGAAACAAATCTACAGGAATCCTTAATAAAACGAACAATCCCATAAGAACAATCATTAAGACAACCATAAATACTGTCAGTGGACGTTTTAATAGTACCTTAAACATTTAGTTCCCACTCTCTTTCTGGATCGTTTGAACTTTATCTCCATCCCGGACAAATTCAACTCCATCCACGATAATAACCTCTCCTTTTTGCAGTCCACTTACGATCTCAATATTGGTTTCCGTCCGAATCCCTGTGTAAACAACTCTTTTTTCAGCCATATCATTTTCAATCACGTAGACAATATACTCCCCTCTATCATTCAATACGGCATCTGCCGGAACTGTAATAGTCGCTTTTTTGTCAGCTACCGGGACATTAACCTCAGCTGTCATTCCTGGTTTAAGCAGTCCATTTTCATTGTCGATAATAACTTTCACCTTGAATAAATTCGTTTTCAAATCCGCGTGTGGCGGTATTTCAATAATCGTACCGTTAAAATTTTTGTTTAAGGTTGCGTTTTTTACGACTACCTGATCTCCTTGATTCAAATTTAAAAAGTAGGATTCAGGAATATTGATGAGAGCATATACTTGATCAATATTATGAACAAAGGCCAAAGGCATACCTGAACCAACGAATTCTCCTTTCTCAGCCTGGATATCTGCTATAAAGCCGGAGATTGGACTTTTTATGGATAGGTCTTTCACCTTTGATTGTAATGCGGTATAAGCAGCATTAGCCTGCTGATACTGTGCTTCTCCAACTTGAACGGTTTCCTTTGTCGGGCCTGCTTTCATTTGCTCCAATTGGTACTTCAAAGATGCATATTGAGATTTTACAATTTCTAATTCAGTTTCAGCTTGCTCCAGCTGCTGTTTACTAATGGCCCCATTTTCAAATAATACTGCTAACCGATCTGTATTTAAGTTTGCTGCATCATATTTAGCTTTTGCTGCCTGTAGATTTTCTTCCACACTGTTAATTTCCTGTTCACTTACTCCCGCTTTCATTTTTTCTAAATTAGCTTTTGAAACTGCCACTGCAGCTTTTTTATTTAAAATTTCTGATTCAAGGTCTTTATTCTCAATTAAAAATAAAAGATCCCCTTTATGAACTTCTTCTCCATTCTTATCTGGAGCCAATTTAATGTTTCCGGGTATAGACGATGAAATTGTTACTGTTTCTTTACTAACGATCTCCCCAAAGAATCTCTCGGTATTTGATAACGGTTGCTCCTCAACCGTATGTGCGGTTACATATAATTCTGCAAATTCTTGGGTTGCTTCCTCCGCTTGACAACCACTTAAAATACTAATGAATAACAAAGCAAAAACAACTAAAATACGTTTATTCATCAGATTCATCACCAACCTTCTTTTTTGTGCTTGATTTAAATTTAATTCAGTTAGTTAGTACAAACTAACATTAATAGCAAAAAAAAAAAACCTATTTCATAAACTTATACTAATGTTAGTTATCACTAACATTAGTATATAGAAAGAGTGGCAATTTGAAAACACTTTTTACAAAACTTAAGCAAGTAGGTAGATGGTTGCCAAGCTAGTGATTTTCTTTTACGTATTATTACGATAATTCAAAGTAATAATGGAATTCCTTCCGCATTGATAGGCGTAATAAATCCAATATGTTTTCATGTATCAATCAGCCCTTCTAAGGTTACTGGGATACTAGGGCGTGGTTTAGTTTTCGTTTACGGGATTTAAACATATCCTCGGCTTAATTATTCTTGCATCGAAATTGATTGCATTAATTGTAATTACTTCTTTAGAAGATTTCGCTGAAATATAAAAGTATATGTTAAACCATTTGCAAAGTATATATACTATCGCCGTTTCGTCTTGTCCTATCCCTCATACTATATATTAGTTTTAAGGAAAGGGGGGAAGCGTATGTGTAACGACCACGATCATTGTTGTAATAATGAGCATAAGAATTGTCATCCTACTTGCCACAAACACCATCATCGCTGCAAAAGAATGCATCATAAATGCCACCATAATTGCCACGAATGCCATCATCGCTGCAAAAAAAAGCATCATAAATGCCACCATAATTGCCATGAATGCCAACATTGTTGTAAACAGGAACAGGATATGTGCCAGCATAATTGCTGTAAATGCAATCATTGTTGTAGAAACAATTTCCATAGCTGTTGGTAGTTCCTGTCACACCAATAAATACCAACACTTATTTGACAACTTCTATGCAATAAAAATCGTTGTTGTTAATGGCGCTGAAGCTCACTTATTAGTGAGCTTCTTTTTATTTCACTCAAAATCACTGTGGCAACGATGGGATAAGGAATTTTAAAAATTGTTGAGGGGAAAACAGCGCCTGCTTTTTTATTTATTATAATTGTGAAATTAGTGTGAAACTTCCTAGTATACCGTGTTTTATATCACGCTTTTTAATATACTAAAATCATAGGTACATAGTAATCATTGCAAGCAACAATACAGAGAGGGTTGAAAATATGTACAACCAGTTTTTAAAGGGAATCCCTTTTCTTAAAGATTTGCCTGACCACGTAATTGGCGATTTAAGTGCAAAGGTAAAAATAGCTACATATAAAAAAGGTGAATTTATTTATCATGAAACTGATCTAGCCAAAGCTGTATTTTTTGTAAAAAGTGGATTGGTCAAAATTAAAACAATTAACCATGAAGGAAAGGAATTTGTAATCTCTATTAAACGGGCAGGCAATGTTTTTGCAGAGACCTCTCTATTCGTTGACAAGCCCGCAACGTATTCCGGAACTGCAAAAGCCACTGAAAAGACGGAAGTTTTATTCATTCTGTCCTCGGATTTAGAGGAAATTATCTCTATGAATCCTAGTTTAGCTGTTGAAATTATACGTATGATGGGTAAACAATTACGTTTCTCTACTTCTATTTTACGTGATGTTGCTTTACTAGATATCTATAGCAAAACGGTTAAAACGATCGAACGGTTGGCTCATGAATTCGGAACGAAAACGAATGACGAAGTTAAAATTGAAGTTCCCCTAACTATACAAGATTTAGCTAATATTATTGGTTCTACTCGTGAAAGTGTAAGCAGAGTGGTTTCCAAATTAAAAAAGCAGGACCTAGTCACGGTTGATGAAAAGACGATTATCATCAATAACTGGGATGATTTTAGAGAAATGTTTGTAAACTCTTAATATATTCTTAACGTCAGGCTCTTAGGGCCTGCTTTTTTTATTATATATAGGAATATGATAAAGTAAGCATAGTATAATAATGAAGATGGAAACCAATTTACATTTAATGCCATTGTCTGTCTTGATAGTATTGTTGAATTAAATCAAAGGATACAGGCTTTTTGATTTTTTGTGACTCTTGTAATCAATTAAGACGCAACATGATCCTTATTTAAACCATCTAATGCCTCATAAATCTCTGCATCCAGTTTTTCAGCTAATTCTTTTTTGTAAGTCTTTTCATACTCTGGCTCTACTGTAATTTTTCCGCCGTAAAACATAACATCTTCAACAGATTCAACATCTACTGAGAAAGTTTGAATTTTAATCGTTTTGTCAAATGACTCTGTTTGATAGACTTTTCCTTTGATAGCATAGCTGCTTCCTGCTCCGATTACTCCCAAAATGACATTTGGATTTTTTTCAATGTTCTCAATAACAGAGGCTTTAGCCCCTACTGCAAAATGAACTTGTTCACCAGTTGGATTAGCTAGCACCCATGAAATAGAACTTAAATGTGGGGCATCATTTTCCGCATCAACTGTAATTAAAGATACAAGTTTTCCTCCGTTTAACGATTGAATTAATTCCTCAGTTAGTTTTTCCATGTATATCTATCCTTTCTTTGTGCGTTTCTAATTAAAATTTACTTTAAATAAATAATAAATAAACTTTAAGATAATTACAAATATTTTATACTTTTTAATTTATAAACTTTCATTAGTGAAGATGGACCGTTCCCCTATCATTTATCACAAAACTCAACTTCACACTTTCTTCAAAAAAAAAATAACAACGTTATCACTATTGAAAAGAATATTTCTGATATACTATATTAAGACGTTTAAAAAACTATTTGAGAGGTATATAAATGAACAAAACTAAGAACTCACCATTTAAATTGATTGTGATTCTGACACTTGTAATCGTCGCTACAATGGTTGCATTAGTTTTTGCAAATGGTAGTACAAATTCAACTTCCACTACAGAACAAACATTTGATAAGGCCCCATCAATTGAGGGGCAACCTATTTTAGGTGATCCCAATGCTCCTATAACTGTTGTTGAGTTCGGTGATTATATGTGTCCAGCATGCAAAGCTTGGGGACAAGATTATTTTCCTGCATTGATGGATGAATATATTAATACTGGAAAAGTAAAATTTGTCTATGTAAATGTCATGTTTCATGGAGAAGAATCTATACTAGGATCTCTGGCAGCTGAATCTATTTATAAGCAAAATCCTGAAGCATACTGGCAGTTTCATAAAGAATTGTTTAATTCACAACCAACCGATGAGCACGAAGCTAGTTGGATTAATAATGACCTGCTTTTGACTATAGCTAATTCTATTCCAACGATAGATACGGATAAATTACAAAATGATCTTGTCCAACAATCAGCCATGAAAGAAATTGAAATAGACAAAAAATTAGTGGAAGATTACAAAGTTGAGTTTACTCCGAGTATTATGGTTAACGAAACGATGCTTGAAGATCCATTTGATTACGAAAGAATTAAGACCTTGATTGAACAAGAACTTGATGGTAAATAAAGATGAGCAATAAATTACCTATTCACAAAAATCAAATACTTCTTTACACGGCATGGCTCGTTTCGATTGTAGCTACCTTGGGAAGTCTATACTTTAGTGAAATACGTGGTTTTATACCATGTGAACTTTGCTGGTATCAACGGATTTTAATGTATCCTTTAGTGTTAATCTTAGGAATCGGGACATTCCAAAGTGATATTTCAGTGAAGAAATTTGTTCTTCCGATGTCACTATTCGGTGGGGCTATTTCATTCATGCATTACTTGGAACAAAAGGTTCCGGGATTCGCCGGTATTAAACCATGTGTTAAAGGCGTTCCTTGTAGTACAGAATACATTAACTGGCTAGGATTTATTACGATTCCATTCCTCGCTTTAACCGCTTTTACGTTAATATCAATACTTTTGATTTTAATGAAAACAAAAAAATAATATTTTAACAATACGAATAATAGAACGCTCAAGCCTTTAAAAGGATGAGCGTTTTTGCTTATCGTTTTACCTAAAAACCTTTTTAGAATGGAGTCATTATTTTCCACTGGTAGCTTCGTTAACTAATTCCACAACTTCCTTTGCAGTACCCATCTGTACTGCCTTTTCTACTAATTTTCCCATATCTTTTTTAGAAAGACGGAGTATTTGCGAGCGTGCCTTTAGAATTGAAGACGAACTCATCGAGAATTCATCTAGACTAAGTCCAAGTAATAATGGAATTGCTGTTTCATCTCCAGCCATTTCACCACACATTCCAACCCATTTCCCTTCGTGATGAGCTGCATTTATCACCATTTTTACTAATCGCAAAATAGCAGGGGAATATGGTTGATATAAGTAAGAAACCCGTTCGTTCATACGGTCGGCAGCCATTGTATACTGAATTAAATCATTGGATCCAATACTGAAAAAGTCAACTTCTTTCGCGAATTGATCTGCCATTAATGCAGCTGAAGGAATTTCGATCATGATCCCCAGTTCAATATGATCTCTAACCGCAACTCCGTCATCAATCAACTTTTGTTTTTCTTCCTGTAAAATCTTTGTTACTTCGCGGAATTCGTCCAATGTCGCAATCATTGGGAACATGATTTTTAGGTTACCGTAGGTACTGGCTCGAAGTAAGGCCCGCAACTGAGTGCGAAATATGTCTTTCCTTTCAAGACAAAGCCGAATGGCACGAAAACCAAGAAATGGATTCAATTCCATTGGCATTTCTAAGTAGGGCAACTCCTTATCACCACCAATGTCAATTGTTCGGACCACCACTGGTTTCCCATTCATTGCTTCTAAGACAGCTTTATAAGATTCAAATTGTTCTTCTTCAGATGGGAGTTGACTCCTCCCCATGTATAGAAATTCCGTTCTAAATAGACCAATCCCTTCGGCACCATTATTAATTACACTTTCTAAATCGTTTGGTGTTTCAATATTGGAGGTCAATTTGACCTGGTGACCATCAGCTGAAATTGTAGATTCCTGAATAAATTTCGTCAATTCTAATCGTCGATTTTCCAAACGGATTTGTTCATTTTCATAATAGGTAAGCGTTTCTGGTGTAGGATTAATATGGACCTCCCCTTTTATCCCATCAACTATGATTAGGTCCCCATTTTCAATTTCTTCAGTTGCTGTTTTTGTGCCAACTACTGCAGGGATTTCCATGGAACGAGCCATGATTGCGGAGTGGGAGGTTCGTCCCCCCATATTAGTGGTAAAGCCTTTAATGAATGTGTGGTTTAGTTGTGCCGTATCCGAAGGTGTTAAATCCTCTGCGACGATAATCACTTCTTCAGAAACCAAACTAAGGTTAACTGCTTGGGTGCCTAATAAATGTATGAGAACCCGTTTTACCACATCATGAATATCTGCTGCTCGTTCCTTCATATAATCATTATCCATTTGCTTAAACATTGAAATATGCATATCCACCGTTTCCTGCAAGGCCTGCTCTACATTCACTTTTTCAGTTTTAATTTTTTCTTCTATTGGTAATATGAGTTCGGGGTCAGTTAGAATCAGCAAATGCGCTTCAAATATTGCTGCCTTAATCCCATCCTGATCTGTTTTTGATTTTTTATGAATGGCCACGACTTCTTCTTTAGCGATGGACAATGCTGCACGGAAACGTTCAACCTCCATTGCTGTATCTGTTATTGTTTTTTTATCAAATGAAAGGTCTGGTTCAACTAACTTGCAGGCTTTCGCAATTGCTATACCTTGCGAGGCAGCAATCCCCTTTAACACACTCATAATCGTTCTCCCTTATAGGCGCTTTCAAATTACTTCCCTTATTTTTCGAAAAAAATAATTAAATATTCAATGGAGGGCTCAAACAACTAAAAATGACTATCCAGTGGACAGTCATTCTTAAAAAGAAGTATTAATTATAAATCGTTAATTACGATATAAGATGCTTTAAATGGACCGTGAACACCAACAACTAATTTTAGTTCGATATCTGCTGAATTACTAGGACCACTAATAAAATTAACACAAGACGGCACATAACCTGTCTTTTCATATACTTCTCTTATTTTTTGGGCACCTTGTGTCATTCGTGCGACAATTGAACTTTTCGGAATAAGTGCAATATAAGTTGAAGGTAGGAAGCCCACCGTCCGGCCTCTTTCTTTATCACTAAATAATACAACCGTTCCCGATTCAGCAAGAGTAACTTCACTTATTGTAATCCCAACATTGGCATTCTCTGCTACTTTTACATTCTCGTCGCCTTTTGTGTAATCCCATTCATGAACATCGATATTTTGATTCGGCCATTCTTCTTTAATAAGAGGATCGAGTCCCCATTCGGTGAAACGGTCATCCTTCCATTTCACAATAGGGCCGCCACCGTATTCGTTTACGACTTTGGTAAGTACTTTGGATAAATCTTTTATATCCGTTATATATAGACTTGTGTGGATCTTTTTACATTGCTCTTTTAATATATCAAGGAGTTCATCCTGTGTAGCATCATGAAATACTTTATCCTGTGGCCGATATTTCCAAGTTGGGCTTTCAATTTGCGAAGATACCCTAGAACGCCCAAGTTGGCCGGCGATTTTATTTAAAAATTTATCACGATTTTGGATTGTCCCAACCATTACTTTTTCCCTCCTTTTTCACGGTTCTTAAACCAGTCCCTAAATCTTACTTTATTTGGTGCTGGGAACTCACGAATTTCCGTCCATGCCTTTAATGGACCGGCGCCTTTTGAGATTTTATCTCCGACGGTAAAAGGACTCATTGCCGTAGGGGCAACTTTAGAGCCAAGTTTATATAATGTAGGTGACGCAGCACCCAGACCAAATGCTTTCATAGCGAGTTTTTCTGAAATCGGTGCTTTCCCTTCTTTTTCAACGATAATTTCCCGATGCTTGTGGATAAGCTGATGCAACGGAATTTTTACCGGACAAACCTCAGTACAGGCCCCGCAAAGTGTTGATGCATATGGAAGTTCTTTGTATTTATCGTAGCCACCAAGGAGCGGTGATAGCACTGTCCCAACCGGCCCGGAATAAATAGAGCCGTAGGAATGTCCGCCAATATGACGATAAACAGGACAAACATTTGCACAAGCAGCACAACGGATACATTGCAGTACAGACTGGAACTCTCCACCAAGAATGTCGGATCGACCATTATCAATAATCACTAAATGAAATTCTTCCGGGCCGTCTACAGCCCCTTCTTCTCTTGGACCTGTAAGTACTGTGACATAGCTTGGAAGCTTCTGTCCGACCGCACTTCTGGTCAGCATCGAAACTAAGACTTCCATTTCTTCGAAGGTTGGAACAAGCCGCTCCATTCCCATGACCGTAATTTGCGTTTTCGGCAAAGACGTTACTAGATCTGCATTTCCTTCATTCGTTACCAAACAGACGGAGCCTGTTTCAGCTACCGCAAAATTGCAACCCGTAATCCCAATATCAGCCGTTAAATATTCCTGACGCAACATTTCTCGAGCATGCCATGCCAATTCTTCATGGTTGGCCGACTTTGTATAGCCGAGCTTTTTTGTAAAAACATCACGAACCTGTTCTTTATTTTTATGAAGGGCAGGGGCAACAAAGTGGGAAGGTGGATCGTGATCGTCTACCTGCAAAATGTATTCCCCAAGATCAGTCTCAATGACCTGACATCCCTCAGTCTCCAAAGACTGATTTAAACTAATTTCTTCGGTTACCATTGATTTCGATTTTACAATTTTCTTAGCGTTTTTCTTCTTAACCACTTCTTGGATATATTCAGTAGCCTCTTCCTTTGTTTGTGCAAAAAAGACATGACCACCCCGTTTTGCAACATTTTCACTTAATTGCTCCAAGTAATAATCTAAATATTGGAGCACATGCTGTCTGATTTCTTCGCCATGGTTGCGCCATTCTTCCCAATTTCCAAGTTCTTGGACAGCCAGCTGTCTTCTTGCTTCAATGCTGTCCTGGGCACTTGCTACAGCCCCCCGCATAAAATCATTATGAATTCCTTTATCAACCCGTTCATTAAACGGTTGATTCCCTATTTCAATCGGCATCGTTACTCCTCCTTTTCGTTAACGGCTGTTTAAAATTTCTGCAATATGCATAACCTTAATTGGTTTTCCTTTTCGCTCAATCCGTCCACCGATATTCATTAGGCAGCCTGCATCGGCACCAATCAAATATTCAGCACCCGTTTCCTCTACATGTTGTACTTTTTCATCAACCATCTGCTCTGATATTTGTGCCATTTTAACGGAGAAAGTACCACCAAAACCACAGCATTTTTCTTTACCTGGCAGTTCGGTAAACTTTAGGCCCTTGACATTTTTTAATAAAATCATTGGAGGTTCTTTAACCCCTAATAGACGTGTCATATGACAAGATGTGTGATATGTAGCCGTTCCTTCAAATCGTGCCCCTACATCCTCCACTTTTAACACTTCGACGATAAATTGGGTTAGCTCATATGTTTTATCTGCCAGTTGTTTCGCCTTTGGTTCCCAGACGGGATCCCCAGCAAATATATGAGGGTATTCCTTGAACATATACGCACAAGAACCTGAAGGGGACACCACATACTCAGCATCCTTAAATGTTTCAATCATCAGCTTCATCGCTTCTTTTGATTCTTTAACATATCCGCTATTATAGGATGGCTGCCCACAGCAAACCTGTGATTCTGGAAAGTCGATCTCACAGCCAAGCCTTTCTAGCAATTCAACGGTTGCTTTTCCTACATTGCTTTGAAACATATCGACTAAACATGTAGCGAACAATGATACCTTCATTTTTTCCAACTCCCTACTTCTCTTCTTATAGGATAATCAGGTCATCTGATGACTTAATTATAAAAAATCTTATTGCTAAAATTATGATACAACAAATGTTTAGACTTTTTAAGATGTTTCCGAAAAAAACTGATCGCGATTGGGAAAATCGTTAAAGAAGATTTTCATTATGATTAAAATATTGCTTTAACATATCCTCCACATTTTCAAGGTGTCGAAGCATCGTCTGTCTAGCTTCTTCCTCTTTTTCCTCCTTAATTGCTTTAAAAATATCCATATGCTCTTTGTAAAGACGGTCAAGATTACTATAGTTTGAGAAAATCCATACTTTGCGAATTTCCTTCATACTTTCACCCATGAGTCCTGAAACTTGATTCATCAATTGGATTAATAAAGGATTATTTGATGCCTCTGTTACTGCTAAATGAAACTGTAAATCAGCCGTTTCGCCAAGCTCCTTATTCGCATTTTTCATGTTGTTTAGCGCAGCTTCCATTGAGTCGAGCTGTTCAGTTGTTCTTTTTTTAGCAGCAGCCGCCGCGGAACCAACTTCAATAATTTTTCTGACTTCCAGCAAATTGAAAATATCCTGTTTATTCATGAGAATGGCCATCGATAATGGAAAGGTAATATTGTTAGTATCAAATTGTTTTACATAGGTGCCCTCTCCTTGTTTCATTTCAACAAGTCCCATTGCCCTTAAAGAGGTTAAGGCTTCGCGTATAGCAGACCGGCCTACCTGGAAGTTTTCAGCCAACTGCTGAACAGATTCAAGTTTGTCCCCCGGTTTTAATTTACCGGAGCGGATCATTTCATGAATAGCTTCGGCGACTTCCTCATAAATTTTCTTTGGTTTAATTTTTTTGTAATTCAAGTTTTGATTCACCCCCCTAGAAAGTTTATCGTTATTATTATTTTTATCATACTGGTTATGAGTATACTTGTCATCAAAAAAAGCCATCAAACTGGCGATATCCAGATGATGGCTTTTTATTATGCTAATCGCATTTTAAAATCTTGATAGTTAAATTGATGTACAACTCGGCAGTCTCCGTTTTTATCTTGAACGGCAATGGTTGGTAATGGCATTCCGTTAAATGTTGTGTTTTTAACCATTGTATAAATTGCCATGTCGCCAAAAACAAGGCGCTCTCCACCTTCTAATGGCTGATCGAAGGAATAGTCTCCAATGGTATCACCTGAAAGACATGTTTGTCCACCAAGGCGATAGGTGTATGGCTTTTCACCTGGTTCACCTGAGCCAATCAACGGCGGGCGATACGGCATTTCCAATACATCAGGCATATGACAAGATGCTGATGTATCTAAAATTGCAATATCCATACCATTTTTCAAAGTATCTAGAACGGTAGTGATTAAGAATCCGGCATTTAATGCTACGGCTTCACCTGGCTCAAGGTAAACGTGCAAGCCGTATTTATCCTGCATTCGCTTAATACACTCTTCTAATAATAGAATATCATAGTCTTCTCTTGTAATGTGGTGTCCACCACCAAAGTTAATCCATTCCATCTTCGAAAGATATGGTCCAAACTTTTCTTCCACAGCATCAAGCGTTTTAGCAAGATCATCGGAATTTTGCTGGCATAGTGTATGGAAATGCAGACCTGATATACCTTCCAATTGATCTGGACGGAAATGCTCGATCGTTACACCAAAGCGTGAACCCACTGCACATGGGTTATAAATATCATGCCCCACCTGAGTAGAGCATTCTGGGTTGATGCGAAGACCGATTTTTTTTCCAGCCTTCAAAACTTTATCGCGAAACTTTTCAACCTGTGAAAAGGAATTGAAAATAATATGATCGCAATAAGAGATAATTTCATCAATTTCATCTTCACGGTAGGCTGGGGCAAAGACATGATTTTCTTTCCCCATTTCTTCATACCCAAGCTTAGCCTCATATAGGCCGCTTGCTGCTGTACCGCTTAAATATCTTCCAATTAGTGGATACATCGTATACATTGAAAATGCCTTTTGTGCCAAAATAATCTTAGCCCCTGTACGCTCCATGACCCCGTTCAAGATTTTAAGATTCTTTTCGAGCAAGTTCTCATCTACTACATAGCATGGTGTCGGTAATTCTTCAAAACGCATCTTATCCTACTAACTCCACTTCTTTAGATTTCTTAGAATCCCCTGATTCTTCTGGAAGTGCATCCACAAGAACTGGGTTAAAGTCTTCCTTCCAAGGGAGTCCCCAAACATTTAATGCTTCCATGAATGGATCTGGGTCAAATTCTTCAATATTGTATACGCCTGGCTTATTCCACTTACCAGTCAAAATCATCATGGCACCAATCATCGCAGGAACACCAGTAGTATAAGAAATAGCCTGTGAACCTACCTCTTTGTAGCATTCTTGATGATCACAAACATTATATACGTAATAAGTTTTATCTACTCCATCTTTTTTACCTTTAAAGATACAGCCAATATTTGTTTTTCCAACTGTTCTTGGACCAAGTGAAGCTGGGTCAGGTAATACTGCTTTCAAGAACTGAAGCGGAATAATTTGCTTTCCTTCATATTCAATCGGCTCAATGGAAGTCATGCCTACATTTTCAAGACATTTTAGATGTGTTAAATAGCTTTGGCCAAATGTCATGAAGAAACGGATTCGCTTGAGTCCAGGCATGTTTTGTGCAAGTGATTCAAGCTCTTCGTGATATAACAAATACATATCTTTTTCGCCAACTTCATCGAAGTTGTATACGCGCTTGATTTCCATTGGTTTTGTTTCAATCCATTCGCCGTTTTCCCAGTATCTTCCGTTCGCAGAAACTTCACGGATGTTGATTTCAGGGTTGAAATTTGTAGCAAATGGATAGCCATGATCACCGCCGTTGCAGTCTAGGATATCAATGTATTCAATTTCATCAAAATAATGCTTAAGAGCATAAGCGGAAAATACACCTGTTACACCTGGGTCGAAGCCGCTGCCTAATAGTGCAGTAATACCAGCTTTTTCAAAACGCTCGCGGTATTCCCATTGCCACTTATATTCAAACTTCGCAGTATCTTCTGGCTCATAGTTTGCAGTATCCATATAGTGTGTTTTTGTGGCAAGACAAGCATCCATAATAGTTAAATCTTGATATGGCAATGCTAAATTCATAACGATATCTGGTTTTACTTCATTAATTAATGCGATTAGCTCATCAACATTATTTGCATCAACTTGGGCAGTTGTAATTTTTGTTTTTCCACCATCTAATTTCGCTTTTAATTCATCACATTTAGATTTAGTACGGCTCGCGATACAAATTTCTTCAAATACCTCGCTGTTTTGAACACATTTGTGAATTGATACAGCAGCAACTCCGCCACAACCAATAATAAGTGCTTTTCCCATTTTTCCGCTCTCCCTTATAATAGATTTTTATTTTCAACAACTAAAAAATACCAAACAAAAAAAGCAAGTGTATAACCGCATTTTTCGCGCGCACACTTGCTTTTGATATCATCATAAATATGAAGATTAGCTTAAACTTAAAACAAAAAAGCACAACAGTTTAAGCCAGCCATAAAATTCTAGCAATCTTATGGAAAAGCTCTTCAATATTCAAAATATATCATTTAGGCTCAGAGTCTATATAGCAAATAATCGCCTTTACCACTCTTATTGACCGTTTCACAAGTTGTGTGCACTATGCACTGGTTGTAAAGTAACCAACTTATAAAATTTGAGCTTTTAACTCAATCAATAAGGTAACCTAAGTTACCAATCGGCATTTGACCCGGCTGTCCGTATGGCCTTAACTTTTCTTTAAAAAAGTGGTCAAAATTATCTGCTTGGAAAGACTCATAATTTTGAATATCCGCTTTCCATTACTAATAACTCCATTATAGTATCAACAATCAAAAAAAATATCAATAAAAAAATCAAAAAAAATAATTAAAATTCTTGGAAACTTGTCGAAAAAACACAAAATCTCCAAAAAGGTTATATTTACAGGTCTATATCAACAAAAGCCATTTCCTCTTCGACTTCTTCGATATCCCTCATTTGATGGGCAATTCTTGATGCTGCACATGCGCATATGCTGGCCACTAGATCATCTAGGAATGTGTGGACGCCTCCTCCACCTTTTGTGTCCAACTTTTTGATAATACCTATCTTATTTTTATCTAAATAGCCATACGTCGTAACAGCGATACTTCCATATGTGAGTACTGCTCCTAAACCTATGGTTTCGTCAATTCCGAATAGACCTTCATCGCTCTCTACAATCGATTGCAAGGGTTCGGATAACTGCCCTCTCTCAGCAAGACGGTCCAATTCAATACCAACAAGAATCGCATGTTGAATTTCACGCTTTCTTAAAACCCGCTCAACTGAAAAAACACAATCCTCTAGCGTTAAACCACCGTTAAATGGCCTTTGCATTTCATATACTATTTCTGCAATATCTAAAACGGTCACACCACGTTCTTCGAGTAGATTTTTTGTCGCTTCTTGCACATCTCGGCTATGTACCCTTTTTGTCATTGTTACTTTATCCCCTCTCCGATTTTTAAATACATTATAACATGTCTTTTTTTGTACTATAGGAATGTTTATAATATTATTGATTATAGTATAAGAAAAAGGGCCTTTAGGTCATACCTTTGGGTACATCGTAATTTGCCATTATGGGCAAATCACGTGTTTTTCTTATCGTTTGTGTTAAATTTCTTGAACTTTTGTTATAATATTACAGTATAAAATTTTGTTTTAGGAGGAACTACCTTATGAAATATGGTATTGTTATTTTCCCATCCAAAAAGCTTCAAGACTATGCAAATTCTTTTCGAAAACGGTACGATCCTCACATCTCTTTCATTCCTCCCCATGTAACTCTTGTGAATCCATTTGATTCGACGGAAGAAGAAATAAAGAGAATCATCCAAAATCTTAATAATATTGCTTTAAATTCATCACCTTTCACCCTTGAGGTCTACAAAGCCAAAACCTTTCATCCGGTAGCCAACAAAATTTTCCTAGCTATTAAAAAGGATGAAGAGTTATTAAACCTTCACGGTAAACTTAATGCTCATGTATTTTCCAATAAAGAAAAAACAGAAAGCTTCGTTCCCCACATCACAATTGGACAAAAACTTTCAAACCCTGAACATTCTGATATAGTGGGACAGCTTACAATGATGGACGTTGCCCATTCCGAGGTCGTGGACCGTTTCCATTTGTTGTATCAATTAAATAACGACCAATGGACAACGTATGAGACATTCCATCTTGGAAAGTGACCACTAGACTGTCTTTTTTGCAAGTAAAAAATATAAGTTATGCGCATATTTGTCTAGTTCCAGCGCCCAGCGACTAGTAAACTTCGCCCACCTCCCTACGATAAGTCACCATCGACTCACTACGTTCGTCGTGGTTCTTTTATCTCAGTCGATGTGCTCCAGTTTATACGTCGCTAAACGGGCCGCTTATGCTTTTCTTATTAGCCGATTTTAGTACCATTTGGGGTCTCTACATCCGGTTTCAGAAGAATAACATCCCCTTTTTCCGGTATGCCGCCAAGCACTAACACTTCAGAACTAAAGCTGGCAATCCGTCTTGGTGGAAAGTTAACAACGCCCACTACTTGACGACCTACCAAGGTTTCAGGTTCGTATCGTTTCGTAATTTGCGCACTTGTTTGTTTAATTCCAATTTCTTCGCCAAAATCGATTTCCATTTTGATTGCAGGAATCTTGGCCTCCGGGAAGGGCTCCGCTTTTAATACTGTACCAATTCGTAAATCCAACTTCAAAAAATCATCAAACGTTGCCATCTTTTTTACCTCTTTCACTTTTTGAATATAATTGTACCGCAACATAAAATCAAATGCACCTTATGTATTTGTGCCCAGATTTTTTAAGCCCACAGGATGTGGGTCACAAAGACGTTGCCACAGGAAGTGGCGTTCTTAGTCTTTGATCTTAACTCGAAAAACTACCTTTGAAAATCACAAGGCTCGCCGGAGGCTTAACTTTATTCAGTAGGGATTTAACCTATATTAAATTGAATACAGGATTAAATTCCTTCCACCAATTATGGAAATAGGGGACTCATACTGAATAAAGTTAAATGCAAAAAAATCCCCCGCCAAATATAGAGTAAGCAAGGGATTTTTCATATTAATAACTCTTTTTTAGACTGTTTCATTAAAGTGCTTTCCTTTTCCTGTAATCTCGGATTTTTTTCTAGCCTTGGCCTCTTCGTATTTATCCTCATAATCTGTTTTTCCTTTAAGTTTGGCCCGCATTGTAACTTTTTCCACAGGTTTTACTACAAATGGTGGTCCATCCTTTCGAATAATCCGATTTGTGTATTGTGTAGATTGCTCATTGTTTATTGGTAATATATAGCCCACAACCGCCACCTCCTGAAGATTTCTTTTAAAAATAGACTATCGAATCGAAATGCTTCCTTGTTCATCAATTCTGGCTACAATGTTTGTCATATCCTTTGTAAACTTATATACTCTTTTTCCGATCTGGATGGTTGTTTCAGAGAACACATTTTTTATCGTAATAATTTGGTCATGAGGAACACAGATTAATGTCGGAGTGCCACCTTTGCTGCCTGCTTCCTCAAGCCTTGCACCGAGTCCCGCAAAAAGTCTGCCCCCACGAACAAAACCCTTCACTTCGATCAAACCCTTGGCAAAGATTGTACAATTATAACAACCCTGTTTATTAATAAATACATCACCAGAGGAATAAATAGTACTGTTTATCGCTGATGGCATTTGAACAAATACACCGATTTCAGTTTCGAAATTCGATGGTTCTAGAAGTTGATTCATAGTTTCAACTTGTTGTTCAAACTCACCTGATATTTCAATTCTTTCACTATTTCCAACTAGGATTTCACTTGCTATTACATTACTATAATGTGTGATTGATTGCCCCGCTTTTATTTTTGCCTCACTAGTCGTACCCCTAATTTCAACTGATCCATTAGCGACCACTTCCATATGATTTTCTACATTACCACTTATGACAATATCTCCGTTGAATCTAAGATTACCAGATTCAAGACCAACATCCCCCCGATGTTCAAGCTTAGGGAGGACAGTTATAATGGCAGTGTTTCCTCGCTTTTGCACAGATGGTCTCCCCATTGAAGTAGCCAAAATTTGATGATCGCTGATCTTTACTCCCCTTCCCGCTTTCACAACTAGCGGTTGTACCGGCTTCGGCACTATTACTTCACCTGTAACGCCCTTTCCTGCTAAACCCTCGATTGGATCATGAATAATCGCAATGGTTGTACTAGCCTCAATTGATGGAATATCCAGCCCTTCCCGGAAGTCAATCGAGCCGTCCTTTCGTTCTTTAAAGCTTTTACCTTCCTTGACATCAACCAGATACTCTAACCAGCCATTCTTTCCTTCAACAGGGCTTTCCCCTTTAGCGATAATAAATTCACCATTGGTCTCTGCTTTGCAGGCTGCATCAATTTGTTCTTCCTGAATTCCCGTCGTAATTCCAAGGCTCATTAACCTTTTATGAATTTCTTCAGCTGTTAAAGTTAAATTCGGAATTACAGTTTTTATTGCTTCTAGTTTTATCTCACGTGCTGGCTTTTGATCCCGCAGCTTATAAAAAGTTTTTGTACCTGGTTCAACTTTTAAAGTAGCCGTTAACCTATCCTTAGTCATTTCAATCTTCCATTTTGTCTCGATTTCCTCGTTCTTAAAATTAACTTTTACTTGATCACTCTCTGAAATCGTACACTTGTCTTTCATTAGCTCATTATTTTTATATAACAGAATCGTAGGCGGGACATGGACCATTAATTTTTCCTTCTCACCGGTAGAATCAATGCAATGGATAACTCCGGATTCAACCCACACTTTTCCTTTTTGAAGTGGCAGACCCTTTGGCTTAGGCGCAGCTTTTCTTTCTATTCGAACTTCCGCTTCCTTTGATCCTATTTTTAAAAACCCTTTTCTTCCTTCATTTAAGACTTCAATGTTTACTTCTTCTTTTGTAAGGCCTAAATAGGCTAATCCATTGGCAATTGCTTCCTCAACTGTTTTCCCTGTAAAAACATTAAGTGTACTCACCACGATCACCTCCCTGTTAAATATAAAACTCAGAATCTTCTTATTAATATTATAACATTAAAAAGGACCCTTTTTCGGAGTCCTTTCATAAACTAGGCATTATTTCTTTTCTTTCTCGAACCACAGCCGCAACCGCCCGTCTTTCTTTGTGATGTTGACTTATTTCTTGTAGTAGCCGTTGATCTAGATGTTGATCTTTTTGTAGTATTAGAGGTATAATTTTTCTTCATTATAATATAACCTCCTTGTTTAAGAGTTGGTAATATTATAAATTATTCAGCGAAATGGTGGTTTGTCACGGCTAGTTTATAATTTTCAAAAGAATCGCTTCTAAAAATGAGGCACAGCTTGCGATTGAGAGAATTAGTATTATAGGAGAAAAGTAATCAGGTACAGTTAAATAGCCAGTATACATTATTGCTGCACACCATACACCAGTACACCAATAACAGCTTAACAGTTCCCCCATAAACCTCCTCATACCAGTTCCTTTAATCTCAATATAGGTTTCAATTGTTCCGTCCTCTAATGTCTCCTCATACTCATGAATAAACGGTTTTCTTAAAAATTGAGTGATCTTATCAAATACAAATAATCGTGTTAAACGAAAAGTCGCGAAGCATAACAAAATAAACTCTAAAATACTATCGATCATAGCAAGCTCCTTAGGCAAATTTCTTAATATGATATTCATCTGCCTGTTGGAAAGTGCTTTTACGATTTAGCTTTATCATAGATTCTTTTTAAAACAAGGGCCTCTGCCCAAAGCGGCAACCCTTTATTAATATTGTCTTTCCAATCCTCAGCTGAGATAAGGCCTTCCTCATAAAGCCAATCGATGGCTATCCTTTTCCATTGGTCAGCATTATCATAGGAATTCGGGTTAAGCTCCATTATCTTCCGATTTTTGACTTCATTTAAAAACCAGTCCCTAGTGATACCGGTTCCCGGACATGTTTTGGCGGAATGTTCACGATGAAAAACAATATCATTTGTCGACAAATTAAATTTCGATAGTAAAACTCTGACTGCTGCGATAATCGCATCTAACTGCTTCCCTTCAAGTGTTTCTTCACCTTGATCAAAATTTCCAATCATTTCGAACATAATTCCGCCACGATTATACCCAGTAATTCCAGCCGGATCCTTCTCCAAAGATCGTCCGTCCCATAAAAGCCCATCTGGTGCTACAGTAAAATGCTGACCAATGTCCTGCCATCCCCTTGTTTCTGTATGGTACCTCCACATACTAGCGATTGTAGATTCACCTTTGTAATCTGATTTCCTCGGTTCCCATGTATGATGAATTTGGATATGGTTGATTTTCCGCTTTAAATCCAAGGTATGAATAAAGGATTGAAATTGAGTAATCATGTAAGGCTTAAAATTTCTTGCCATTATTTTTGACCTCCCTCCTCCCGCTGAATAAGGTTAAATAAACGTTGGTATACCGCTGCTTGAGCCCATAATGGCAACGGATCTTCAATTTTTTTCTTCCAAGCCTCATCTGATAATAACCCTTCCTCAAATAACCAATCGACCGCTTGCTTTTTCCATTCTACTGTACCACTTGGATAACCCATTTTTTCAGCCATTTTATCGCCTCTTTTCTAATTTGCTTAAAGTCCCTTTCATAGTATAGATATATGATTTAGAGTAAAAAGTGATATTTTACTTTATGTATTCGTAATAAAGTCGGAAATGTAGCGAATCATTTTTTTCCACATATATTAATCAAAAAGGAAAGTTGTAAATATGAGGAGCAATGATTATTCTAAACATTCATTTTGTACCAATAAGTGTTCATGCTGCCGATGTCACGGACAAATTTGTCCTCCTATTTGGTTGATCGATTTTCTTGAGGAAATTCAAAAAAGTAAAAATTCCCCCTTAAAAGTGGAAACCTTTCAATACTATACAATTTCTGATGGAGAAAAAAAGGTTTATACAGATGACGATGAACTTCTATATTACGGAAAAGTAGGCATTAAAGATCCTAATGACATTTCTTTTACGAATTTGTTTATTAATGGTATACTGCAACCACCTGCCATTTTTTCCTTTCAAAAAGGAATACTTACTTTAAATTCCATTGATCCGCCGCTAGAAGGTACACCCATTATTGTGCAATTTATAAAAATCGTTAATTAAAAATAAGTACGTAAAAAAGCCAATTTTTCATCCGGTTCGGATGAAAAATTGACTTTTTCCCTTCTAAAATTTCTAAGTTGTAATTGTTGTGGTTGAAGATGATTGTGGATCATAATTTACTACCTCTAACACAATCGGTGTTTGTGCCTCAATCGGATCTGAGCCTGCTGGTACAGTAATCTCAAGTTGCCCTGTGCCAGCTCCCCCGGCTGTATATGCAAGTGTGTCACTCATCTGTAGTACTCCATTGATCTCCACTTTGAAATAACTATTATCTGCTGCAAGAGCAGGTAATGTAGTGACAGCTGCTCCTGTATCATCTTCAAAACTACCAACCGCTATTGTTAATGTGCTCCCCGCTGCTATTTGTGCAGTTGTTTCGTAAAAAAACTTTGAAACAGTTGGTCTGGCAGTGGTAGTTGTTGTGGTTGCAGCAGAAGCAAAAAGCTTTACAATTCTAAGAGCCATGTTCTCACCTCTTTTTATGAATTTAATACAGTATATGCTTACTTAATTTCAAGTAATAGTTATAGAGCCTTAATATTATAAAATGATACAGTTATCACTATTGTTTTTTTGAAAGTCCTAGGTTACTTTTAACAATTTTTCAATTAATACAATAAATGTTATCAATTAACCTATACAGATCATGCTTCCTTTTAATAAGATGTAACATCATTATTGAAAGGAGACTTGCTATGGGCAAAAAAAAGAAACATTGCCATGATTCAATTTGTCAATATCTATCTCACTATATGTCTAGTGAAGTGACATTGACTCTTGAATCTGGTCAGATTGTATCTGGAGAATTGGTTAAAATTAAAGAAAATGGATTAATAGTATTACAAGAAACAAATATCATTAGCCCATTTATCGAAGATTTAACAACAATTGTTAGATGTAGAGATGTTGTTATTGCTACTATACAAACTGCACCCTAATACAAGCGGAAGGTGGAACTTTTTTGTTTTTTTCACCTTCCATCAGCGACCCTTCATGAACCAGAACTAAAACTATTTCTATTGAATAGGATGTTTGTAACATGAAATTTTTATTGATTTCTTCAGGTTATTTAGGAATATATCCGTATTTAGAACAATCCATTTCTGATGCACTTTTAGCCCATAATGTTTCTATAAAAATGATAACTCCAAATTATAATCTAGATACCCTCGAACAAATCGAAAGCTTTCAACCAGACTTTGTACTTGCTTTTGCAGGCTACAATCTTCAACAGAAGTTACTTCAATTTTTAAAACAAAAAAAATTTACTTTAGGCATTTGGTTTACAGAGGATCCTTTTTATATTGATGAGTCCATTCGTTTAGCAGAAGAGTTTCAATATATTTTTACTATTGACTTAGGAGCTTACGAATACTATAGAAAAAAATACAACTCGAAGAAAATACTTCACCTTCCATTAGGGACCGACCAGTCCATATATCATCCCACTACATCACAAAAGGATTATCTTTTCGATTTATGTCTAATTGGTTATCCATATCCTGAAAGAATTCAACTTGCCAATTACATTTTAGAGCAAACACCATATAAGTTTGTTCTTGGTGGGCCCTTATGGCGAAGGTTTATTAATAGTCAAAATCATCAGAGATTATTTGTAATTAATAAATGGATTGAGCCTAAGAAGGTTAACCAACTATACTGTTCATCAAAAATCATTTTAAATTCCCATAGGTCTCCTTATTTTTACAAAAATAAAAATACCCTTGGTATAGAAAGTAAAAGCATCAACGTTCGCACTTTTGATGTTGCTGCAAGCGGTGGATTTCAACTACTTTCAGCAAAACCAGATACAGTATTACACTTTGATTTGGGAAAAGAAATCATTTGTTATTCAACAGATGAAGAATGCCTAAAACTCATTCAACAATTTTTAAATAATGATCAAGAAAGGACTAACATTAGTAAAAAAGCAATGGAAAAAGCCCTGAATTGTCATACCTTTTTTCATAGAGTCGAAAACATTATAAATTCATTAAGTTAAAAGAAAGGAAGTGGAAATATTGCCTTATTTTAATGGTAAAACCATTCTCGTCACTGGCGGTACTGGCTCATTTGGAAAAAAATTTGTTCGCAAGATTTTAGAAACCGAGATTAAAAAGGTCATTGTCTTTAGCCGCGATGAATTAAAACAATTTGAAATGTCGCAGGAGTTTACCGATAAAAGAATCCGTTTTTTTATTGGAGATGTTCGTGACAAAGATCGATTATTACGTGCATTTGAAGGTGTTGATATTGTTGTACATGCGGCAGCATTAAAACAAGTTGGAGTTTGTGAGTATAATCCAATTGAAGCCATCAAAACGAATGTATTGGGTGCTCAAAATATTATTGAAGCAGCGATTGAACGTGAAGTAGAAAAAGTTATCGCATTAAGTACCGATAAAGCTGCATACCCAGTGAATCTATATGGAGCAACAAAATTAGTTTCAGATAAATTATTTGTTTCGGCAAATGCATACAGCGGAATGAAGAAAACAAGGTTTGCTGTGGTACGGTACGGAAATGTGATGGGCAGCCGTGGTAGTGTTGTACCATTTTTCAATAAAGTGAAAGAAACCGGAAAAATTCCGATTACTGATGAAAAAATGACCCGCTTCTGGATTACCCTAAATCAGGGTGTACAGTTTGTTATGGATAATCTAGTAAGAATGAAGGGCGGGGAAATATTTATACCGAAGATTCCAAGTATAAAAGTAATTGATTTAGCCACGGCCATTGCCCCCGATTGTAAAATAGAGATTGTCGGTATTCGTCCTGGAGAAAAATTGCATGAAACGATGATTACTGAAGATGATGCCCGTCATTCATTAGATTGTGGAGGCTATTATATCATTCTGCCAGAAATTAAGTGGTGGAATTCAATAGATGGAAACGAAGGGACTAAATTACCTAATGGTTTTAGCTATGTAAGTAATACTAATAGTCAGTGGCTCACTGTTGATGAGATACGGCTCTTAATAAAAGAAAATAATCTTTAAATAAATTAGGGAAAGGAGGCATATAGTGAATCAAGAACCAATTAGGGATTCATTTCTTTCTTATGGCAAACAATGGATTGACGAGGAGGACATTAAAGCTGTTACCGCCGTTTTAGAAGGTGACTATCTTACAACAGGTCCCTATATTTCAAATTTTGAAGAAGCTATTGCCCATTATGTCGGCACAAAATATGCGGTTAGTTTTGCCAATGGTACGGCTGCCCTGCATGCAGCCTGTTTTGCAGCCGGAATTTCCGAAGGAGATGAAGTCATTACCAGCCCACTGACTTTTGCAGCGAGTGCAAACTGCGTTCTGTATCAAGGAGGCACTCCTATATTTGCCGATGTTGATGAAAAGACCTACAATATTGCCCCGGAAGAAATCGAAAAAAAGATTACAACTAAAACAAAGGCCATTATTCCCGTCCATTTCACAGGTCAGCCCGCAGATCTAGATGAAATCACAGCCATTGCCAAAAAACATAATCTAATAGTAATTGAAGATGCAGCGCATGCACTTGGTGCTTCCTATCAAGGAAAGAGGATTGGCTCTATTAGCGACATGACCATGTTCAGCTTTCACCCAGTCAAACATATTACAACTGGTGAAGGTGGAATGATAACCACTAGCAATAAAGATTACTACGAGAAGCTTCTTCAATTCCGTTCTCACGGAATTACACGAGATCCTAGTAAATTAACAGAAAATCATGGTCCATGGTATTATGAAATGCAGTTTCTAGGGCTTAATTATCGTCTGACTGATATTCAAGCAGCCCTTGGACTTAGTCAATTTAAAAAAATTAACAGATTTTTAAATCTCAGAAAAAAATATAGCTCCATGTATGACGAAGCATTTAAAGACATCTCTTCCATAACCGCCCCTTATCAAGACAAGAATGGCTGCTCTAGTTGGCATTTGTATGTAATTCGTCTTGACCTGGAAACATTGTCTAAGACAAGAAATGAGATTTTCAATGCATTTCATCAAGAAAATATTGGGGTTAATGTGCACTATATTCCTGTACACTTATTTCCTTATTACCAAAAACTTGGTTATAAGCGAGGAATTTGTCCAAAAGCTGAAAAACTGTATCAAGAGATCATTACTCTCCCTCTCTTCCCTGCAATGACTGAAAAAGACGTCGAGGATGTTATTAACGCCACAAAAAAAATTATCAATCTTAGTAAAAAAACATAAGGAAGATTTCTTATGAATATATTTATTCGTGTTGACGCCTCGAACGAAATAGGATCAGGACATTTGATGAGATGCCTAACTCTTGCAAAAAAGCTGCGCTTACAGGGTGCCAATGTCACCTTTATTTGCAGGGAACATATTGGGCATCTATGCAATTTAATCGATGAAAAGAAGTTCACTGTATTAAAACTTCCTACCCCCAACAAGGATTGGGAACTACCTCTTTTGACCCCGCACTCAAACTGGCTGGGTGTTCCATGGTTTATTGATGCTGAGGAGACAAGATCTTTACTGCATGGTCACTTTGTTGATTTACTAATTATCGATCATTATGCGATTAACGATAAATGGGAACGTACACTAAAAGGTATGGTTAAAAACATCATGGTTATCGACGATCTGGCCGATCGGAAGCATCAGTGTGATCTGTTACTGGATCCTACAGTACTTAATGACTCAAATAGATACCAAGCTCTCGTTCCACCACATTGCAAATTATTCCTTGGGCCCAGCTATGTATTATTGAGGCAGGAATTTTACGAAGAAAAATATCAGATGAAGTTGCGAACAGGTTTAGTTAAAAGGATATTGATTTTTTTTGGAGGATTTGACCATACGAATGAAACAGAAAAAGCACTTTCTTCATTCTTAGAATTGGCACGGAATGATATCGAGGCAGACGTGGTTGTTGGACAACAAAATATTCATAAACACAAGTTAAAAGAAATCTGTGAACAATATTCTAATCTGCATTTTCATTGCCAAGTCAATAACATGGCAACGCTAATGCGGCATGCAGATCTTTCCATTGGTGCTGGAGGAACCACCACGTGGGAGCGGTGTTATCTTGGTCTGCCAACTATAGTTTGGAGTATTGCAGAAAATCAAAAGTTTATTTGTGAGTTACTCGGGAAAATGAAGGTCATAAAATATTTAGGAGAGATTCATACAGTGAGTCAGGCATCATTAACAAAACCACTGAAGAAATTTATTGAAAACGAACAAGAACGAATTGAGATGTCACAACTCTCCACAGCATTAATGAAAGATAATTTTGTGAATCTACAGACAATGATTGAGGATATCATGAAACTGGGTGGTTAAACATGGGTTATGATTTACGAGCACCGTCAGAAAAAGACAGGAACTTGCTTCATAACTGGAGAAATGCTGAGTTTATTAGAATCAATATGTTTGATGATCAACCAATTACTTTTGAAGCTCATTGCAATTGGTTTGAAACAATACTTAAAGAACAATTGGCTTATTATCGCATCGTTCAATATCAAAGCAAGCCCTTGGGGCTCGTTTCTTTTAAAAAGGATCCACAACAAAAAAACATTTTATTCTGGGGATTTTATATTGGTGAAACACAAGCACCCAAAGGAGCAGGAACATGGATGGGAAGGCTCGCTTTAGATTATGCATTCCAAATTCTAGAGGCAGAAAAAATCATTGGCGAGGTTCTTTCTTTTAATAAAAAGAGTATGAAGTTTCACGAAAAACTAGGCTTTAAACAGAATCATCAGTATCGAAATACTTTATTTCGAGAAGGGCATCCAATTCCAATCGTAAGATATGAATTAGATAAAGAAGATTGGCTGTATCATAGAAAGGACGGATTAAATTGAAGGAAATTAATCTTGGTGGAAGAATGATTGGACCCAACCACCCCCCTTTTATTATTGCGGAAATGTCAGGCAATCATAATCAGTCCTTAGAGCGGGCATTACAAATTGCTGAAGTAGCAGCAATGACGGGTGTTCATGCTTTAAAAATACAAACCTTTACTGCAGATTCTATGACAATCAATCTAGATACCCCAGATTTCCAAATTAATGACGAGAAAAGTTTATGGAATGGAAATAATTTATATGCACTATACCAACAAGCCCATACTCCGTGGGAGTGGCATAAACCAATATTTGACAGAGCGTTAAAACTTGGGATGATCCCATTTAGTACACCATTTGATGAAACCGCTGTTGATTTTTTAGAAGATTTAAACGTACCAGCTTATAAAATTGCCTCTTTTGAAAACAATGATATTCCTCTAATTAAAAAAGTAGCTTCAACAGGGAAACCGATGATCATTTCAACGGGGATGGCCACCATTTCGGAAATTGAAGAAACAATTCAAACTGCCAGAGATAATGGATGTAAAGATATTATTCTCTTGAAGTGTACGAGTACTTACCCTGCCTCTCCCGAAAACACCAATATTTTAACGATTCCTAACATGAGAGAATTATTTCAATGTCAAGTTGGCTTGTCCGACCATACAATGGGGATTGGAGTTTCCGTCGGCAGTGTTGCATTAGGTGCAACTTTAATTGAAAAACATTTTACAATTTCTCGTGCTGATAAAGGGATTGATTCTGCTTTTTCAATGGAGCCAAATGAAATGCAGTCTCTAGTTATTGAAACCGAACGGGTATGGAAAGCACTCGGGGAAGTAAACTACGGCCCCACGAATGAAGAAAAAAATTCACTTAAATTTCGAAGATCTATTTATATTGTTAAGGACATGAAAGCTGGGGATATTTTAACTAAAGATAATGTAAGAGTAATCAGACCAGGTTTCGGTTTAGCACCAAAATATTACGATAAATTATTAGGGAAAAAAATTGGAAAAGACATCAAAGCTGGAACACCTGCGGATTGGTCATTATTTTCCGATTAAAATAACATAACCACTCTTGGGTGGTTATGTTTATTTCTACCTGCAACATCATGAATGTGACATGAGTAAATAAAGTAAAGAAGTTATATATTTGTAATTATTTACATAACAATATGAGTAAGCACCAGCAATGATAAAGTTACAAGTCTAATTAATGAAATAGACTCTTTTGCAATTCATAGGAGGTATTAATGTGGTCTATAATATCATTGAAGTTGCGAACACACACGGTGGAAGTATTGACTATATTCATTCATTATTAGATGAATATTCCCAATATAAAGATGGTTTTGGGATTAAATTCCAACCGTTTAGATATGATGAAATTGCAACAAAAGATTATGAGTGGTATGACGTTTATAAGTCAATCTTTATTAAAGAAGAAGACTGGAATGGAATTATTGACATTGCAATTCAAACGAAGGAAATTTGGTTAGATATTTTTGATGAATACGGTGTTAAGATACTAAATAATAATATCTCAAAGATCTCCGGTATAAAATTACAAGCCTCGGTTTTGTTTAACTATTCCGTATTGAACGCATTATCCCAAACAAGTCTAAACGATAAAAAAGTTATCATAAATGTAGCTGCTTATGATATTAAACAGATCAAAGAAAGAGTAATGGAAATCGAGAAATTGATGAACCCGAGAGAAATTCTTATAGAAATTGGATTTCAAAGTTATCCAACTGAACTTGGCGATAGTGGATTATCGAAAATTACCAAAATTAAAGCTAACTTTAACAACCGTATCGTTTTCGCAGATCATGTTGATGGACAGAGTGAGGAATCCGTCATTTTACCAGTTATCGCTAGTCTAATCGGTGCTGATGTTGTTGAGAAACATGTCATGCACAGTAGCTTAGAAACAAAATATGATATGTTTTCTAGTATCACTGTAGATCGATACAATAGATATATTACACTTCAAAAGATGTATTTGGAATTGTTAAAGATGCCTTTTATTACAAATAAAGAAAAAGAATATCTTAGAAAAACGATACAAATACCTATTTTAAAAGAAGATGTAAAAAAGGGGAAATTAGTAGCAAAAAGTTTATTGTCTTATAAACGTTGTGGTAAGAGTGGGTTAAATACTAAAGAACTAGAAAATGTTATCCAAAATTATAATGTATTAGCTACAGATAAGGTAAGTGGTGACGCACTAAAACTTGAAGATTTTAAAAAGGCAAATATAGCAACAATTGTTGCTTGTAGATTAAAATCAACTAGACTTCGTAGAAAAGCATTATTACCAATTGGAGATTATGCTTCAATAGAACTTTGTTTAAAAAATGTATTGAAATTCGAAAATGTCAACCATACGATACTAGCAACCTCAACTGAGGTGGAGGATAACGAACTAGAAAATTATATTTACAGGAACGATGTGATTTTTCATAGAGGGGACCCAGACGATGTTATTGATCGGTATTTAGGCATTGCTAGAAAACTTAAAATAGATATAATAATCCGTGTTACTGGTGATTGTCCATACGTATCTAATGATATTTTACAGTATTTACTTCAATCACACTTCGAAAAAGGAGCCGATTATACAACAGGAAAAGATGCAGCTGTTGGCACAAACATTGAAATAATAAATGTAGAAGCTTTAGAAAAAGTAAAGAAATATTTCCCAAAGGCGCAGTATTCTGAATATATGACATGGTATTTCCAAAATAATCCTGAACATTTCGAACTTAATATTGTCAATTTACCGGAAAAATGGTGCAGAAATTATAGACTTACTTTAGATTATGAAGAGGACTTAATTCTATTTAACGAGATTGAAAAATATTTTAAAGAACAAAATATTGAATATTCAATCGATCATCTATTCCGATATTTAGATAAAAATCCCCAAATAGCAAAAATCAACAGCCATTTAACTCTTAAATTCCAATCAGATAAAGAATTAATAAAAACATTAAATGAACGAACAAGAATTTCCAATATGGAACTTGGACTTGGCACAGTTCAATTTGGAATGGACTATGGTATTACAAATCAAAGTGGGAAAACAAACTTTTCTGAAGTCAAAAGGATTTTGAATTTTGCAAAACAGAAAGATATAAAATTATTAGATACCGCAGCCGCCTATGGCGATAGCGAAAAAAAATTAGGCGATGTTATCGGTAGTGATAATCATTTTAAAATTGTCACTAAAATAACGAATATCTTTAATCAAAGGAATATCGAACAACATATAGTGAACCAAGTTAATCAATCCTTACACAATTTACAAAGGGATCATCTCGAAGTACTAATGATACATCATGCAGAAGATTTATTAAATGTAGATGGACCAATCTGCTACGAAGTATTAAAAGATTTGAAAATGAAAAATGTCATAAGTAAAATCGGCTGTTCAATATATGAGCCAAACGATATTGAAAAGTTACTTTCAAAATATCAACTTGATGTAATTCAAGTGCCAATTAATATTTTTGATCAACGATTAATATCTGGAAATTACCTAAAACTTTTAAAAGAACAAAAAATTGAAATTCATGCGCGATCATTATTTTTGCAAGGGTTAATTTTAATGGAGCCTAAAAATATTCCCTCAAGCTTAAAGAATATCATTCCTTATGTAAACAATTTAAGACTTGAAGCAGAGAAACATCAGCTTACCCCCCTACAATTAGCTTTGCAATTTGTTAAATCCATTAATGAAATTGATTATGGGATAGTAGGTGTAAACAATTTACAACAATTAATTGAAATTGAACAATCATTCAAACATACCACTAATAGTGATGTAGATTATCGAAGATTTGCCATAAATGATGTGAGGCTAATTGACCCGAGAAAATGGAACGGGGTGTGATGATGAGAAATTTATTTAGTCTTGAAAATAAAACGATTTTAATCACTGGCGGTTCCGGCCATCTTGGCTCTGCGATGTCAGAAGGGTTAGCCAAGCATGGTGCTACTGTTATTATAGCTAGCAAAAGTAAAGAAAAAAATTGTGCTTTTGCTGCCCAGCTAACAGAAAAATATCAAACAACATGCTTTGGTGAATATATAGATATCTCTAATCTTGAGTCGGTGAATACATGTATTTCATCTACAATAAAAGCGTTCGGAAAAATTGACGTTCTAGTTAATAATGGGTACTATGGCTCAAGCGGAAAAATAGAAGAAATGAGTGAGGAGATTTGGAAAAAGGGGATTGATGGTTCCATAAATACTGTTTTTAATTGTGTCCATGCCATTCTTCCCCATATGATGAAACAACAAAGCGGGAACATCATTAATATTGCATCAATGTACGGTACTGTATCTCCAGACCCATCTATTTACGGTGATTCGGGATTTAATAACCCTGCCAATTATGGCGCTGGAAAAGCAGCTGTCATCCAATTCACAAAATACCTTGCATGTCATTATGGCAATAAGGGTATTCGAGCAAATACAATATCTCCTGGTCCGTTTCCAAGCAAAACGGTACAAAAAAATGATGAATTTATTATGAATCTCTCAAAAAAAATTCCACTAGGTAGAATCGGAAGCCCCAGCGATTTAGAAGGTCCGATTGTATTCCTCGCTTCTGATGCATCCTCGTATATGACCGGACAAAATATTGTAGTCGATGGGGGATGGACTGCGTGGTAAAAAAGATTGGGATATGTCCCAAGTGAATAGTTTGCACTTGGGACGTGAATAAAGTTGCGTCGGAGCTTTTATTCTTTAAGGTCACTAAGCTATTTTTCTGGTGTGTTAGCTACGCTACTATCTTCATTTTGGCAGCATTCAAAAAGTAACTTTTGTCCAGAATTTCCATCTAAATAAAGGGTACCCAAAAACCGATCTCTAGTCATTTCAAAATCTTGCTTTTGCTCAGGAACCGTATAATACTTATCAATGATCGCGTATAATTGATTTGGATCAATCTGAATATGCTTTCCAAATTGATCATAATACTCATATGTTCGATTACTAAATATAAAGTTAAAAATAAATACTGGTTTTTTTAGTAAAATGCTTTCTAAAATTGCAGTTGATAATGTGCCAATTACTCCATCAACTTGATCAATTAGTTCGTACAAATTACCTCCACGTATAGTCCAAACTTTAATTGATTCATATTTTTTTTCAAGATCGAAATAAAGTTGACACTTTTGTTTTCCAATTTCCCATGGATGGGGCTTTATAATCAGTTGATAACGAGAATCCTTTATTAGATTTTCTATAAGTTTAGTAAATCGTTCGGGATCCATATTGGGCCCGGTAATAACTAATAAAGTAATTTTATTCGTGTCAAGTTTGAATTTATCGAACAACGAGTGATTCTTTTCGGTGGTTCTAGTAAAAATTTGATCATATTTAGGATGACCGATTTCACTAATCCTGTCTGGTGTCAGCCCCCTTTTTAAATACCAATTTTTTTCATACTCACCGTAAACCGCAACTTTCTTTGTAAATACTGGTAAAAAGGCTTCTTCCCCCATTAAAATGCCGTGCTGAAGGCAAATACTTTTAATTCCATACCTTCTACCAACAATCGCAAGGGTACGACTTACAATGTCTTCTGTCGTCCCCACTATAATGACGGATATTTTATGGGCTTGAAAGAGATTATGTCCAGCATTGATTGTTCTCACAATCAATGGGATGCGATTCAAAAAAGTTTCCTGAAAGAACTCATTACTAAAGGCCGGATGATTATCTAATTTTCTAAATATGCTTTTTGCAATTTTTATTAATCGATTAGAAATGTCTTCTGTATTCTCTTCGTATTTTTTCATCGTTTCATTTGGAATTCCATTTACTTTTTCAGCATTGGAACGAGAGAGAATGATTGTTTTTTCTGGGTCAAACAATGTTCGATAACATGTTGCAGGAATTCGTGTATAATCAGAATTGATCAATAGTTTCCCATTTTTTAATTTGGTGGTTAATGTCAAATTGCCTTTATTAAGCCACTTATCAAAATATGGCTGAATCATTTCATACTTCATTTCAGGGTATTTATCTGATAAAGGAAATGTGTCTTCTTCCATTTTTGTTTGTAAAGATTGATCTATATGTTGATAAAAGTTCGTCATAAGGCAAAGTGGTATATCTTTGAATGTAAGGTTCTTAAACGTTTCAAGGAACTCACGATAAATGGACCAATAATTTTTTAGATAAATATTCATTTCCTCTCCAACCTTTTCATTGCTCTCAGAGAGTCTCTAAGTTCCTTACACATTCTTTGTGACGGCAGTTTTTTGGCAAATTCATTAGGCTGTGCATTTTGAATTTGAGCGTGGATGGATTTTGGGGTAATGGTGTTAAAATCTAGTATTTCATTAATGGGATAAAATGGCCAAAAATGATTAATCTTCCAGAAAAATCTTGCGTCACCGATTTTGTAGAATTGAGGATTTTCATCCCAAATGGAATTAAAAGTTTTTTGAATCACCGGTAATATTGTTTTTCGATGCATAATCGAACAATGATCAATTACACATGGAGCCAACCATTGAATAGCTTTTGCAGGTCTAACGATAGAATTTGTAATTTCTCCCTTCTCATTTATATAATCTGTTTGAGATGCTGAATAGACGACCTGGACATTTGGATTGTTATCCAAGTAATTTACCATTTTCTCTATCTTTTCCTTATGGAAAACATTATCATCTGTAGCATAGGCAATATATTCTCCCTCTATTTTTTCTAGCGCTTCGTTAATCAATACTGCATATCTAGTTTTCGCCACTCTTTCATCTATTGTTTGAGTCTCGCTTTTAAAAAATGTAACTCTATGATCATTCAAAAATGGTTTAATATTATTCAGTGTTTCTTCATTAGAATTATCGTCCATAATAAATAATTCAAGATCCTCATACGTTTGGTCTAATATTGATTTAATTGACTCCCCAACGTATTCATGTTTATTATAACTGGTTAAAATAATCGATACCTTTGGCATTACTCCACCCTTCCCTTTATAAATACAACACTCCCCATTTTTCATTATCCTTATAACTTATGAAATTTGTTGTTTAATGGTACATTCCTATTGCCTAATAATATAAGATTAATAATCTTCTAGTTAAAGGCCTTTTTTAATTAAAGTTGTGCCGGGTGGTACGAATAGGACATACAATACCAGAGGTGTCATATAATATTGTATGTAAAATAAGGAGGCCGGAAATGAAAGGAATTATTTTAGCGGGTGGCAGTGGAACAAGATTACATCCTTTAACCTGTTCCATATCTAAACATTTGCTGCCTGTTTATGATAAACCTATGATTTATTACCCACTCTCAACACTCATGCTTGCCGGAATTAAGGAAATCCTAATTATATCTACCCCCCAGGATACCTCCCGTTATAAGGACCTACTTGGCAATGGTTCAGATTTAGGCATTTCTATAAGCTATGAAATACAGCCAGCCCCAAAAGGGATTGCTCAAGCTTTCATTATTGGGGAGCAATTCATAGGTAATGATAATGTAGCGTTAATCTTAGGCGACAATATTTTTTATGGATATGAATTTCAAAATTTGTTAAACGAAGCTGTAAACCAGAAAAAAGGTGCAACAGTATTTGGATATTTTGTTAATGACCCAAAACGGTTTGGCATTATTGATTTTTTAAAAGATGGAACTGTAACATCTATTGAAGAAAAACCTGAGCATCCTAAATCCAATTATGCCATAACAGGTCTTTATTTTTATGACAACCGAGTCATTGATATCGCCAAAAGTATCAATCCTTCTGCAAGGGGTGAGCTTGAAATAACAGATGTTAATAAAGCTTATTTAGAACGGGGTGAACTGTCGGTAAAATTATTAAGCAACAGTAATGCTTGGATTGATACTGGAACACACCAATCACTATTTAAGGCTTCACAATTTATAAAAGTGATAGAAGAAACCCAGAATATTAAGATTGCTTGTATTGAAGAAATAGCCTTTCAAAAAGGGTATATCACAAGAGAAAAATTATATAATTTATCAATATCTTTTATGAAAAGTGATTACGGAAAATACCTAATGGATTCGGCAAGGAGAAGTGATCAATGAATAAAATAGAAACAAAGTTTCAGGAAGTCTTCATCCTAGAGCCAAAAGTATATATTGATCATCGGGGTAAATTTATGGAAAGCTACAATAAAAACTCCCTTGAACAATTGGGAATCCAAGTTGATTTTGTCCAAGATAACCAGTCTGTATCAAACCCAGCTGGAGTTTTACGTGGACTTCATTACCAGCTAAACCCCAAGGCACAGACAAAGCTTGTCCGTGTTTCTTCAGGCATAATCTTTGATGTAATCGTAGATATCCGCACTAATTCTCCAACTTTTGGACAATGGCTTGGCGTAATTTTAAGCGAATATAATAATAGACAAATTTTTGTTCCAAAGGGCTTTGCACATGGTTTTTGTACACTTGCTCCCAATACAACAGTGTGTTATAAAGTCGACCAGTATTATCATCCCGTATATGATCGTGGAATTTTATGGGATGATCCTGATATTGGTATTGATTGGCCGATCACAACACCTATTTTATCTGATAAAGATAGCAAACATCCATTATTAAAATACGCAGATTTAAATTTTTCTATAAAGGAGCCGGATTAATGAGATTACTAGTTACAGGAGGAGCCGGTTTTATAGGAAGCAACTTTATTCATTACTTTTTGAAAAAACATCCTAATTCTTATATTGTGAATTTTGATAAATTAACATATGCTGGTAATTTAGATAATCTAGCAAATCTTCAATATTCAAAATATTATACCTTTGTTAGAGGAGATATTACCAACAAAGAATTAGTAAATTATATCGTTATGACACAAAAAATTGACACTATCGTAAACTTTGCAGCTGAATCTCATGTTGATAGGAGTATTACAAACTCTGAAGAGTTTGTTAAAACTAATATTATCGGAACACAAATTCTTTTAGATATAGCAAAATATTACAGTTTGCGCTTCATTCAAATTTCAACAGATGAAGTTTATGGATCTCTTGGAGAAAACGGTTATTTTACAGAAGACACTCCTTTATCTCCGAACAGTCCCTATTCAGCTAGTAAAGCAAGTGCTGATTTATTGGTAAGATCTTATCACAAAACGTATGGATTAAATGTGAATATCACTAGATGTTCAAATAATTATGGTCCCTTTCAATTCCCCGAAAAACTTATCCCACTCATGATAATAAATACGATTCAAGGAAAAAAATTACCTATTTATGGAAACGGAAAAAATATACGCGATTGGCTGCATGTCGAAGACCATTGTTCCGCTATTGATTTAGTAATTCATAAAGGAATAGCAGGTGAAATATATAATATAGGTGGACACAATGAACAGACAAATATAGAAATTGTTGAAACCATCGTTAACATTCTAGGTGGATCCCACAGCTTGATAACCTATGTCCCAGATCGGTTAGGTCATGATTATCGCTATGCGATTGACTCTAGTAAAATACAAAATGAGTTAGGTTGGAATCCAGTCTTTTCCATCAAAGAAGGCCTAGAAGAAACCATTCTCTGGTACAAAAAAAATCAAGGATGGTGGGAAAAATTAATTACCGGTTAATTATTATATTCAAATAACACTTTCGAGGTGAGTAGATATTATTAAAGTTTTAGTTACAGGAGCTAAAGGGCAGCTTGGTACAGACCTTGTTTTACTGTTAGAATCACTAGGTTACAAAACCTTTGGATTAGGTAAGTCTGAATTAGATATAACAAATGAACTTGAAGTAAAACGTAAAATCACCGATATTAACCCGGATATTGTCATTCATTGTGCTGCTTATACCAATGTCGATAAAGCTGAGGCGGATCGAGATAGTGCTTTTCTAATTAATGGGATTGGAACACGTAATGTTGTTCTGGCATCTGAATCTATTCATTCTAAACTCATCTATATAAGTACCGACTATGTCTTCGATGGTTCATCTTCTACACCTTATCATGAATTTTCTCCAGTATCCCCTCTTAATGTCTATGGACAATCTAAATTAGCTGGTGAAAGCTATGTTCGCGATTTCCATTCAAAATTCTTTATTGTCCGTACTTCTTGGGTTTTTGGGGCGGAGGGAGATAATTTCGTAAAAAAAATGCTAAAACTGTACCATACAACAGAACAACTAACAGTCATTAATGACCAGGTTGGGTGTCCCACTTATACCGTTGACCTGGCAATGAGTATTGTTGAGCTCATGATTTCTGATAAATACGGAATATACCATATATCGAATACAGGTAGTTGTTCCTGGTTTGAATTTGCAAAGGAAATTTTTCGACAATCCAACATTCAAGCTAATTTAAAGCCTTGTACAACAGAGGAACTCTCCCGACCAGCAAAACGACCAAGGTATTCCGTAATGGACCATGTGGGGCTGAGGATAAATAGTTTTAGTATTCTCCCGCATTGGCAAGATGCTTTAAATCGTTTCCTTATACAAATTGGCAGGAAACAATCCCCAGATTTCTCCAATAACACAAACGAAGGATAGTTGTGAATTTATCCAACTATCCTTTATTTACTTCATATTAATATGCACACCCTTATTATATGAATAGGCATCTTACACAGACACCCCACATTTTTTGAGATATTAATCATTTTAGTGAAAAACCACATTTAAATAATCAGGTAGACAACTCCCCATACAGCCTTTCCAATCCTACATACCATATTAAGAGACAAAAAATCGTCTATTCTATAAAAGGAGGAATTTATAAATGGGTTCAAAGAAATATAAACACCGTAAAAAATTTGAAGAAAATTGGATGGAAGAATTGAGCCATGACCACCATCATCACTATCATATGGATGAAAACAGACATCATTGCCACCAGCATCATTTGGATGAGAACAAAAATCATTGCCACGATGAACATGATAAAGACGGTAAAGACGATAAAAATTGTATCTGTAACATTGTTAGAAGAATCCTCAAGGCCCAAGAAGAGGTTGACGAGTGCCAATGTGAGGTAAGCTGTGAGAGGTCCATAAGACAGATGCTCGCACCAAATGATTGTCCACCTGCCAACACAGTTCCTTTTACTTTAACCTGTGGGTGCGACCTGTTCTTTGGAAAAACAGTGATTTACGACAAGCATGGTCTCTTCTGCTTAATTTCAAGTCCATTTTTCAAGGTTAAAAAGGTCGACCATAATTGTTGTGCAGTATTGGAATTATTGTGGCCTACCTGCAATGGAGAGCCTCATAATGGCCCGCTAAAATGCCCGGATCATAACTCCTTCCTATGCTGTAACTTTAGTGGATTTATTGGAACAGGAGCATGCATTACAGTCGATCTTTCATGCTTTTGCGGCATCTCCTGCCTTAAGCCTCATATGGTAGATGAGGCAACAGCAAACCAAATTCACCAAATTATAAAGTGTCATAAGAACTAAAAAATTTTTCTGAAAAAGGTGAGCGTGTAACACTCACCTTTTTTCTTATGTTTACAAAAGGTTAGGGAATTATCTAATTTTTATTCCCATAAAAATAGACGATTGCCCACACATTACATCCACCCATACATATTCTGTAGAGACGATAGTCATTAAATATATAATTATAAAAGGAGAGATAGAGGTATGAGTTGTGGAAAAGGGAATCATCATCATGGGACCACAAGTAATTGTGTATGTGATGTTATAAGAGCCATCGCTGAAGCTCAAAATGAAGTAGTTGAAAATGTTTGTGATGTTAGTTGTGAAAGATCAATTGAAAGCTTACTTGATCCGGCAGCAGCCAATGATTTAAATACAGTACCATTCATTCTTTATGGCGAAGACTTAAATCCTTTCAAGGCATTTGGTATCGACTTCCAACGTAACAAAAACAATATGAATGCACCTAAGTTTGAATGCATTGAAAGCTTTGTCTTCCGCGTAAAAACTGTTGATGAAGATTGCTGTGCAGTAATCGAGCTATTAGCCTTCGGTGCTGACGGCAACCAAGGTGGAGGTGGCAATAAAAATAAGGATGGAGACACTCCTTGCGACCAAATCGACGGACAAAAGCTTGAAGATCTAGTAGCAACAGGAATTTGTATCACAGTTGATTTAAGCTGCTTCTGTGCTATCACTTGCTTACCTGCCGTTTCATTAATGTAATAAGAAAAGCGGAAGCGACCGTTTAGCGAAGTTTACGAGTCCGCTGGGAGCTGAAGCTAGACAATCAGAAAGACACGACTTTCCGCCTAAAAGGATGGAGGTCGATGTCTTTTTTTGTTTTTAGCTGTAAAAAGGGAGACTACTGAATTGAGTAGTCTCCTTTTCCTTTTATTAAGGAATATGGATCGTTTTAACATGCCGTAAGTTTACAAATGATGGAATTTGCCTGGCAGTAATCAATTTTACGATACTATTTTCGATCGTTTGTAATTGTCCAATTTTACTATGGTCATGGCCAAGGTCAAAAATGACCATTTGATTCATGAACCTTTTCAATTGTTCCTCAAAAGTCCTTGCAAGTGGTATGTTGAAAGGATTAACCGACAAATTTTCCTTTGAAAGGGCATACGGTGGCTGCTGATCTTTATATGGTATTAACCACTTCAAATGCTGTAGTGATATATATACAGTCCTATAAACCGGTGAGTAAAATACTACATAATTATTCATTACACTCACAACATATCCATGTATTGTATGATTATTTGCGATTGTAATCTCCGAAAACAATCCCCTGGCATTATTTAATATTTTTCTAAATGATATTGTTTCATTTGAATCATCATCCCATTTTCCTTCAAATGGACTAATGTCAGATGAGTCATCATCTTTTTTATTTACTTTATGGATATGAATAATTGGAATATACAAAAAATCCTTTCCATTATACAAAACTAATATATCAGTTCCGAATGCAATCAATATTCCTTTATGAAGAATATTTCCGGATACTTCAACATAAATTTGTTCATTTATGAAGTCTTTCAATAATTCCAAACTCCACCCACCCTCTCCTAATTTTCATGGATATTAAATAAGTGCACTGACTTTTCCTCATCAATGCACTCATTTTGGTTGTTTGATTGATTGCCTAATTCTTTCTTTTTCTATCCTGTTGCTTCTTTTTAGCTGACACAATTGAATGATTGTTATTTTGATTACTGTTATCGTTACTGTTTTCTTGATTCATTTTTTCCCGAATACTCTTCACATGGTTTCTATTTACCCGTAATACTTGATCTTGGAATACTAAAGTGATTAGATTATCCTTCACATCAACTAAAATTCCTTCCACACCTTCAGGTCCGCGATTGATCATTATATAGCTATATTTTAAATACTTAAATAGTCGGTTCAAGCTATTAACGTCAATGAAGCTCACTACTTGATTCTCTTTCATTTTGCCGTTATCTTTTTCTTTATTTTCCTTATTCACTCTATCATTTTCGCTTTCCTTTTCCTTGTCATCTTCTTTTGCTTTTATGCTGAAACTTTTTACGTGGTCAAGGTTAAAATAAGATACTCCTTCTTTTTCAACATAAAGGGCTAAATAATCTCCATTTACCCCTAATAATCTCCCTTTTCTAGATTCAGGACCACGATTAATTTTGACCTCTTCACCGATTAGATTACTTAGTATGTCTTCAAATTTACTTTCATTTGTATCATGAGGAGTTAATTCATTAGCGATTTGAATATTTGCCTTATCGTCGGCAACAACATTTTTTATATGATTTGATCTCTGGTAAATATATCCATCCTTCTCATTATAAAGTACAATATGATCTGAATTAACTGCTAATAACAATCCATGCCATGCTTCAGGCCCGCTTTTATATGCTCTAACTCCCTTACCAACCATTGTTGTTAAAAAAGAATTACTCATTTTATCTTCCATTTTGCGTGAATCCTCCTTATGTCATTTGTACTAAAGGTACAATTGTACTTATATATATGTGTCCCGGGTATAATTGGCATGTTGCAAAAACCTATTTTTTATAAATTTAGTAGTACAAAAAAAGAAGACTACATTGATGTAGCCTGCTTGAACTATCAGTCAATTAGAAGCTTTTTCGGTTGATACCTAGGATATCTTCAATTTTCAAATCAACCCGAAATGGTTTTTTTCTTTGGACAATTTGGACAACTCCATTTGTATATCCAGCAATAATCCCTTGAAATGTTGACTCTTTAGTTCTAATTTCACATTTAACTTTTGGGACGGCAATTGGTAGTTTAACTAAATAATCAACCTTCTCTTCCACTGACATTTCTTTAAATGTTTTTTTACGAGGCTTTTTCACTTCTGGTTCTTGTTGTACCGGTGCTTCTTCCTGTTGGTTTTGAGGTACCTGTTGAACATCCTCCCCGACATTTTGTTCTTTTGGAGTGCGATTTTTAATATCATTTATTGTTATCGGTGATGGTAATGGATTCTTCTTCGGTGCAGCAACTGCTTTTCGTCCTTTTTCAATACTTGATCTGATTCCAAATGTCGTGATCATCCGTCTTTTCTCTTTGGCAGCTTCAATTTTCTCCGCAAATTCTTTATCTTCAACTTCTAGGATTTCTCCGCTAAAAACATTTTCCTCTGGTACTGATGCCACAGCCGATACCTCTGGAACTTCGATGACTTCTTGAACTTCAAGTACTGCCGGTTTTGGCTGCTCAACAACTTGATTCTTCAACTGTTGAATGTGGACAGGTTTTCCCTCGACTATACCCTCTAAACCCGGAAGTTTTCCTTTTATCAGTTCTTGAAGCAAATCTTTTTTTGATTCATCCTTTTTAGAATCGGTCTTACTTATCACCGGCTCTTTCTTAGTTTCAATAATGTTTTTAACCGGTTCTTGTTTAGTTTCGGCTATGCTTTGGACTGGCTCCTGTTTTAGTTCAGACATGCTTTTGATCGATTTCCGTTTTATTTTAGCTATGTTTTTGATCAATTTCTGTTTCGGTTCTACATTATTGGTGATCGATTCACTTTCAGGATGAAATTTATTTACCTCTACTTCCTGTTTCGCGGTTGTAACTTGATTTTTGGGCTCTAATTTCTCTTCAATTATTTCTTCAATAGGTTCCGTCTCTACTTTTAAGTGAGTTTCGATTGGTTGTTTATTTTCTTCTGTTCGACTTTTTCTTGGTGCTGTTTTTTCCTCGATTGGATTTTTTTTTAAAGGTGTAGCGGTGATATCCTCAGCAATTGCATCAACTGGCACTTGTTTTTCCACGGCTTTATCTTGTACAAGCGACAATTGGTCTGTTTCATATATAGGTGTTGAAGTTCTCCTAACATAGGTTTGCTGCATTTTCGGTTTTGTCGGTGGATAAACTGGTTGGCTAATGTATAGAAGAGGATTATTAATAGTATCAACAATTTTTCTTTCCATCTCGATCCCCCCTCTTTCTTTAATCTCGTACCTATCTTATGCTTCTAAAATTAGTAATGTGCCCACTTTTTTAAAAAATAACTATGTTTCCAATAGGTTAAAAACCAATTTTATTACGTATGTCATAAATAGAGGTTGTTTACCTATACAGATTTCTATATAAACCATAGACTACTAAATAAAACTATAAGGGAGTTGAATTAATGAGCTGTAGTCATGGTGAACAATGTATTTGCGATTTAGTAAAGCGAATTGCTCAAGCTCAGGACAAAACTATACTTGAACAGCAAATTCGAGATTCCGAAAATCCATTTCAAACAAAATTGATTTGTCCTACTCGAGTGAATACAATCCCTTTCATGCTAGTATGTAAAGGAACTTGTGATTTCTTTATTGGTAAAGGCGTGTTTAAAGACCCTAAAAGCTTGTTTTTTGAATGCTTCAAGACCCCGTTTTTTCGAGTTAATAAATTTACCGATCATCATGGGTGCTGTGTACACTTGGAATTATTACAAGGACTAACAAAGGATTGTACTCTTCCGCATTCTTCAAGAGATGATGATATCACAGACTTTCTATGTAATCGTAAAATTAGTGAATTTATTAGGACAGGAATATGTATAACTGTGGATTTAAGTTGTTTTTGCGGAATAGAATGTCTTCCACCTGTTCTTGCAGAAAGTAAACTTCCTATTCCTGTTTCTCCTTGTGAAAAGAAAGAGAATAAATGCGAGGATCGTGAAAAAATCTTCACAGAAGAACTTTGTGGTAACTTTAGGGCAGGAACGGTAACAGTCTGGCAAGCTGCTAGTCCTAACGATATTCTTGAAGGAACTTTCCATATTTTTAATGACAATACTAGTCAAGCAGATGTTACAGCAACGATAACGGCTAATAATAATGTAAATTTCCCTCCTGTTCCTCCTGGCTTTACGGTAACAAGAGAAGCTATTGAACCTGTATCCTTTACAATCACCGCACCTCCTAATACAAGCGGAAGATACTGCATTACATTAGTAAGAAGTATTTCCATTAGATCCTAATTTGCACAAAATGCACCTAACATCGGAATTAGCCTACTAATCACCCGAACTGTGGGTGATTTTTTTATTTTTTTTTAAAAAATACTTTCAATTCCGCATTTACAATATACAACCCTTCTCCAACTTGCATTTAATGTAAGTGTAGCATTACTACAAAATCAAAACTTTAAGGAGGAATACATCATGTCTTGTGGTGGAAAACAAAACGGCGGTACTCATTTACCCGCTAACCAATTTTGCTGTCCGCAGCACCAAATTTTTGTAGAGGATTTTTGCGGTTCTTTGGTTGGTTCTATTCCAGTAACAACTCCTATTTGGACTGCCCCTACAGTAAATGACTATTTTCAAGGGACTTTCACTGTCACTAACAATTCAGATGCAGCTTTAGCAATTGGTGCAAATGGCACAGCAACTACCACAGTACCCCCTAGATCTACAGTTTCAATATCTGTAAATCAACCAACATCTTTTAATGTTATATTAGGCCCTAACCAGCAAGCTGATTACTGTATAAGATTGTACAAACGCGTTTAACGTATCTTATTCGTTCCCAGTCAGGGTATGGACTTGACTGGGATATTTCTAGCATAGGTTGAAAAAAATGTCCATTGGCTGGCGGGCAGTGGTCGTTTGCACACAAAACACTGATGGTTTTTACCATAATTATGCACCTTATCGCAATTCGGAAACTTGTCTGTTTGAAATAATGTGGAAGTCCCTGTTTTCATAAATTTATTAAAAATACTTAAGCAAACTTGATTTCAGATTACATATAGGCATAGGCCAACAACAACTGAATTTTGTCTTCTCTTAATATAAATAGGTTGTTTACCTATACAGCTTTCTATAATCAACCATAGACTACTATATAAATAACTAAAAAAGGGGGTTGAATGAATGGGCTGTAGTCATAGTAAACAATGCATTTGTAATTTAGTAAGGCAAATTGAAGAAGCGCAATTTGAAAAAACATCTCATCATGATAATTGTGATGAAAAACCCACTAATAATTTAAACACAATCCCTTTCATGCTAATTTCTAATGGAACATGTGATTTTTTTATAGGAAAGGGCATTTTCAGCCACAACGAGGGTAAGTTTTTAGAGTCCTTTAAAACTCCATTTTTTCGTGTTGATAAATTTATTGATGATCAGGATTGCTGTGTACAACTCGAATTATTACAAGCGCAAACAGAGGAAGGGACTACCTCCCCAGCTATAAAAGATGATGATATTTGCAGTTTTCTTTCTTCTCATTCCATCGGTAAATTTATTAGAACGGGAATATGTATTACTGTTGATTTAAGTTGTTATTGTGGAATCGAATGTCTTACCCCTGTATTTGCAAAATACGAAAACCCCGTTCCAAGTCGTTCGTGTAAAGAAACCATTAAGGAAGAACTTTGTGGACTTTTTGGAACCGGGAATGTCACCGTATGGAAAGCTGCACTACCTGGTGCTTATCTCGAAGCAACTTTTGAAATATTTAATGATGGCAGCAGTTTAGGAAACGTTGATGCGGTTATTAAAGCCCAACAGGATGTAATATTCCCTACTCTTTCTCCAGATACTACTGTATCAAGAGAAGCGATTATGCCTTCATCATTTACCATTTTAGCCCCGCCTGGCACAAGCGGGAGGTACTGTATTACACTTTTAAGATGTGTCCCATTTTAGGAGAAAAACTAATAGAAAAGAATAAATCACCCTTCCTCAGGTGATTTATTCTTTTCCCTACTAAATGAATCTTTTTAAAAAAAGTGCCTTACATCATCCGTCAACCGAACAATATAAAGCACATTCCTCGTGTTTATATAAATTTAATAACCAATAATATGGTAGCCTGAATCACAATGAATATTTTCACCAGTTATACCTCTTGAAAGGTCACTGAATAAAAATAAGGCTGTATCTCCGACTTCTTCTTGAGTTGTTGTACGACGTAATGGAGATTTTTCTTCAATTTGATTTAAAATAAGATTAAAGTCACTTACGCCTTTGGCTGAAAGAGTTCGGATTGGACCAGCAGAAATGGAATTAACTCTGATTCCATACTTACCTAAGTCACTCGCTAAATATTTCACACTTGCATCTAATGAAGCCTTGGCAACACCCATCACATTGTAATTGGTCATTACTCTTTCTCCACCTAAGTATGTTAAGGTTACGATACTGCCGCCCTCTGTCATTAAATCCTTCGCTGCCTTGGCAACGGCTGTTAATGAATAAGAGCTAATATTATGTGCTAAGAGGAAGCCGTCACGAGTAGTATTCATATAGTCCCCTTTTAGCTCTTCTGTTTTAGCGAATGCTATGCAATGCGCCAGACCATGAATCGTCCCTACTTGTTCCTTTATTTCGGTAAAAGCTGCTTCAATATTTTCATCACTTGTAACATCACATGGCAATACGATTGAATCTTGGCGTTCCAAAGTTTCAGCTAATTCACGTACACTTTTTTCTAAGCGTTCTCCTGCATAAGTAAAAACTAATCTTGCTCCCGCATTATGTAAAGCTTGGGCAATTCCCCAGGCAATACTTCTTTTATTTGCCACACCCATCACTACATACGTACGACCTTGTAAAGAAATCATATAAAATTCCTCCTTAATTATAGTACCAAGTTTACCATTTGGAAATCATCTCATATTTAATTCGACTTTTAAAAGAAAATTCCTTTAAGCCTTTGATTTCATCATTTACCATACTCCAATAGCATTCTTAAATCATCTACGTACTCCTTAGATCCAGTTACAATTAAGCGATCATAAAGCATTAATTGAGTATCCCCATGTGGTACAATCGAATCCGATCCTCTAAAAACCCGAACAATAATAACATCCCCAGTAAATGGAAAGTTCCGTAACAATACTCCCTCATACCTTGAATTATTCATGTCAATTTCAAATAGGGCGCTTTCTTCTTTCGTCAAGATATTCAAAATACTTGGTGTTTCAATAAATGCCTTTAACAGTGTTTTCGTTGAGAAGAAAACGGAGAAAACATCGATATCGTGATTTCGTAATTCTTTTTCGATAATTGGGGACTCAGCTCTGGCAATAACTCGCTCTATTCCATAATGCTCCTTAGCATAGATGGCAATATCTGAATTTATGTTTTCATCCCCCGTGAACAGGACTAGGATATCAGCATTAAATACTTCCTGCTTTTCCAAAGCTTCAATCGAATAGTTTTCAACCTCGACAATGTGGAAAACTGGGTTGGACACATGACCATTGATTTTTTCCTGTTTCACATGAAAAATATACGGCTCATAATAGTCAGAATCCAATTCCCTGCTTATCGGCAATGTCATTTGATTTGCCCCAATAAAAACAACTTTGAATTTTTGGACGGCAGTATGATGTTTCGGGAATAGCTTTCTAAAAAGAATCGGTGAAATAATGCATGAAATTACTGCTACAAGAATAAGGGCTCCCGATTCCTGCGCTGTGAGCACTTCTATCCTTTCGCCGATTTTAGCGGCTGCAATGACAAGTGACAGTGTTGATGTCAATAAAAATGCTGATGAAAAAATAGTCTTCCAGTCAAACCATTTGCTGAGCAACAGGGCCGGTACAATCTTTGAAATGAACAAACCAATTAATAAAAGCGGAATTAATAATAACGTCTTCGGGTCACTAAATAATGCCCAAATATCTAATTCCACCCCAATCATGACAAAAAAGATAGGGATTAGAAATCCGTAACCAAAGGAATCCAATTTATGGACCATTTCCGGATTTGGCGATAATAGAGATACCAACACCCCTGCAAGAAACGCTCCCAAAATATTTTCCGCCCCAATTGATTCCGAAACGGCCACTAATAAAATAATTAATGTAAAGACAGCTCTCGTATCAATTTGAATCGTTCCCTTAGTCATAGTTTCAAGGTAAGACTGATTACGGAAGTACTTCCCGAGAAAATAAAGAAGGACACCTGCTCCAAACAAGATAAGTAAGAGCCACGTATTCCCTTGCCCATCACTATACACAGACACAAATACAGCCAATAAGACCATCGTTACTAGGTCAGAAATAACCGCAACCAAAAGAATGGTTTGACCAATATTTGTTTTCATAATTTGGGCTTCCTTTAAGGTCGGGACTACTACCCCGAGTGAAATTGTTGAAATGATTAACGTCATTAAAAAGGCATTATCGATAAAGCCGGCCCAAACAAAAAGAAGGGCTAAAGCGTATGACAAAATAAAAATACCGATAAAATAGACAGTAGCAACTACAAACGAATTTGGCGTATTTTTCTCTTTCTTTTTCCCACCGACAAACGCCGAAAAATCAATTTCCACACCACTCAGAAACATTAAGAAAATAAATCCTAATAATGAAAGTGTTTCAAGCCACATATCTGGATGGACGAGCTGGAGTCCACTTTCCCCAATAATAAGTCCAACAATAATTTCAGCTACAACAACAGGAATAATGTTTAATTTAAATCGGTGCAGCAAAATCGGCGTTAGAAAGGCCGCCAGTAAAACAATAACTAAAGATGACACTGATGCGTGTGCTTCGATAAAGCTCCACCTCCCTAATTAGACTAAATAGTTCATTAGTAGTGTGGCTAATCCAAAATAGATCAAGACACTTATAATGTCATTTAATGTCGTGATAAAAGGGCCAGAAGCCACCGCTGGATCAATTTTCAACTTGTGCATTAATAGTGGGATAAGCGCACCAGACATGGTAGAAATAGTAAGCGTTGTAAAAATGGCAACCCCTACTAGCATACCTAACACAATGTTATGTTTCCATAAATCTACAACAATCATAACCAATATTCCACAAACGAAGCCAATAATTAAACCTGTGCCAATTTCCTTACGGAGCATTTGCATTTTACTTTTCCGATCACCATCGCCAATCGCTATCCCTCGGACAGCCACTGCAAGTGCTTGTGTTCCTGTGTTTCCAGCCATACCAGCGATAAGTGGAATGAATACGGCAAGAATAGATACTTGACTTAAGATTTCTTCAAATCGTCCAATTAAACTTGCTGTAAACATCCCAAGGAATAAAAGAATAATGAGCCATGGCAGACGTTTTCTTGCTGCTGAAAAGGCAGAATGATCCTGGCTTTCAAAATTGGGGACCCCAGCCAATTTTGAATAGTCCTCCGATGCTTCCTCTTCCATAACATCAAGTATATCGTCAACTGTAATAATCCCAAGTAAATGTCTTTGAAAATCAAGAACCGGAACGGCTAAAAAGTCGTAATCCTTCATCATTCGCGCAACATGTTCTTGATCTTCACTTACTGAAACGGAAACAACCCGATCATTCATAACCTCCGAAATGAGTTTATCATCATCAGCAATAATTAAATCACGCAGAGAAATAACGCCTACGAGCCTTTCCTCGTCATCGACTACATATATGTAATAAATCGTCTCCGCATCAGGTGCTTCTGACTTCAAGATTTTCATTGCATTTTTAATAGTATGATTTGCTAAAATTGCCACAAACTCAGTTGTCATGATACTACCGGCGGTTTTTTCTTCATAATGAAGCAAATCTTTAATTTCTTGAGCTGCTTCATCATCCATAATGGTAAGGTAGCTGACAACCTGGTCTTTTTCCAACTCATTTAAAACGTCTACGGCATCATCCGCATACATTTGGGCGAGCATATCTGCAACATAGGCCGGTTCCATTTCCTCAAGGGTGCTTTCCTGGTCTTCGCTATCAAGATTATGGAATAACTCAGCCATTTCTGATGGTGACAAATAAGAAGAAATTTGTTGCCTAACATCTTGTTCCTGACTAACGTAGAATCTTGCTTGGTCATATGGGTGAACCTCAAGAAACTCTTCCCTAAATGCATCAATATCATTTCTTTGAATAGCATCAATAAGTATGGTTTTAAACTCATCATCGAGCTTCTTATTATAGTCTGGCATTAATCTCCCTCCTTTAATTTTAGATTGGATAAAAGTACCTTATAAGCCTCATTAATCGTAAAATGAGGTCTTTTATTTGTCAAACTGTTTCTAGTCCTTTTCATTCACCCAAAATTTCGTTACTATATTATAATGGGTGTTGTATTAAAGAATCAAAAGCAGTTTAGAAAGGAATATACGAAATGGAAATAGAAAAGGACAAAACTCCTTATCAGAAAATAGATGTAGCCCTTGTATTCATTGTTATATTATTAGGTGCTGTAAGCGTAATTGCAATTTATAGCATTCAACCATCACTTCCGGCCAAACTTCAAAATTATAATTTTGTTGGAAAACAGGTTGTGTGGTATTTAATTGGTTTTGTAGCAATTGGTGTCACAATGATTATTGATTTTGATCGCTTTAAAAACTTTTCTTGGTATTTATATGGGTTTGGTCTTATTCTCTTGCTCGGACTTAAAATATTAGGGCCATCCAAAATTGCACCTGACATTAATGGAGCTGTCAGCTGGTATGTTTTACCTGTCATTGGTAACTTTCAACCTGCTGAATTAATGAAAATCTTCTTAATCATATTACTTAGTCAAATTATTGCAAATCATAATGAACTTTATCCAGATAATCGTACATTAAGGGAAGATTTTATATTATTAGGGAAGCTGGTTGGTACAACTGCTCCTCCTTTATTACTGATTTTGAAACAACCTGATTTAGGAACTGCAATAGTAGTTGCTTCCATTCTTGGCTCGTTGCTCCTAGTTTCTGGTATACGATGGCGTATTTTATTTTCGTTAGCGGCTTCGGTTATCTCTGGGATTGGACTTTTAGTGTTTATTTACTTTAAGAACCCAGAGTTTATTACAACATATGTACTCAAAGCACACCAAATGAATCGCTTTTACGGATGGCTCGCGCCACATGAATTCTCAAGTAACTATGGATTTCAGCTAATTAAAGCTATGCTTGCCATTGGCTCCGGTCAATTACAAGGAAAAGGAATATTGAATGGGCAGGTTTATTTTCCGGAAGCCCATACCGATTTCATCTTTGCCGTTATTGGCGAACAATTTGGATTTATTGGAGCAAGTATCGTGATTTCATTGTTCTTCTTATTAGTATACAGAATGATCCATGCTGCACTGGAAAGTCATGATCCATATGGAAGTTATTTATGTACAGGTGTAATAGGTATGATTACCTTTCAAGTATTCCAAAATATAGGTATGACCATTCAATTAATGCCAATCACAGGTATTACGTTGCCGTTTATAAGTTATGGCGGCAGTTCGTTATTAACTAGTATGATCGCTGTAGGAGTCGTTTTGAATGTAAGGTCAAGGACACGAAAGTATATGTTTGGGAATTAAGAAAATAACGTCATAAGCCAAATATTGCGACTGAACTAGGATAAGACTAGATATTGATCGTAATATTTGGCTTTTTGAATCATGGGGTGATTTTTTATGTATGACATCATTGGTGATATTCACGGCTGCTATGATGAATTTATTACATTAACTAAAAAGCTCGGATATGACTGGAATCAAAAAGGGTATCCAATACATCCAGATGGAAGGATCCTCGTCTTTGTAGGTGACCTAACAGATCGGGGGCCAGAATCAATTAAGGTTATGGAAATTGTATATAAGCTTGTAATTGAAGAAAAAGTTGCCCATTACACCCCAGGCAACCACTGTGATAAACTGTACCGCTATTTCTTAGGACGAAAAGTACAAATCAAACATGGCTTGGAGACAACAGTGGCAGAATATGATGCACTCTCATCAAAAGACAAAGCTAAGGTACAGTCTCATTTTATGAAGCTTTTTGAACGAGCTCCATTATATCTTCAGCTTGATAAAGGAAAATTAGTGGTTGCCCATGCGGGAATTCGTCATGACTATATTGGAAAGACAAGCAATAAAGTAAAAACCTTTGTTTTATACGGAGATATCACAGGGGAAACAAATCCTGACGGAACACCAGTTAGGAGGGATTGGGCTAAGCAATATTCCGGAGACGCTTGGGTTATTTACGGTCATACGCCTGTTGAAAAGCCGCGGAAAATTAATAAGACGTGGAATATTGATACCGGCTGTGTATTTGGTGGGATGTTAACTGCACTCAGATATCCGGAGATGGAGCCTGTCTCGGTACCTTCCTCGATGCCGAAAGTATCGGAGAAGTTTAGGGCATTTGATGAATAATATTATAGATTGTGGTGGGGTCATTTCACCCCACTCACAAGATTCCCCATATCAGCCGGCAATGGAACGGAAAACGCAAGCTCCCGTTCCAATAAGGGATGATAAAACCTTACACTCTTACTATGCAGGGCTTGTCTTGAGATGAAATCGCGCTGCCCGCCATATAGATCATCACCTAATAACGGATGACCAATGTAAGACATATGAACACGAATTTGGTGGGTGCGGCCAGTTTCCAATTTTAACGAAACTAACGTCCGATCCGAAAACCTTTTTTTAACTTCATAATGTGTCACAGCCTGTTGTCCATCATTCCTAACTTCACGTTCAATAATGCTTTCCGCTTTACGGCCAATCGGAGCCTGAATAATGCCAACATCGTCCAGAACAATTCCATGAACAATAGCCTCATACTCCCGCTTTATACTTTTCTTTTTTTGCTCTAAAGCAAATAATGAATGGACAAAGCTATTTTTGGCAACAATCATTAGGCCTGAAGTATCACGGTCCAAACGGTTAACAATATGGATCGTCGATGACAATCCAATTTGGTTATAGTAATAGATGAGAGCATTGGCTAAAGTTCCACTTTGATGTTCTCGAGACGGAATTGATGCCATAAACGGTGGTTTATTAATGACAAGGATATGCTCATCCTCGTACACGATATGTAATGGGATGTTCTCTCCAATAATTCCATCGCTTCGAATTTCCGGTGGAAACATTACCTCCAAACAATCGCCAGTCCGAACGACTTCCCTTACGGTGACATGGCTGCCGTTTAACAAGATATCGCCACCGTAAAATTTTATATCAACTAATGCTCTTTTAGAGATTCCTTTTTCCTTTAGCAAAAACTCACGAATGAGCATTCCTTCAAATTTCTCATCAATTTTCCATTGAATTTTATGGTTATTCATAAGCATAAAACCACTAATTACAAACTGCAGAAATAAAATCTTGTTTCAGGGCTTTCAATAAAACCATGTTTTTGATAAAAATGAGCGGCTGGAAATGTGCGTTCCGTTAATAGCACAATCGAGGAAAAACCTTTTGATACCAAGGCCGATTTTGCATCTTCCATCAACTTGGAACCTATTCCTTCTCCTTGATAGGACTCGTCCATACACATTTCATATAAATAGTAAATATCACCGCTCCACCACTTTTTCCTTGTCCCGATAACAAAACCCACAATAACGGGTTTCCCACTTTGATTATACGAATCCGAGTCTGAATCCGAATCCACTTCCATCACAAAGCCTTCAAAGCCCGGCGTATTCACTACATCTTCGAAGTATTCCGTTGCAAGCTGCCCAGTCCAACGGTCATTCCACGGTTCCCGATTAAAAACTTCAATAAACAATGTTGTACATGCGGAAATATCCTCTTTCACAAACGGCCTTGTTCTCATTTCAACAATCATCCCCTATTGTCGTTCCCAACAAATGAATCACGTACTCTGTTCCAGAACGGAAAAGGGCGGTAACGTGCAAATCTTACTTTTTCATCGGAAACCCGGCATTGAATGGATTTTACATCCTTATGTAAAATCGTCTTATGGTCGACAGTTACTAATAAATCTACTGCCTCCTTTGGTCTTAACAAGAGCGTATGGTGACCTGGCAGAATAAGCGGCGACCCAATTGTCCGGAAGACTCGATTATTGATGGATGCCATTTCAGCAACTTGAATGGCTTCTATCGAAGGGTGGATGATTGCACCGCCTAACGATTTGTTATAAGCCGTACTTCCTGACGGTGTGGAAATACATAGACCGTCTCCACGAAACGTTTCAAATTTCTGCCCCTTAATTTCAACGTCGATCACAAGCGATCCTTCTGTTGCTTTGATCGTTGTTTCATTTAATGATAAATACATTGATTCCTTCCCGCCATCAATATGACGGACAATCGTTTCTAAAATCGGGTATTCAACTACTGAAAATGGTGTTCTGGCCAACTCAATCACAAGCTTTTCAACTTCCGAAGGAACCCAATCCGCATAAAATCCTAGATGTCCCGTATGCACACCAACAAAGGCAGTCTCACTTAATCTATGTTGATATTGATGAAATGCATGTAGTAGGGTTCCATCCCCACCAATAGAAATTACAATATCAGGCTCTGCCTCATCGAACACAAGGTCAAAGTCTAATAAATAGTTTTTCATTTTCATTCTTAAAGCGTTTGAGGTTTGATCCCCTCTTGAGGTTATTGCAAATTTCATACAACCGACATCCAATCTTTTATGATAATTAAGGTAATTTTGGTAATAGTTTATCACATAACCCCCACCATTTTAATTCAATTGATTTTAAAACCATTATACCGCATAATATGAATTGTATGTCTACAACCTACTATTTAGGAGTTTTTTTATGGTACAAGAAATAGAAATAGAATTTAAAAATCTACTTACAAAAAACGAATTTGAGCTATTAATGAAAGAATTCAATGTAACGCCAAAAGATTTTATAAGTCAAGAAAATTATTATTTTGACACTGTAAATTTTTCGTTGAGAGACAAGCACTCCGCTCTTAGAATACGAAAAAAACAGGACAAGTATATTCTTACATTAAAACAGCCCCATGAACAAGGCTTACTCGAAACCCATCAAGAATTAACAGAAGCACAGGCTTTTAGCCTGCTAAACAGTGAAGTGACAAAGATGGTTGATGGTACTGTAAAAGAGGCGATTGCAACCTTGGGAATTACCCCTGATGAACTTTATTACTTGGGGGCCTTAAAAACTGACAGAATTGAAATTATTGACAATGATAATATTCTTGTTCTTGATCATAGCTTTTATTTAGAACACGAAGATTATGAGCTAGAATATGAAGTTAAAGACCCAGTCACAGGAAAAGAAAAATTCCTCAAAATCTTGAAGCAAAATAATATCCCATTGAGAACAACTAAAAATAAAATACAACGTTTTTTTGAATTAAAAGGAAAAAAGGAAGACTAGATATGAAAATAGATGTTAATCATTTAAAAACATTAATGGAGATTCAGGCATTAAGAAGTTTTAATCAAAGTGCTTCTATTACAGAAGAAGGCAATGATCCTTTTTCAGATCTTCTTCAATTAGAGATTTCTAAATTGCAAGAACATCCGGCTTCCCTAATCGTTTCAGAAGATAAAGACCATCCAACCAATTTGGCATTAAAAGAGCTTCAAGCGCTGCAGCCGAATTTTAAAATACAAAATTATTCATTTCCAGCTGTAAAAGAGACAAATGTCCAATCCAATTATGAGGAAATAATCAAAAAGGCTGCTGCAAAATATGGAGTTGATGCCAATCTGATTCACTCTGTTATTAAACATGAGTCAAATTTCAACCCATTAGCTAAAAGCAAAGCGGGTGCTGCGGGCTTAATGCAGCTTATGCCGGCCACAGCAAAATGGCTTGGTGTAGTAAATGTGTATGATCCAAAAGAAAACATTGAAGCCGGGACAAAATACCTAAAAAAAATGTTGGATAAGTACGATGGTGATTTAAAGCTTGCACTGGCTGCCTATAATGCCGGCCCAGGAAATGTTGATAAATACAATGGTATCCCGCCTTTTAAAGAAACTCAAGCTTACGTAAAAAAGGTTACGAATTCCTATTTTTCATAAAAAAAAGCGGCCCGCTGGCCGCTTTTTTTAATCGATATCTTCTCTTCTATGCTTTCCTTTAATAAAACGATACGCCAAATAGGCTATATAAAGCGGAGCGGCAAAATAAATAAGATAAGGAAATTTCTCATACGTTTTCGTATAAATTACATATAATAGACAACCGATAAAAATCGTAACAATCGTACCATACTTTGGTAACGGAACCTCCTTCAAGCTTGGAATTCTAATTCTACTAACCATTAAAAAACATAAAGCCGTAAATACGACGGACGTAATAATATTGGGGATTCTATCTCCAAACAAAGTTAATAATGCCAGAATTCCCCCCGCTGCAGTAATTGGTACCCCAATGAAATAATGTAGAGACGATTTACTAGAGCCTATATTAAATCTTGCTAACCGATAAGCTCCAAATAACGGGAATAATCCGGTTACAATTAAACCCAAGTGCCCAAAGTGGTAAAAATATGTATAGTAAACTAAAAAAGATGGGGCCACACCAAATGTTACGATATCCGCTAAGGAATCCAGCTCTTTCCCTAATGCGCTATCCGCTTTTAGCATTCTTGCCAATCGCCCATCCATACTATCAAGCATCATCCCAATTAATATTAATATTGCTGCATTTTTAAATTCCCCTTTGGCGGCAAAACCGATTGACAGAAAACCACAATACAGGTTGCCCAATGTAAACATATTGGGGATGCTTTTCGTTAATCGCATAATCAACTCTCACACTCCGAAATAATAGTTTCAATTACCATAATATAGTCCAAGTCATATTATAACATTTAACTTCAAAAACAATCTTGTCTAAAACCCTAAACAATGGAAAAATCTTCAGAAGCACAATATTTGCCCGAACCTACTTGCATTGCTAAAATATAAGTATCATTTCCTGAACAGAAAGGAGATATTCATGCTTAACAGTTCGGGTACCAGCAAAAATGAATCTACAAACAGCAGCTGGAAAAACTTCTATATCAAACCTATCGAAATTTATGTGTTTATTGACCCTCTATGTCCCGAATGTTGGGCATTAGAACCTGTTCTAAAAAAATTACTAATAGAATTTGGCGATAAAATAAGTATTAGGCACGTATTAACAGGACGTTTAACGTCTTTAAATATTTCAAAAAAAGCCCCATCTGAAATCGCAAAGCTTTGGGAACGGACAGCAACGAGGTCAGGCATGTCCTGTGATGGAGATGTATGGTTTGAAGATCCTATTTCGAAACCATCGACAGCTTCAGTGGCAGTGAAGGCTGCCGAACTTCAAGGAAAAAAAGCTGGTCTCAGGTTTTTACGAAAGCTGCAGGAAGTACTCTTTCTTGAAAAACAAAATATTACAAAGAAGGAGATCCTGATTAGTATTGCACGGGATGCCGGTCTTGATGTAGAGGAATTTAAGAAGGACTTAATTTCTGAAGCCGCCTGTAAAGCCTTTCAATGCGATTTAAAAATTACAAGGGAGATGGATGTTGACGAGAGCCCTACCTTTGTTTTCTTCAATAATGAAAATATTGAAGAGGAAGGGATTAAGCTTTCCGGAGCTTATCCTTACGAAATATATGTTCAGGTGTTGGAGGAAATTTTACAAAGAAAGCTAATGTCGCGAACTCTGCCTCCTCTTCAGGATTTTTTGGCCTATTTTAAGTTTGTTGCAACAAAAGAAATTGCTGTTGTCTATAATTTATCCTGTCAGGAAGTTGAAAAAGAGATGAAAAAGTTGCTTTTAAAACAAGCGGTTGAGCGGGTTCCTGTAAAATACGGAACATTTTGGAGATATTTAAAAAGTAATGATTGAGACCATTCAGACATGATGGCTCTCAATCATTTTTTTGAATAAAGGGAAATAAAAAGAAGGCTAGGAGGGATGCCTAACCTTCTTTTTATGTCTCATTCGACAGGGGGGTGGGAGAAAGTTTCACGGTCAAACAAAGGGGTTATGTTTGTTTGTGATTAACTTTACAAACTTATATTAACAATTTTCGACCTAATGCACAATAACTTTGTTACGTATTTCACAAAACTGTCACTTTCTAAAAAGAATAAATTTATTACAGTACGACATAGGATAATAATGGAGGAGGTTTTGTACAATGAATAAATTTCTGTTTATCCTTGCGTTCATTTTTGTTTTTGTTTCCTTTTGCATTTACTTATTGGGACTAATGAGGATCATACCGTTCTTCTTTTCTGTCATCCCGATGTTTCTTTCAATTTTATTTACCGTTCATTGTTGGAATAACCGCAACCGCTTTAGAGGGGGTAACCGGCGAAAATCACTAAAAGGATAAGGGACTGTAGCAGCCCCTTTTTGATAATGAATTAACTATTTAATAACTGTTCCATTTCAGTCAGTTTTTCCTCAAACACCTTAAGTGCCTGTTCAATTGGCTCACTTGAAGTCATATCTACCCCAGCACGTTTTAATACCTCAATTGGATAATCTGAGCTTCCCGCTTTTAAAAACTCATCGATATAGCGTTTTACTGCCGGCTCACCCTCCTCTAGTATTTGCTTGGATAAGGCCGCCGCTGCACTAAAGCCAGTTGCATATTGGTAAACATAATAATTGTAATAAAAATGCGGAATTCTTGCCCATTCCAGACTAATTTCCTCATCAACTACAATATCATTACCGAAGTATTTCTTATTTAGATCAAAATACAAGGATGAAAATAAATCTGCTGTCAATGCTTCGCCCTCACGTGCCTTTTCATGAATAAGATGTTCAAATTCAGCAAACATCGTTTGACGGAAGACCGTCCCACGGAAGCCTTCTAAATAATGATTTAAAATATAGAGCTTCTTCTGCTTATCGTCTTCATTTTTCAGCATAAAATCATTAAGCAATGATTCGTTGCATGTAGAAGCGACTTCTGCTACAAAGATTGAATAGTTTGCATACGGATACGGCTGAGACTTTCTTGTATAATAGCTGTGAACAGAATGTCCTAATTCATGTGCCAACGTAAAGACATTATTGACATTATCCTGCCAGTTTAACAGGATATACGGATTTGTTCCATATGTTCCTGAGGAATAAGCTCCACTTCTCTTCCCTTGGTTTTCATGAATATCAATCCAGCGGTTATCGAAAGCTTCTTGTAAAATACCTTGATATTCTTCTCCCATTGGCGCAAGACCTTTTAATACAATATCTTTTGCTTCATTGTATGGAATTTCCATTTTTACATCTTTTACAAGTGGTGTATATAGATCATACATATGAAGTTCATCAACACCAAGGACTTTTTTCCTTAAAGCTACGTAGCGGTGTAATAACGGTAAATGTTCGTGAATCGTATTCACTAATGTATCATAGACGCTTTCCGGTATATTATTGCTGTCCAAAGCAGCCTGGCGGGCCGTTCCGTAATGACGAACCCGAGCATAAAAGCTATCTTTTTTTATATTACCGCTTAGTGTACTTGCAAATGTATTTTTGAATTTACCGTATGTATTATAAACGGCTTTAAAGGCATCCTCTCTTACGCGTCTGTCACTGCTTTCCAAAAAGCGGACATATCGTCCATGGGTTACTTCAACTTCGTGCCCATCTTCATCCTTAATTGTTGGGAATTTAATATCCGCATTATTTAGCATTCCAAATGTTGTGCTAGCATTTCCTAAAGCATCTGAAGCCTCAGCAAGAATTGCTTCTTCACTTGCTGAAAGGATATGGGGACGGCTGCGATTCAGTTCATCTAAAATATGCTTATACAGCTTTAAATCATTATTCTCGTTAATAAAGGACTGGATTTTGGCCTCATCCAAAGATAGAATTTCTGGATCGATATAGGAGAAAGCGCTGCCTGCCTGTGTAAATAAATTCTCAGCACGGTCGTTTAAACCTTGATAAAACGTATTTGTTGTATCCTGGTCATAGCGCATATGGGCATACGTATACAACTTTCCTAACCTTTTGGAGATCTCATATTGTGTATCTAATGCTTTATATAAAGTTTCAGCTGATTCTCCAAGTTTACCTCGATATTCTTCAATTGACGGAATTAATTCTTTGATTGCTTTAAACTCTTTTTCCCAATCATCATCTGACGGAAAAATCTCTTCTAACCGCCATGTATCTTCGACCGCTAATTCACTACGCTTTGGCAAGGATTTAGGCTTCGCTTGTTCAGTCATGATAATACCTCCATATGAAAATTTTTCCCATATAAATAGTATATCATTCGAGGTGAAAAATAAAACTTTTGATGAATGTAAAAAAAGCACCTAAGGTGCTTTTTCTAAATAAATTAATTTGCAGCGGATAATGCCAACATCGCTTCCATATCCTCTTTTGCATCTCCGATTAGTTTTAATCCAAACGTATTTACTAATACATCGAGTACACCTTCATTGATGAAGGCTGGAGCTTTCGGTCCAATGCGAATATCCTTGATTCCAAGGCTAAATAACCCCAGTAAAATCGCAACCGCTTTCTGTTCAAACCAAGATAACACAATACTTACAGGCAATTCATTAACTTCACAGTCGAAAGCATCAGCTAAGGCAAGAGCTATTTTTACTGTGGAACCGGAGTTATTGCACTGTCCCAAATCTATATAACGTGGGATTTTCGTTCCTGGGACATAGCCGTAATCAACATCATTGAAACGGAACTTCCCACATGATGTTGTTAGAATAACGGTTTCTTTTGGCAGTGACGTAGCAAGTTCACGATAATATTCTCCGCCTTTTCCCGGTGCATCACAGCCTGCGATAACGAAGAAACGCTTGATCTTACCATCTTTTACAGCTTGGATCACTTCGGGTGCTAATCCGATAACAGTTTCATGGTGAAAACCTGTTAATAAAGTTTCCTTAGAATCAATATGGGCTGCGGGTAATTCCAGAGCTTTTTCAATTAATGGACTGAAATCATCATTTGTGATTTTAGCAACATTTTCCAAGCCAGTAACCTCATAAGACCACATACGGTCAGCATAAGTTCCTTTAATTGGCATAACACAGTTCGTTGTAGCAAGGATCGCGCCTGGAAATTCTTCGAATAAACGGCGTTGATCATACCAAGCCTTCCCGACATTTCCTTTTAAATGGCTGAATTTCTTAAGTTCTGGATAACCGTGTGCCGGCAACATTTCGGAGTGTGTATAAACATTGATGCCTTTGCCTTCAGTTTGTATTAATAGTTCTTTCAATGCAAAAAGATTATGTCCAGTTACAACGATGGATTTCCCTTCAATTTTGTTCTGAGAAACACGTACAGGCTCCGGAATACCTAGTCGATTAACATGAGCGTTGTCAAGTAAATCCATTACTTTTACCGCAGCCTGGCCCACCTGCATCGCCATGTTGATATGCTCTTGAACATTAAAGTTTGAGTTTGTTAAAGTCATATATAATGCTTCATGGGTAGTTCGATCAACAAACTCATCTATGTAATCTAGTTGTCTTGCATGGGTGCGATAAGCTGCAATTCCCTTCAATCCAAAAATCATGATATCTTGCAAGCTTGCAATTGTTTCATCCTTTCCACATACTCCAACCACTTTACAGCCGCCTGGTGCAACTTGCATACATTGGTGACAATACATCATTACACACTCCCTTTTATATTCCCATATTTACAACATCAGTGTGATGAAAATCACAGTGACAAACATCACACCGTTATCATATATGAACTTATTCATTAGGGAGTGTGATGCAAGTCACAGTTAAACCAACGTTCGAAAATTGGACACATTTTCTATACTTTACATAATTTAAATATTACTCTTTTTATATAGTTTCATAAGGACCATTTTATCAAGTCTACATGCCTCCTCTACATTTTTAGGAACAGTCAATTCAGCTATTTTTCGAAAACTGGATCGTTCCCTAAAATCTCTTTCAATAACACCGAGTTTCTCCAATTGTTGTAAGTAATCCATAATGGCAAAGGAATAATGGCTATCATTTAAGAAAGGAAGCTGCCTTAATGCAAAAAAGCCCTGTTGGACCTTAGCTTTAAAGCTTTGAAATATTTCTTGAAAAGACAGGCCCGCACCAACCTTAAGGGGTATGATAAATTTAAGTAAAATCCAACCTTGCCAAATGATGGGCTCCGTTCTAATCCAAATCATTGATTCTACTGGAATTCCTGCTTCGCTAGGAACCAAACTAAGTGGAAGTCCATTTCCATAAAATATTCTTTTAAAGGAATCATCAGCAAATAAATAGGAGTTTGTTCGCCATCGTCTTTTCATTGAAAGCCAGATAGGGTCACTTGGAATTTTATACACCCTTCCCGTATTTATTATTTTAGAAAAACAAATTCGGGTGGGTAAGAAAAAGTCAACGGAAGCCAAAAAGTTTATTGGAGAAAACGGGGTCAGCGATGATACAATAGAAAATTGCCTAGTTGCGGGACAATAATAGATAAGTGTGAGCGTTTTGCTGTGTGATGAGTTTGTCATAAGCAGGTCAAATGCAGTGAGTTTTAGAATGTTTTCGGAGCTTCTTTTTAAGCGGTTTCCACCTAAAATCCAAATTGGGGTAATATTTTCACGAAGATAGGCTTTTGTTCGTTTAAGTAATACAGTGCTTTCAATAGTGGAACATTGAAATTCGAGCGCATAGTGTTGGTCTTTCCACGTCACAAATAAATCTGACCTCTGTTTTATTTTGGGTAGGTATTTTTCCATCTCAACATTGATCCCTTGGTTTCTTAACCAATCAAAAAGCTGAATTTTTCCCTTTAAGTGGTATTCAGATTCATTTTCAAGCTGTGTTTCACAATTCTTTTTTGATATATGGGCAAAATGCCATATTCGCTTATTTCCTGTTTTCAATTGGACTTTTTCTTTACAGGCGGGACAAAGTATTCGTTCGTTTTCGGTAATGTTAAGCAGCTCTTGTTTTTCCCATTTTTCAACTAAGGAAATTGTTCGGCCAGCTTCCGTTATCGCTAATAACAAAAAAACCACTCCTTTCTGTCATCTTATTTCGACAAAAGAAGTAGTTTTCCTGCAATATTTTTATGTTTTTTTGCTATCTATACATCTTGAAATCATAGTAAAGGTGAAAACAAGCGGGCGGTGGATTCATGGAGGCGTTGTAATTTTGGGCGTTCCTTATATTTTGCTAATAATACTTCGTTTGAATTTTCGATATCATTGAGAAAATCATTAACAAGCGCCTCAGCACTTTTTGTCCTATATAAAAAGGCATTTACTTCAAAATTTAAATGGAAGCTTCTCATATCCATATTGGATGTGCCAATAGAGGCAAGCTCTTGGTCAACGATGATAATTTTGCTATGTAAAAATCCGTTGCTATATTCATATACTTTAATTCCCGCTTCCAATAACTCTGTGTAGTAGGATCTAGACGCATAAAAAACAAGACGTTTATCCGGCTTGCTTGGGAGAATGACCTTAACATCAATTCCTGATAAGGCAGCCACTCTTAACGCAGACAATATATCATCATCGGGAATAAAATACGGGGACTCGATCCAGATCGATTTTTTTGCTGACGTAATCATTGCAAAGAAAACATTTTTTATTACATTCCAATCATTATCAGGTCCACCAGCTAATAAATGGACACCCCCAAATTCTTCATCTTCCACTAAATTCGGAGAGAGATAGATAGGAGTTAACAGTGTCACACCGGTTGTATAATACCAGTCCTGCAGAAAAATAAGCTGCAAACTTCTCACCGCTTCACCCCGCACATAAAGATGGGTATCGCGCCAAAAGCCGAAATATTCATTTTTACCTAAATACTCATCGCCAATATTTAATCCGCCAACAAAACCAATGTTCCCATCCACAACACAAATCTTTCGATGATTACGGAAGTTAATTTGATTGTTCAGGCTAGGCAATCTAACCGGTGAAAATGGCTCTATTTCCACTCCTGAGTTTCTAAGTTCATTAATATAGTTTTTTGATAACTTCCATGAACCAACGGCATCATATAAAAAGCGAACTGCAACCCCTGATTTTGCTTTTTCAATTAAAATATCTTTAATTTCATTTCCGAGTTCATCATCGCGAACAATATAAAATTCTAAATGAATGTGGTGGTTTGCACTTCTCATTGCTTCAAGAATGGCTTTAAACGTATCATTTCCATTAGTTAAAACCTTTGTCTCAGTATAAAAAGAAATCGGGCTTTTCCCTAAACGATGGGCCAGCCGGAACAACTTTTGTTGGTGTTCCCCCATCTTATTAAGCTCTTCCTCATTGATTTGCCGGTTTCCTTCGATTTTGGAGAAAGCTTGCTCATCCAACCATGCCTTTTTCTCATACCTTTTTCTTTCTCGGCGATAATTGCGGCCAAACAACAAATAAAAAATGAAGCCAAAGATCGGAAAGACCGCAAGTACTACCGCCCACGCAATCGTAGCACGAGGATTACGATTCTCCAAAAAAATGAAAAATCCAATAAACAATGCTGAAATTGAAATCAAAATACTAAAGCTTCCGAGCAACCATCCTTCCCAATAATTATGGGTAAGCACTAAAGCAATTGTTAGTCCAATGATAAAGATTGCAATTTGCAGCCTTTTCTTCATAATGCTACTCCTTTAAACATTGATGATATTCTATAAATTATAGCGAAGATTTGAAAGCTTTCCCACTAATTATTGTTTTCTAGGAATAAAAAAAGGTTTCACAAAAAGTGAAACCGATGATTATTTTAGAAGTGGGAAATGTTGTTTGATTTGCTGCAATGCATTGCTTTCCATAACTTCTTTCCCATATTCTTGAATGCGATGTATCGATAACCGGGATTCAAAGCCAAATTCAAGGATTTGGCATAATATATCATCTTCATTTTCTTCTTCCAACATTTCTTCATCAAACCCAATATATAAATAGTATTTACTATCAAAATGATACAAGCTGCTTATAAGACCCTCTGAGTCTATACTATGGCTTAATCTAATGAGATCTTCAAAATCATGGAATCCAATGAGAAAACGTACTGTTTCATCTTCATGATATTCATCATCATACGGGAAACCTTGGTACTCTCCATCTTCTTGATTAGATTGTTCAAAGAAAGACTCAATATTATCCTCAATCGTTAAATCAATATGTTTTTCATTACCTATCGGCAACTCAAGCTTTTGTCCATCCTTCGAAACCTGCGCTTTTGTGACTACGATTTCTAAGCCTTTTTCAAGTGCTTGAACTTGAATCCACAAAGGTCCTTCTATTGTAAATTCTTCACTATTGTTTACTTCATCCATCATTTCCCAAAACAATTCTTCACTTCGCTCACGGTTATACCATATTTCATCACGATCAAAGCCTCGATCTTCAATATCACGATACGTAACATAAAACTTAACCGTATTCTCATTAATTCTTTCGATTTCCATTCATCTCTCTCCCTTCTCGTCTAATTTTATTTTCTGAAGGGACTACCTAACCCCCGAGCTAATGCTCTAAAAAATGATAGTTATAGAAACAAGATGCCCAATTTAAGATGGAAGTAACCTTGTACTTCTATTTTATGATAAAAAGAATCATAAGGGAAATAAAAAATGCCAAAATAGTAAAAACAGGCTTTAAACCATTCTTGACTGTTATGAAATAATGTCTTATAGTGAATTTTGTGACAAAGGACAAGGGGGCATTTTTTTGGATCTCGAACTTTTAAGTCAAATACTTATTATTATTGGCATTGACATCGTCCTTGGCGGAGATAACGCCATTGTTATCGCACTTGCCTGCCGCAACCTGCCAGTGGATAAGCGAAACAAAGCGATCTTACTTGGAACTGGACTAGCAATCATTGTTAGGATCGCGCTTACAATTATAGCCGTTTATCTATTAATGATTCCTTTTTTACAGCTAGTTGGCGGTCTGTTCCTCATCTATATAGCTTACAATTTACTGACTGAAGACGGCGACGATGTTAATAAAATAAGAGGTGGTACTACTCTTTTTCAAGCTGTACGAACAATTGTTGTTGCTGACCTTGTGATGGGCTTTGATAATGTTTTGGCTGTTGCTGGTGCTGCCGGCGGAAAAATCATCTTAGTTGTCGCTGGTTTATTGATCTCTATACCCATCATCGTCTGGGGTAGTAAGATTATCTTAAAATTTATGGAGCGTTTTCCAATTATCATTTACATAGGTGCTGGAATTCTTGCCTTAACTGCCGGAAAAATGATAACACATGAAGAAAGAATTCAACCTTTTTTAGAAACGTATAGTTTCTCTTACTATATTATACCATTAATTACAATTGTATTTGTCCTTCTTGCAGGATTAATAAAAAAAACTTCTACAAAATAATCGTAGAAGTTTTTTCTTTTTGGTTAGACTATAAATGATTGTCCAGCTCCCAGCGACTCGTAAACTTCGCTTAATGGTCGCTTCCGCTTTTCTAGTTTACTAAGCGCTGGGCCTCAAGTAATTGAAATGTACGAACTCTTCTTGGCAGGAAACGGCGAATTTCATCTTCGTTATACCCAACCTGAAGGCGTTTTTCGTCAATAATAATTGGACGTCTTAATAGTCCCGGGTTTTCACTAATAAGCTTAAATAGATCTTGTAATGGCATTGTTTCTAAATCAACATCAAGTTCTTGGAAAATCTTTGATCTAGTTGAGATTATTTCATCCGTTCCATTCTCAGTCATTCTCAAAATCTGCTTTGCTTCCTCAATTGTTAATGGCTCAGTAAAGATATTTCTTTCTTTATATGGTATCTCATGTTCTTCCAGCCACGCCTTCGCTTTACGGCATGATGTGCAACTTGGCGATGTAAATAATGTTACCATTCATGTCACTCCATTCAGATTTTAAAATTTTTATATAAACACTGACTATTACTTTAAAATTATTTTAAATTAAGTATAGAACCATTATACAATAAATCTTATAAGAAATATATAGTTTTAAAGAAGAAATTGTTCAAAATTTGTAGACAATTTATATACGTTTTATACTTGAAATAGTTTCGTAAAATGGAAAAAAATTTTTTTCCACTTCTTTTTTTCCCGTTTTCTATATTTTTAAAACATAAAAAGCAAAACTATTTATTACAATTTCGCTAATTCCCTTTTCTTTTATGTAAAGATTTTATAAAATAATAAATAAGGACAGAAAATTGGGGGTAATGTTGGTGGTAGTTGGATACATTATTGATTTTGTCATTGTGGCAGGTTTAATCGTGGGAATTACTGCTTTAAATGGTCACATATCACATTTTATTGGATATCGCTTTTTTGGTGGAAGCAGAAAAGATTTGCATTCAGACCAAACACATAAAACACAAGCAGGCTGGAAGCTTGTTGGCGGCAAACGATAATTAGAAAAGCGGAAGCGCAGGACAATGGTAAAAGAAGAAGGTGGACTTCCCGCCTTCTTCTTTATTTGTTTAATGGAGTATAATCTACACCAGTTGTATACGTATTGGCAGCATCCCATAATAAGAATTCAGAAATTCCATTCTCATTTAAGGCTTTAATTTGCGCTTCAACCTCGGCTTTACCATAATTCAAATAATTTCCCCTGCCAAGGTAAGAAGCGGTGAAATCCTGAATCCACGGACGTGAAACTGGACGATTTTCTAATTTCATTAACTTAGCATTCTCAACCTTTGTATATTCCGTCACTAATCGATAGGGTTCGAGATCCGGCTTAGAAATTCCAAAATAAGAAGTCCAGTGGCTAGGATAAATCATCGATGATATTACATCTACATGCTCAGATATTTTTGTGAAATTTTGTCCGATTCCCGGTGCCTCCGGTAAGGTTGCTGTATATCCAAAGATATCTACAGAAACATCTACATCATATGGCTTTAACTGTTCCTTTGCGTAAGCTACAAAATCAGTAACGGCTTGCACCCGTTTTTGAATATTATCCAATTCTATATCTTTATATTGCCCCATACTATAGGTCAATGTTTGATCCCGCTTTTCAAATCCTTCCGGAAAACGAACGTAATCAAATTGAACCTCTTTAAATCCAAGTTTGGCTGCATCGATTGCTATTTGAACATTATGATCCCATACTTCCTTCAAAAAAGGATTAACAAAAGACTCATTTCGACCATTTTTCCAAACTGCTCCATTTTCTGTAAATGATAGATCCGGCCTTTGCTTAGCCCAAACTGTATCTTTAAACACTACAATCCTTGCAATTGGATATACTTGTTTTTTTTCAAAAAGCTCGAGCATTTCACGCGGATTTTTTATATATGGTTTCCCAATTGATGCTAACGGTGAATCCGACTGCGGCATGTAAGTAAGATTTCCCCAATCATCTTTAATATCTATAACAACGGCATTCAAGTCAGTCGTATCCATTAAATTCATTATTCCAGCAAAATTTTTACCTGAAGAATATAGATTTGTCGAAACGCCTGAATGATAATCAAGATAATTTTTGTAACCGCCTGCTGTATGGGCTGTCATATAGACACCTCTTACTGCATCAGGGTATGGAAAGGATAACCCAGAATCATATTTAAATCGAGGCAAAGCTCTTGGCAATTCCACTTTCTTAACAGAACTAAGTTTTTTGGAGTGGAAATTGGCTACCAAATGGTCTCCTTCAGCTAAAGCACTAGTAGAAAATACCCCCGTGAAAAGCATCAAAAAAAATAAAAAATACGCAAATTTCATTTCTCCTACTCGTTTTCCCATTGTTATGCTCCATTCTCTTTATTCTCTCTTTATTATAGGGGAGTTTTTGACACGATTCATTATTATTTGACATATTTCTATTTTTTCACATACCAGCTTGTTTACGATTAGTAAAGTATATTCAAAACTTGTTTAGATCATGCAAGTGACAAGCAGCCCAATGTTTATCTTTTACTTCAAACCATTTTGGTTCATGTGTGATACAAACATCCATAGCATGCGGGCAACGGGTATGGAAACGACACCCTGTTGGTGGATTAATAGGGCTGGGTAAATCCCCCTGCAGAACAATCCGTTGCCGCGAACGCTCTACTATAGGGTCCGGGATAGGAATGGCTGATAAAAGTGCCTGCGTATAAGGATGCAATGGGTCATCATATAATTCGTCACTTTCAGCTAACTCTATGAGACTCCCTAAGTACATAACACCAATACGGTCACTTATAAATTTCACCATCGATAAATCATGAGCAATAAATAAGTATGTTAAATGCCGCTCCTCTTGAAGGTTTTGCATTAAATTAACAACCTGCGCTTGAATGGAAACATCTAAGGCCGAAATAGGCTCATCTGCAATAATAAATTCAGGTTCTACAGCCAATGCCCGAGCAATTCCAATGCGCTGACGCTGACCGCCCGAAAATTCATGTGGATAGCGATTGGCATGCTCACGATTTAAACCGACTGTTTCTAACAATTCATAAACCTTATCCTTTCGTTCCTTGGGATCATTTGCCAATCTATGAATATCAATGCCCTCTGCAATAATGTCCATCACAGTCATTCTTGGATTTAATGATGCATATGGATCTTGGAAAATCATTTGCATTTTTCGATTTAGTTTTTTTAGATCTTCTTTTGTTTGTTTTCTGTGGACATTGATTCCCTCAAAAAGAACTTCTCCGGCGGTAGCTTCATAAAGTCGAATAATCGTACGCCCTGTTGTTGATTTACCGCAGCCAGACTCACCGACTAAGCCTAACGTCTCTCCTTTATAGATATCAAAAGTCAGATTATCAACTGCATGCAATACTTGATGTTTTCCAACTTTAAAATATTTTTTTAAATTTTTCACTTCTACAAGTTTTTCATTTTTATTGGTCATCATTTTGAACCTCCTGCGGCTTCCCGTGGCGGTTCTATTTTTGGAGCCCTTTCATCTTGAAGCCAACATGCTGCATACTGGGTGCAAGAGGATTTTTTATAATCCGGCATATAGCTTACACATACCTCCATTACATAGGGGCAACGGGGAGCGAATGAACAACCAAGCGGGGGTGAAACTAAATCTGGAGGTGTACCAGCAATGGCTACTAATTCTCCTTTTTTTGTATGCAACTTTGGCATAGAAGCAAGTAGTCCCCATGTATAGGGATGCTTTGGTTGATAAAAAATTTCATCAACCGTACCGGTTTCAATGATGTTTCCCGCATACATAACGGCTACACGCTGAGCAATGTTTGCCACTACACCGAGATCATGTGTAATGATGATAATAGCCGTATCCATTTGCTTCTGCAAATCTTTCATTAAATCTAGAATTTGGGCTTGAATCGTAACATCTAGTGCGGTTGTTGGCTCATCTGCAATCAATACTTTGGGATTACAAGCAAGGGCTACAGCAATCACAACTCGCTGTCTCATCCCGCCTGAAAATTGATGGGGGTACTGGTTTACCCGAATCTCTGGATTTGGAATACCGACAAGCTTTAATAACTCTAATGCACGCTGTTTTGCTTCTATTTTTCCGAGTCGTTGATGCTTAACGAGCCCTTCAACAATTTGTTTTCCGACCGTCATTGTTGGATTTAACGATGTCATCGGATCTTGGAAAATCATCGAAATTTCCGAACCACGGATCGTCTGCATCTCTTTTTCTCTTAATTTGACAAGGTCCTTACCCTCAAACAAGACTTCGCCTTTTACAATACGCCCCGGCGGGTCAGGAATGAGCCGCATGATACTTTTTGATGTAACAGATTTCCCTGATCCAGATTCCCCAACAATTGCGAGTGTTTCTCCTTTTCTTAAATGAAAATCTACACCACGAACAGCCTTTAGCTCTCCAGCATAGGTATCAAAGGAGATATGCAAATCTTTTACCTCTAAAATAAAATCCATTCCTGCCCCTCCTATCTCCGCATTCTAGGGTCAAGTGCATCACGAAGACCGTCGCCCAACAAGTTAAAACTTATCATAATTAAACTAATCACAACTGACGAAATCGACATCATATGCGGATAAATTCGCATTGTTTTAAAGCCATCATTTACAAGCGTTCCTAATGATGCAATCGGGGGACGCAGCCCAAGACCGATAAAACTTAAAAAGGCTTCCGTAAAGATAGCGGTAGGAACTGTGAACATAGTCGTAATAATAATGGCGCCTAATGTATTCGGAATTAAGTGCTTCCAAATCAGTCGATTATCACTTGCACCTAAGGTTTTCGATGCCAATACAAATTCCTGTCCTTTTAATTTCAGTATTTGCCCCCTTACAATCCTTGCCATTCCAACCCAACCGGTTATAATCATCGCTAAAGTAATCGTTAATATCCCTGGATTAAGGACAAGAATTAATAAAATAACTACAATCAAATGGGGGATCCCAACAAGTATTTCAATAATACGCTGCATGATATTATCAATGCGACCTCCATAAAAAGCGGAAATACCGCCGTATGCAACACCGACAATAAAGTCGATGGCCGCTGCCAAAAAAGCAATATAGAGTGAAATTCGAGTACCCTGCCATATTCTCGTCCATAAGTCACGACCTAAGTGATCTGTACCAAACCAATGATAGTCTTTTATGCCTTTTTTCTCGTATTGGTCTATTCCACGAATATCATATCCACTGAATCCTATGAAGGGAACTTTCTCTATAACCGGGATTTTGGGAGGCAAGTTGGCCCGTGACAAATCTTGTTCATCGTACGAAAAAGGACTTAAAAATGGACCAACGATCGCTAATAAGATGATCGAGCAAATGATAATTAACCCGGCAAAAGCGCCTTTGTTTATTCGCAATCTGATCCATGCATCCTGCCAAAACGTGAGACTTTCCCGTATAATCGTTTCTTTATAGCTTGATTCAATTTTCGCTGGTTGGAACATTTCCTTATGTATGATGTAATTATCCTCCCTCATTACTCCCGATTACCTCCAGCTATGCGAATTCTTGGGTCGATAAGACAATACAGCACATCAACAATAAAGACAATCCCTATAAACAATGCGGCGTAAAATAATGTTGTCCCCATAATGACTGGATAATCATTGGTCATAATCGATAGTACAAATTGTTCTCCAAGACCTGGCACACCGAAAATTTTTTCGATCACTAAAGACCCTGTCATAATATTCACTGCAAGTGGTCCTAAGATTGTTATAACTGGTATTAATGCGTTTCGAATTGTATGTTTTAAGACAATCACGACTTGACTCATACCCTTTGCTTTAGCGGTAATAATATAATCTTGTCCGAGAACTTCAAGCATCTCCGTTCTCATAAACCGAGCCACTTGGGCGATAACAAAGACAGAAAGCGAAATGGTAGGGAGAATTGTATATTCATAACTTTCCCAAAATGCTGCAGGGAGCAACTTCCACCTAACACTTACCCAATACTGCAACAAACCAGCAAAAACAAAGGATGGTATTGATAACCCGATAACGGCAATGACCATCGCACCATAATCGATCATCGTGTTATGGCGAAGGGCGGAAAGAATTCCTAAAACTAATCCTATCAAAGTCCCGAATAGTAAAGCCTGACTGCCCAAAAAGGCGGAGACGGGAATTCGTTCTCCAATAATTTTCGCTACTGGTCGCCCGTCAAATTGAAAAGAGACACCGAGGTCCCCTTGAAATAAATTCTTTATATAAATGACATACTGAACAACGACAGGCTTGTCTAACCCATAACGTTGATTCATTAATTCTATTTGAGTTTCTGTCAGCTTTTCGTCATTGAATGGTGTACCCGGCAATGTTTGCATAAGAAAAAAGGTTAGGGTTGCGATAATTAAAAAAGTAATAAGCATATAAAAAAATCGGCCAAGTAAATAACGTACCACTTTAACACCCCCACGCCGCATGTTCTAAAAATCTTTGTTTTCTATATACGCCCATTTAAAGCTATAGTCCGGGCCAAATGGATGGACAATTAAATCTTTAACATAGTGTTTTTGCAACACTGCTCGCCCACGTTGGTATAATGGCGCTATCACAGCATCTTCTTTGAGAAGAATAACTTCAGCATCTTGAAGGCTTTCAAAGCGTGCATTTAAATCATCAAGATTATTCACAGCCTCCCGGATTATGTTGTCATAGACCGGACTCGCGTAATTCGTTTTATTATTACCGCCATTTGTGACCCATAGATCCATAAATGTTAGTGGATCTTGATAGTCGGGTCCCCATCCCCAAAACTGAATATCATAATCTATCGCATCATCAAGGGCTAAGCGTTGTTTGAATGGTTGCACATTAATGTTAATTGTTAGACCAGGCAGTGTTGTTTCTAATTGATTTTTAATATACTCTGCGATCATTTTCATTTCATCACGGTCATTTATTAATAAATCCCATGTCACGGTAGGGGACCCGGCCTCCTGCCAATAATGCTGTGCCTCCTCTACATTATAGGAAACGATATTGCCATATTTTTTTCGGAAATCCTCGCCTGTTGTCGGATTTTTTACAAATCCTGAAGGGAAGAAATAATCGGCAGGCAAGGAACCGTTATTTAATAAATTGGTAACAAAAGCTTCTTTATTGATTGCTCTTTGAATCGCTTTTCGCTGTTTGATCGGAATACGGTCTACATTGAACTTTAAGTACCACATTGTTGGTTCACTATAAGTTAAGAAATCTGGATGGTCTTTATAGAGTTCCACTAATTCCGCACTTAAGCCAGCACGATCAGCCTGACCTGTTTCAAATAAATTTGTTTCCGCTGAAGAATCTTTAATAACTCGATAATTTATTTGGTCTAATTTAACTATGTCTCTATCCCAATACTCTGGATTTTTCTTAAAAGTCCATCCACTTGTACTCCAATTGGACATTAAAAAGGGGCCGTTATAAAGCATTTTATCTGCATAAAGGGCATAATCTGATCCTTTTTCTTTTACATACTCTTGTTTTTGCGGAAAAAATGTTGGAAAGGATGTTAAGCTAATGAAGTATGGTACAGGAATTTCAAGTGTCACTTCTAATGTCTTATTATCAAGGGCCTTCACACCTAATTCCTCAATCCTTCCAAATAGAGGATCACCCTTAGACATAATCGCCTCTGCATTTTTTATTGGTTTCATTAAATAGGCATAAGGAGAAAGGGTCTCGGGTGTTAACGCCTTTTTCCAAGCATAGATAAAGTCATGGGCCGTTACCTTAGAGCCATCACTCCAATTTGCATCCTCATTTAGGATAAACGTAAGTACGTGACCCTGTTTACTTTTTATAACTTCTTTTGCAACTCCTGGGACCGGTGTATTATCTGGACCTAAGCGAAATAATCCTTCAAAGACTTGATTCATTGCTGAAAACGATGCACTATCATCTGCCTGTGTAGTATCCATCGTTGGCAATTCCGCAGCCTCTAAAAGATTAAGAATCTGGCCTGTACTTGATGTTCTTGTTCTTTCGTTGCCCTTAAATCCACAGGCAGAAAACATTATAGAAAATATAAGTGATAAAATAAGCAATAAGAACCACTTACCTTTCATAATAACCTCCAATATGAACCTTTCCTTTTATTTGTAGCCTTTCCTTTAAATTTCAATTTCATTCTATTACTCTGTAAATAATAGCTTGATTTTTATGGATGGGTTTACTATAATAAAATTCAAATTTCAAAAATTAATATTGGTAATTGCAATGAGAAAGAAAAGTACATATTTGGCAGCTTACAGAGAGCTTGTGGTTGGTGGAAACAAGCAGTGAAAAAATATGGAATGGGCTTTTGAGCACATCCGGCAGCGTATTGAAGTGATTCTTACATAGAATAACAAGGGTGGCACCACGGTCCATTCGTCCCTTACCATAGCGGGACGAATGGACCTTTTTGTACTATCAGAATTTTTATCCTTTCTCCGACTTCCGCCATTATGGGCGGCAAGTCGTGTCTTTCTAATTTGGATTCATACTAAAATGATTGAAAATTCAAGGAGGAATAAAAAATGTCAATTATTTTTTCCGGCATTCAGCCTAGCGGTACAATCACATTAGGAAACTATCTTGGAGCATTGAAGCATTTCGTTGATTTACAGGAGAACAATCAATGTTATTTCTGTATTGTTGACGAACATGCAATAACCGTCCCTCAAGATCCAAAACAGCTTCAACAAAATATCCGCAGCCTCGCTGCACTATACATAGCTGTTGGTATCGATCCTCTAAAATCAACATTATTTATTCAGTCAGAAGTTCCAGCCCATGCACAGCTAGGCTGGGTTATGCAATGTATAAGCTATATCGGGGAACTGGAAAGAATGACCCAATTTAAGGATAAATCAGCAGGAAAGGATGCCGTTTCTGCAGGATTATTAACCTATCCACCATTAATGGTAGCGGACATTCTATTATACAAAACCGATATCGTACCAGTAGGGGAAGATCAAAAGCAGCACCTTGAATTAACACGTGATTTAGCTGAAAGGTTTAATAAGAAATACAATGAAATCTTTACAATACCTGAGGTAAGTATCCCAAAGGTAGGATCAAGAATCATGTCGCTACAGGATCCTACGAAAAAGATGAGTAAATCAGATCCAAATACCAAAGCCTTTATCTCTATGCTTGATGACGAAAAGCAAATTGAAAAGAAAATTAAAAGTGCCGTAACGGACTCTGAAGGCATTATTAAGTTTGATAAAGATAACAAAGCCGGCGTATCCAACCTATTAACGATTTATTCAATCTGCTCCAATCAGTCTATTGAAAATCTAGAGAAGCAATATGAAGGTAAAGGCTACGGAGAATTTAAAGCGGACGTTGCTGGGACAGTTATTAATACAATAAAACCAATTCAAGAGAGATATTATAGTCTGCTTGAATCAGAAAAGCTTGATGAATATTTAGACCTTGGGGCTGAAAAAGCTAACGCTGTAGCAGCAAAAATGATGAAAAAGGTAGAAAAAGCTATTGGTTTAGGCAGAAAAACAAGAAAATAAGAAAAGCGGAAGCGCCCGTTCAGCGCACGACAAAACTGGAGCACATCGACTGAGATAAAGGATATCCGGCGGCGAACGAAGGGATTCACCTTGTTGACTTATCGTAGGGAGGTGGGCGAAGTTTACTAGTCGCTGGGCGCTGAAGCTAGACATGGAAAAGCAAAAAGGGCTAAGACAACCCCATCGTCCTAGCCCTAATTTACTTTTGTACCTTTTTCTAATTCCCAAAGCTTTTCGAAAAAAGGTTGTCCTTTCACAAGCCGTTCACAAAGATGCTCATGTCTTAATGTCCAGCCATCCTTCGCTTCCTCATATAATTTGTTCCAAACATCGTCGAAATTTTGTTTTTGAATTTCTTGGTATTTGGTAGGATTCCATTCTGTATACCAATATCTAATTTCGGCTGGGTTCCCTGTTGAATGCAGCTGATCCAGTGCCATAAACAATAACTGTTTTAACTGTCTTTCCTTTCTTGTAAGCCCTTTCATCAATTTAGGGGAAGGTGACAGGATATGATATTCCTTCTTTGTCCTATCTTCAAAATTATAAATTGTAGGCTCAAGGCTCTCAACCATATCGTACACTAACTGCTCTTGTCTCGGAATAAGTCTGCTCTTTTTAATTGGTATATGGTAGCCCAAAGTATCGACCGCCAAAATTCCCACTCCATCTGTTACGATAAAACAATAGTCTAGCTGAATCCGTTCATGATTTTTGCGAACAAAGCTTTTTTGATACACATCCTCTAAAAGCTGCTGAGGCAGATCTGATAAATCATTTTCAATATAATGGAATAATACTGTTTCTACCTTTATCAGCGGTGTTTGGTCTAAAAGTTCAACGGTATCCTCTTTTCTCCATTCATGAAAATGACAAACATTATAACCATTCTCTTCTCCTTCAAACCAATTCACCCAAACATCGTGCAGATACAACATGTTTTACCCCTCACTTCACATCACATTGTTAAAAAACAGTATTGTCAGTTGAGAAGCAATTTATTCCAGTCAAAACAATTAATTCATTTTTTTCTATTTTTCTCATTTAAAGGTATATAAATACTGATTGTGATGAGCATAATGCCAATCATCAGGAGATAACACTCCATTCTTGTACTAATATATAATAGGTATTCGAGAAAGGACAATCCCATCGCCATGACATTCAGATAAGCAATAACAGTTACCCCACCTACAACTGCAAGTCCAAATCCTAATAAAAAAAGAAAAAGCCTAAATATCATAACTTATCCAATCCCCAATAAAATAGTAGTATCATTACCCCTTCCACCCTTCTTGCTTGTCCTTTTTACCATTTTTATGTAACACTAATAAAAATATGTAGGAGAAAATAAACATATTTTATGTTAATATTGTAAATAGGTGTCGAATCTAGTAATCTATAAGTCTGAGAGTATTTTTAAAAACATTCATTATTGTGTATATTTAAGGAGAGGTGAACATCGGGATGTCCTCGCGCATTGAGCGTAGAAAAAACATAGATCAACAAATACGAACGTCAAAAAGAAGAAGAAAAAAAAGTCCGTTTAAAATCGGTCTTATTCTATTAACATTTTTTATAGCTATGATTGGTTACGGAGTTTTCCAATATTATACAGCCTATATTTCCGCCTCCAATGATAATGATTTGCCAAGCACAAGTAAAAAGAATAATGAAGATGAATCTACCTTTAAAGGAGTAAAAGATTTAGAAAAAATAAATGTACTACTCCTTGGTGTAGACTCCCTGTCTTCAGAAGGACGGACTGATACAATCATGATAGCACAGTATGACCCAGAAACAGGTTCTGCTAAACTTGCATCAGTCATGAGAGATACTTATGTTTCAATCCCAGGATATAAAGATAATAAAATAAACCAAGCCTACGCCTATGGTGGGGCCGAATTAGTACGCAAAACTTTAAAAGAAAACTTTGATATAGATGTCCAATATTATGCTATCGTAAATTTTGATGGTTTTTCCAATGTTGTCGATGTATTATCACCAAATGGTGTAGATATTGACGTTGAAAAGAGAATGAAATACACAGATCGTGCAGGTGGTCTATATATTAACTTCCAACCTGGTTTACAAAAGCTTAACGGGAAGGAATTATTGGAGTATGCCCGCTTCCGTCATGATGCTGAAAGTGACTTCGGAAGGGTTCGTAGACAGCAGCAGGTTATTTCGGCTGTGAAAGATGAATTGATTAGCATTAACGGATTAACCAAATTACCTAAAATGATGGGAACCATTATCCCTTACATTGATACAAATATCGGTTCTAAAAAGATTCTAGCGTTAGGAACAAACTTTTTAATGAATCCAAAAGAGATCGAAACGATTCGTATACCTGTTGACGGCTCATTTGAAAACAAGAGCTATTCCCATGCAGGCTCAGTTTTAGCTATTGACCGCAAAGAAAACAAACAAGCTTTAAAGGACTTTTTCTCTTCTACACAACCACAGGTTGTTTCAGACGATGAAGTCAGCATGAGTGAAATTGCAGCAGATGTGCATTAAATAGAAAAGCGCAAGCGCCTTGCTCATCGCCTAGCAAACTGGAGGAGTCCTGAAGTTTGATAGGCGCTGGAGCTAGACAATGATATACCTTCTTTACATTTTAAAAGCCACCCATTCGGGTGGCTTTTATTATTCGTATTTTTTGAAGACTAATGAAACGTTATGTCCGCCAAATCCTAGTGAGCTACTTAATACAGCGTTTACTGTCTGTTTTCTAGCCTGATTTGGAACATAGTCTAGGTCACATTCAGGATCTGGAGTTTCAAGATTCATGGTCGGAGGAATGATTCCATCGGTAATTGCTTTTACTGAAAAGATAGCTTCAACAGCACCAGCAGCTCCTAATAAGTGACCTGTCACCGACTTAGTTGAGCTTACTGCTAATTTATAAGCATGTTCACCGAATACCTCTTTAATTGCCATTGTTTCATATTTATCATTATAGTCAGTACTTGTACCATGGGCATTAATATAATTAATATCTTCCGGCTGCAAACCTGCATCCTGTAATGCCTGTTTCATCGCTCTTGCTCCGCCTTCACCACCTGGTGCCGGTGCAGTAATGTGGTAGGCATCACCAGTTGCTCCGTACCCAACAAGTTCAGCGTAAATCTTTGCGCCGCGGGCTAATGCTGTTTCTAATGATTCAAGAACGACTATGCCTGCTCCTTCTCCCATAACAAATCCATCACGATTTAAATCAAATGGACGACTTGCCGTTTTAGGGTCCGGATTTGTAGATAAAGCTTTTGCCATACAGAAACCAGCAAATGACATATTCGTAATTGGGGCTTCCGTTCCACCTGTGATCATAACGTCGGCATCCCCACGCTGTATGACCTTAAATGCATCACCGATTGAATTAGCACCAGAAGCACATGCAGTTGTTGTACATGCATTAATACCCTTTGCACCTAAGGCAATGGATACTTGCCCTGCAGCCATATCTGCAATCATCATTGGTACATAAAAAGGACTTACACGGCGGTACCCTTTTTCCAAGAAGTTTTTATGTTGTTCTTCATGGGTTTCCATTCCACCAATACCAGAGCCAATCCAAACCCCAACTCTTTCAGCATTCTCATCGGTAATTTCTAAATTAGCATCTTTAACAGCCATAAAAGCCGCTGCAAGTGCATATTGAGTGAAACGGTCCATTCTTCTTGCTTCTTTTTTATCCATAAAATCTTCAGGATTGAAGTTTTTCAGTTCAGCTGCTACTTTAGCAGGGAATAATTCTTTATCCACCCGTGTAACTTCATTGACGCCTGAGACTCCGTTGATTACATTGTTCCAAGTCGTATCTACATCAAGACCACATGGTGTAACCGCACCGAGTCCTGTTATTACAACTCGTCTTTTTTCCATAAACGCATGACACCTTTCATATTGAAATGTACAATTTATTATAATTCTATCATTGCTTACGAATTCCTGCTAAATTATTTGCCCCATCTCAAAGCAATAGCTCCCCAAGTTAAACCGCCGCCAAAACCGACCATAACAATGATATCATCATCTTTTATTTTTCCATTTTCAATTTCCTCAACTAATGCAATCGGAATAGAGGATGATGATGTATTGCCATATTTGTCTACTGTTTTTGACATTTTTTCTTCTGGTAGCTCTAGCCTTTGTCTAGATGCTTCCATAATTCGAATATTAGCTTGGTGTGGAACTAAAAAATCAACATCTTCCTTCGTTAAACCAGCTTTTTCGATTACATTGACAGCTGATTCACCCATTTGACGGACTGCAAATTTAAAGACTTCACGGCCATTCATAATAATGTACTCATCCTGATAAAGATGCTTTGCCCCAACGCCATCTGCACCTAACTCAAATGAAAGAATTCCTCTTCCTTCTGATACCGGCGCTATAACAGCCGCAGCAGCTCCATCACCGAACAATACTGCTGTATTGCGGTCAGTCCAATCGGTAATTTTTGAAAGCTTTTCAACACCAATTACAAGCACATTTTTGTATGTTCCTGTTTGAATAAATTGCTGAGCTGTTACCATCGCATACATGAAGCCAGCACATGCAGCTCCAATATCCATTGCTGCCGCTTTTTTCGCACCTAGCTTTTCTTGAACTAAGCATGAAACGGATGGGAAAGGAGAGTCAGGTGTAACGGTAGCCGTAATGATTAAATCGATATCCTCTGCCGTAATTCCAGCATTCGCGATTGCTTTTTCAGCAGCAAAAAAAGCCATATGTGAAGTATTGATTGTATCGTCAGCAATCCTTCTTTCTTTAATTCCTGTTCTTGTTTGAATCCACTCATCTGAAGTATCCATAATCTTCTCTAAGTCTGCATTTGTAACAATTTTCTCAGGAAGATAACGTCCAATACCAATTATACCAGCATTCATTAACAAAACCCCTTTGCATTCTCAAAATTTATGATCATGGTATATGATCAAATATTATGACTTGGTACTAATTTTATAACACTTACTAGTTCTTGTCTATAAAAAGAAATGTACAAAAGAGGTCGACTGTTAGGTCCACCCCTTCAAACAAACTTTTTACTCGGCTTTAGCTTCCGATGCTCCAAGCTCATACGCATCGTTCATGACCTTTAATAGGACATCGAGCATTGGCTGCATCATATCCATATTTACTTCCATCCCTTTTTCCTTAAGCATCATTTGTGCCTCAGGTAAATACTTCATCGCAATTTGCATAAATTTAAAATTTTTTTCTTGATCCATCATCTTTACCCCTTCATCTCATTATTTTCTACCGGGAAACTCCCCAGTTAATTTGTATAATTCAACAGCTTTATTAACTTCAACCTTCAGTTCATCAGGAACTTCCGGGCTAAAGTCTCCTAAAGAAATAACATCATCTCCAAAATCAAAGGTTTTAATTCCATGCTGAAACTTGCCGGCAATATATTGAGTGGCAATCAGTTTGTAAAGCCCTTCGACATGTTGAACCGTACTAGTTAGAACCGTTGATTCACCTAGATCTAATTGATCAGAGACATAACCAATTGCATAATGCCCGTCCTCTTTTACAGCTTCAATTACCGGAAGATTAAAGGAATCACCGGCAGGATAAAACACATCAACACCTGTCTTTTCCATTTCACTGTAGGCTTTTAAAGCTTTTTCCTTATTGCTCCAGCTCTTCGTATAATGAACATCAACAACCACATTCGGGTCTTGATATTCAGCTCCCTTAACAAACCCCTCAACCTCTGGCTGCCAATTAAAAGCTGAAATGACACCAATATGTTTTGTTTTACTCATTTCTGCTGCAACCATTCCACCAAAAAATCCCATTGCATGAGATTCAAATTTAATACTCGTCACATTTTCAGCTGTAAAGTTTCCGTTAAAATATACAAAATCCATATCAGGATAGTCGTTATGTAATTCTTCGAAAAAAGGACCATACTCACCCCCATGTCCGAATACAAGGTTAACGCCTTCCTCTTCAAATTCATCCAACGCTTCCTTTACTTCCATTCTCGTTTTCATACTTTCTTTATAATAAACATCAGCCTTTAATGCAGATTGTATCAATAATAGGCCTTTATACCCTTTATTCCCCCATATTGGTTCATTGATTGTATCCGGTAAAAGTAATCCTATCTTTGTTGTTGAAAGATTGGTAGCTGGTTGTCCACAAGCAGTGACTAATAGTATAAATGTTGCCAAAATTAAAAGAAGCTTTTTCAAAACAAGCCCCTCCCTATTATATCCATTTCATCTATGTATCCAACATTTCTATTTTACCCAACAGATACAAAGATGTAAAAGGATTTTAAATTAATCCTAATCCTTTTAGTTTTTGTAGATACTTATAATGCTCCTTTTGTCGTCTGATTCCTTCTTCTAGAGTTGTTTGTAAATGCCTATGATAGACTTCCTGATCCTTCACATTCTTTACCTCAAGTTCACTTGACTCCTGTTTCGGATTTGAAGTTCCTTTAATAAGATTTACCCCTTCTTGCCACTGATTTTTTCTATTGCTGTTAATTTTTATTATTTTATTGACATCTAAATCTGCTGGTAATTCTAATAAAATTTCTACTAAGTCTTCAACAAAAATAGCATCCTCTCTAATTGGATCGATCGAAGGTGAATCCTTTCCCATAATTAATTGTTGAAACGTCATCGAATCAGGCTGCCACGGACCATAGACTGTAGGAAGCTGCACAATATGAAAAAAAAAGTTTTTGTTCAGTTTACTGTAATTTTCAATTTCATATTCTTCTTCCATTTTCATTTGACCTATTGGGTTACGTTGATTTAAGCTTTCGTAGGATGAAAGATAAACAAATTTACACATAATTTCATTGCAATAGTCCATTACCTTCGTAAGAATATCTTTCATTTTTGTCATTTTTTTATTTATATTGTTTTTATTAATATCTGAGTCATGTAAGCAATAATATAGGACATCACAACTCTCGGCCACTTCTTTTAAAATAAGATTTTCAACTGGATTATTAATATATATTAAATTACTATTCCTAGCAATTTCCAACAGCTTTTGCTCTTTAAGTTGGTCATGTTTTTCAGAAAAATGATCAATCCCAATAACTTCAAACTCTTCCTCCAAAAGACGTTTAGAAAGGGAAAAGCCGATAAATCCTAGTGAACCAATTACCATCGCTTTCTTCATGAAAAGCCCTCCAAGTCTATTTTACTTAATAACTATGCCGGACTGCTAATTTTAGAATAAAAAAAGAAAAGGACAGAACTTTGTCCGCCCTTCTCATAAAACCTGCTCATATCTTTTTAGGTAAGAAATAATGTTTGAAGTAATATGAAATCTTTTTTCAAATAAATGTATCGAAAGTTCTATTGGTGCTCCTTCTTGCTCACGGATTTTCTCAAAACTTCGGCTATGATCAGAAAATGAATATAGGACCCGATTTGTAGAGTGCCAAATTTTCACCGGAGTTTTAGATGTAAAATTACAAAGATCAAAATTGTTGATTATTTCTGATTCAACATATTTTTCTTCAATCTTATAAGAAAAGGCTAATTCTTTCAGTAATCTTTTATAAAATAATTTATTATTTTTTTCGGTATTTATAAAAGCTTTAAGATCTAGGCAAGGACTTAACATTGAGACAGATCGAAGTGATGGTTCCATTTCATTCATTAGTCTTAATGCAGTCAGAGCACCCATGCCCTCAGCGATTACGTGAATTTTGTCATTTAGAATTTCTCTACGGATTACTAAATGATAAAGCTGTTTTAACAGATGAACTGACTTTGGACTCCCCCAATGTCTGCCAAATAAATTAGAATAAAAAATCGTGTAACCTTTTTCCCTTAAATTTTCAAGCATTTGAAATCGTTCTGGATTTTGAATCCACAAGCTTGTCGTTTTGTCCACATAATGATTCTGATCACCGATAATTAAGATAGCAAAGCCATTGGGGCGTTCAGGAAGGTGAATTACGTTCCATTGATCATTAATTTTAAAAAAATGTTGATCGAGATTCATTGTTTTCCCCGCCTCTTTACTCTTGTACATACACTTCTAATGTATGACATAATTTAAAAAAAGCAAAGGTTATTTACCTATATTTTTAACTTAATATATGGTAAAATTAATTTCAAACGTGCTTAAAATCGAGGTGAATAAGTAATGCGTATATTTTGGACTGTATTCTGGACATTTTTATTAAGCCAAATGCTTGTATATGTAGTAAGCAGTATGACGGGTGGTACATATAATTTCATGCAAGGTGTTTTCCTTTGCGCAGTATTTTCAATTATCGTTATTTTCCTTGGTGAAGCAGGCGTACCAAACGAACCACAAGAACATCACTAAAAGGAAGAGGCTGAATCACGGATTCAGCCTCTTTTTATTCTATTCGGTGACCTTTATCTTTAAGTCGCCGTTTTCAACATCAATGACAACATTGGAACCGTCTATTATATTACCTGCAATAATTTCCCTAGCTACTTTTGTTTCAATAAAACGTTGAATAAAACGTTTCAATGGTCGTGCGCCGTATACTGGGTCAAAGCCTTCATTAGCAATAAACAATTTAGTTTCCTCCGTTAGCGACAATTTAATTTGACGATCCTGAAGGCGTGCTTGTAATTCATTAACAAGTTTACCGACAATACCAGAGATTTCTTTTACAGTTAAAGGCTTAAACAAAATCGTATCATCTACCCGGTTTAAGAATTCAGGACGGAAATGGTGGCGCAGTTGAGCCAATACTTTTTCACGAACTGGCTCCTGAATTTGTCCACTATCGGTTAATCCTTCTAGTAAATGGGCAGATCCAATATTCGATGTCATGATAATGACTGTATTTTTAAAATCAACTACACGACCTTTTGAATCCGTAATCCTACCGTCATCAAGCATTTGCAGAAGGATATTGAATACTTCTGGATGGGCTTTTTCAATTTCATCTAATAAAATAACGGAATACGGTTTTCTTCTAACGGCTTCTGTTAATTGTCCCCCTTCTTCGTAGCCAACATATCCTGGAGGGGCCCCAATCAATCTTGATACAGCGTGCTTTTCCATATATTCGGACATATCGATCCGAATCATATGCTCTTCACTATCAAACAAGCTTTCTGCCAGTGCTTTGGCTAGCTCCGTTTTACCAACCCCTGTCGGTCCTAGAAAAATGAAAGAACCGATTGGACGGTTAGGGTCTTTCACACCTGCACGAGCCCTAATGACAGCATCCGCAACAAGCTGTACAGCCTCATCCTGGCCGATAACCCGTTCATGGAGTATTTGATCCAAACGAAGAAGTTTTTCACGCTCTCCTTCCACCAGTCTCGATACTGGAATCCCTGTCCAACGGCCGACAATCTCTGCGACTTCCTCTTCTGTTACTTCTTCCCGAAGAAGTCGGCCTTCTTTTTCTGACATCATTAATTGTTGTTCTTTTTCTTTTAATTGCTTTTCAAGTGCAGGGATTTTTCCATGTCTTAGCTCTGCCGCTTTATTTAAATCATACTTTGCTTCCGCATCTTCAAGTGAACGTCTTAATGCTTCGAGCTGTTCCCTTAACTGTTGAATCATTTGTAGCTCTTTTTTCTCTTCATCCCATTTCGCTTTCATCACATGGGCAGTTTCTTTGAAATTTGCTAATTCTTTTCTTAAAGCCTCTAACCGCTCTTGGCTTGCTTGATCCTTTTCTTTACTTAGGGCGGCTTCCTCGATTTCCAACTGCATGATCTTACGTGTCACTTCATCTAATTCAGAAGGCATCGAATCAATTTCTGTTCGAATCGTTGCACATGCTTCATCAATCAGATCAATAGCTTTATCAGGCAAAAATCGTTCCGTAATATAACGGTCTGACAGCACAGCTGCTGTTACAAGGGCACGGTCATGGATGTTAACCCCATGGTGAATTTCAAATCTTTCTTTTAATCCTCGTAAGATTGAAATCGTATCTTCAACTGTTGGTTCTTCTACAAGCACCTGTTGAAATCTTCTTTCAAGCGCGGGATCCTTTTCAATATATTTTCGATGTTCATCCAATGTCGTGGCACCAATACAGTGCAGTTCCCCACGAGCAAGCATTGGCTTTAACATATTGCCGGCATCCATCGCACCTTCTGATTTACCAGCTCCTACAATTGTATGAAGCTCATCGATAAATAATAAAATTCTGCCATTGCTCTTTTTAACCTCATTTAAGACTGCCTTTAATCGTTCTTCAAATTCACCACGATATTTGGCGCCAGCTACAAGGGAGCTCATATCTAATGAAAAAATCGTTTTATCCTTTAATCCTTCGGGTACGTCTTTGCGAACGATCCTTTGCGCAAGGCCTTCAACTATTGCTGTTTTACCTACCCCCGGCTCCCCAATTAGGACTGGGTTATTTTTTGTCTTCCTTGATAAAATCCGAATAACCCGTCTTATTTCAGCATCACGGCCAATGACTGGGTCGATTTTTCCCTTTTTAACATCTTCAACTAAGTCACGTCCATATTTTTTAAGAACATCGTAAGTGACTTCCGGAGTCGGACTTGTTACCCGTTGATTTCCTCGTACCTCCGTAAGCACCTTTAATAAGGAAGCACGATCAAAGCCGATTTGTTGAAAGATTTTTGCTATTTCTGTCGTTTGTTTTTCGTCAGTCATAGCCAATATTAAATGTTCAACAGAAATATACTCATCTTTCAAGCGGCTCGCTTCATCTTCAGCACGGACTAATAATGACTGCAATCTTTGTGTAATATAAACAGCACCTGATTCAACTCCTGAACCAGATACCTTTGGCAGCTTATTTAAAGCTTCCTCGACTAATTTTTGGACGGTTCCCGGGTTAATATTTAATTTTTGTAAAATGCTAGTAGTGATCCCATCCTCTTGGGTAAGGAGTGAAGAAAATACATGTTCAACGTCTACTTGCTGGTGTCCTTTTCTCACAGCCAACGACTGGGAGTTGACTAAGGCTTCTTGTGTTTTCTCAGTCATTTTATTCATATCCATATTAATCCCTCTCACCTTTCGAATAATTTGACCAACTTTGACCTATTTATATTATAGGGCATTTTCAGTGAAAAATTCAACTAAATAAGCGATTTAACAAAAAAAATCCGCCCTATGAACTTCAGGCGGATAGTGTTTCTTATTTAAACTTACTCTTATACGTCCAGACACGGTTATGGTTTGAATTCTCTGGGAAACGCTCCCCGACTTCAAGCCTTATTGATTGCGGTTTTTGGACCATTGATCCAGTTTCACCGATTTCAACATAAATTCCATTATTCGGTGCTTTCTGACCGGCGCGAAATTGACGTGGTTGCCCCATTATAAAAACCTCCTTGAATTTAAGGTTCACTACTATTATGTCCGGTTTCTTTAAACTCATTAATGGATAAAGGTGGAGAAAATACAAAAAGGACTTCTCAACTAATTGAGAAAGCCCTTCGTATAAAACATTATTTATTAAGCAACCCTAAAATTAACGCTTTTTGTACATGAAGTCGGTTGCCGGCCTCTTGAACTACAACAGAATGTGGGCCATCAATAATATCAGCTGTTACTTCTTCACCGCGATGTGCAGGTAAACAATGCATAAAGGAATAATCATCCTTAGCATATTGCATTAATTTAGCATTCACTTGGTATGGTTGTAAAGTCTGTATTCTTTCAGCAGCCTCGTCTTCAAAGCCCATACTTGTCCAAACATCAGTATAGATGAAATCAGCGCCTTTAACAGCTTCAATTGGATCATTGACTACTTCGATCGTTGCACCCGTTTCCTCAGCAAACTTTTTGGCAATCTCAACAACTTCAGCTTTTGGTTGATAGGCATCAGGACAAGCGACGATGCAATCCACGCCAACTTTAGCGGAGCCTATCATTAACGAGTGTGCTACATTATTGCCATCGCCAACATATACAAGCTTTTGCCCTTTTAAGCTTCCTTTAATTTCATAAATTGTCATTAAGTCTGCTAAGGCCTGACATGGATGATAATCATCTGTTAGGGCATTAATAACAGGGATCGTTGCATGTTTTGCTAATTCAACAACACGTTCATGCTCAAAAGTACGAATCATAATAATATCGATGTACTCAGACAGAACTTGTGCCGTATCGGAAATAGGCTCTCCTCTTCCCAACTGTGTATCTTTACTGCTTAAGAAGATGGAATGGCCGCCTAATTGAGTCATTCCTGCTTCGAAGGAAACACGAGTACGGGTTGATGATTTTTCAAAAATCATTCCCATCGTTTTTCCTTTTAATACGTCTAAGTGTTGACCTGCTTTGTGCAGCTTTTTTAACTCAATGGCTGTTTTAATTATATCTACGATTTCGTCTTGGGTTAAATCAATTAATGTTAACAAATCATCTACGTGCAATTTCGGTGCTGCAATCATTGTTGTGCTCATTTAAACCACTTCCTTCTCAATATTTTTTTTCGTTAGCCAATCTTGAATCGAATTAACACTAAAGCTACTTTCTCTAATACCTAGTAAAAATCCTTCTACTGTTTCCCATTCTGTAAAAACATGGAGACGATATTTTAACGCTAGTTGACGTTTTTCAATTTCTTGTTCCGTTTTCTTTTTAGATAAACTAATTAATGCTAATGCTTTGGGATTTTGCACCCATTTTTCATAATCTTTATTTTTTGCAACTGTTAAGCCTGCTTTATTAATTAAGCTGCTAATAGCTTCGATAAAATCGTTGTCTAAGTCACTGTCATCAATGAAGATTTCATTTTTATTGTGCGCTTTTTGTTCATTCCAGTGGAATACTTTATAAAATGCCTCTTGCTTTGTTTCGGCAATCGCAATCCCTTCGCCGGTTGATTTCATTTCCGGGCCTAATACCGGATCTAAGCCGGCAAGCTTGATCGTTGAGAATACAGGATACTTAATCGTGATATAAGGACGATCAGGTAAAAGACCTTTTTGGTCTGTAATATCAGTTAAATATTTCCCAAGCAATAATTTTGTCGCAATTTGTATTGCAGGTACGCCTGTTACCTTACTTAAGATTGGCACCGTTCTACTTGCACGCGGATTTACCTCTAACACATAAACCTTTGCCTCAGAAAGGACAAATTGAATATTCATGATGCCTTTAAAATTCAGTTCCTTCGCAATTCGCTTTGAATACTCAGCCATTAGCCCTTTTTCATGATCCGAAATTGATATGGAAGGTAAAATCGCTGTACTATCTCCTGAATGGACGCCAGCCTTTTCGACATGCTCAATGATGGTAGGTATTAAAATTTCTTCTCCGTCCGTTAGGACATCCACTTCGGCTTCTTTGCCAGCAACATAAGCATCTAAAAGAATTGGGAATACTTGTTCAGTTTGACCTGTTATTAATTGATCTAATTCCTGTTCATTCTTAAGAATAATCATCCCTTTACCGCCAATTACATAGGATGGTCTTAAAAGGATCGGGAATCCAATCAACGCAGCCTTTTCTTTTAAATCATCTATATTTTCGGCAATTTCACCTGGTATATGTGGAACATCCACTTTACGTAAAAGCTGATAAAAACGATCACGATCTTCCAGTTGATCAATTATATCTTCACTCGTTCCAAGAAGGTTTACACCGGCTTGTTCCAACTGAGAAACTAGATTAATGGCGGTCTGTCCGCCAAATTGAACGATTACATCGTTAGTGCCTTCCACTTCAAGCACATTTAGGACATCCTCCAGTGTTAATGGTTCAAAATATAAGCGGTCTGCCATTTCATAGTCTGTGCTGACAGTTTCTGGATTATTATTAATCATAATTGTTTCATAGCCTTCTTCTTGGAGGGCTAAAACACCGTGAACAGAACTGTAATCAAATTCTATGCCTTGACCAATACGAATTGGTCCGGAGCCGATAATACATACTTTTTTCTTGTCGCTTTGTTCAACCTCGCACTCACCGAAATAGCTTGAATAATAGTATGGCGTGTTAGCTTCAAATTCAGCCGCACATGTATCTACCATTTTATAAGCTGCAAAAATGTTAAAACCTTTTCTTAAATCACGAATGTCTGCTTCAGAAACATTCCAAGCTGTTGCCAAATACGAATCTGAGAATCCATATTTTTTTACTTTTTTCATAAACTCTTCTGTTACTTTATCAACTGTATAAGAATCAATTTCCTGCTCCATTTGAATTAAACGCTTAAATGCGCTTAAGAAAAATGAATTAATTTTTGTTTCTTGTTCAATACTTTTTATATCTATGCCTCTTCTAATTAACTCTAAAATAGCGAAGAAGCGGCGATCATCTGCGTTTTTAACAATCGACATAAGCACTTCTTCGTTTAGCTTTTCGATCGATGCATGCTTTAAACCAACAGTGCCTAATTCTAATGAACGGACCCCTTTTTGTAACGCACTTTCTAAATTCCGATCAATTGCCATTACTTCTCCGGTTGCCTTCATTTGCGTCCCCAACACCCGATTTGCAGCTGGGAATTTGTCAAACGGCCAGCAAGGAAATTTAATGACAACATAGTCTAAGGCTGGTTCGAAGCTGGCATAGGTATGTCCTGTAACAGGGTTTAATAACTCATCTAATGTGTAACCGAGGCTTAATTTCGCAGCGATACGGGCAATTGGATATCCGGTTGCTTTGGAAGCAAGCGCTGAAGAACGGCTTACACGAGGATTTACTTCAATTAAGTAATAATCTTTACTTACCGGGTCTAATGCGAATTGAATATTGCATCCGCCGATTATCCCTAATGCACGAATGATTTTAACAGATGCTGCACGCAGCATTTGAAACTCAACATCTGTTAATGTCTGTGATGGAGCAACAACAATTGAATCACCTGTATGGATTCCAACTGGGTCGATATTTTCCATATTACAAATCGTGATACATGTATCACTTGAATCGCGCATAACCTCATATTCTATTTCCTTAAAGCCGGCAATGCTTTTTTCAATTAAACATTGTGTAATTGGACTGGCATCAAGGCCGCTTCTAACAAGATCGATGAAAGCGTCATGATCATTGGCAATCCCGCCTCCAAAGCCTCCCAATGTATAAGCTGGCCTTACGATAATTGGAAAACCAACCTTTTCAGCAAAATGAAGGGCTGATTCAATATCTTCGACGATTTCACTTTCAGGAACAGGTTCATTAAGTTCGTGCATAAGCTCACGGAAGGCCTCACGGTCCTCCCCTTTTTTAATGGACTCAATCGGAGTTCCTAATAGTTTTACACCGTATTTTTCTAATACACCTTTTTCATGAAGAGAAAAAGCTAGGTTTAAGCCTGTTTGACCACCGAGTGTCGCTAATATGCCATCCGGTTTTTCTTTAACAACTATTTTCTCAATGCTCTCCACTGTAAGAGGTTCGAAATAAACAGCATCGGCGTTTGCTTCATCTGTCATGATGGTTGCAGGATTGTTATTCACGAGAATCACTCGGCAACCTTCCTCTTTTAAAGCTAAACACGCCTGTGTACCTGCATAGTCAAACTCTGCTGCCTGCCCGATTACAATGGGACCTGATCCGATTACTAGTACTGTCTGGATGTCATTTGATTTAGGCATAAACTTTTTCTCTCCTTACACTATTCATCAAGCTAACAAAATCTGTAAATAACCAAGAACTGTCGCTCGGTCCCGGATGTGCCTCTGGATGGAATTGAACTGAGATAATTGGCAGACTCTCATGAGTCATCCCTTCCACTGACTTATCATTTACATTTAAATATGTTGCTGAAAAACCGGTTCCTGTTAAACTGCTGTCATCAACAATAAATGTGTGATTTTGTGATGTCATAAACACTTTTTTCTTTACTAAATCTATAACAGGCTGATTCGCTCCACGATGACCAAACTTCAATTTTTTGGTATTAGCCCCAAATGCAAGGCCAAGTAATTGGTGTCCTAAGCAAATGGCTAATATTGGATATTTTAAAGCTAACTTTTTAATAACAGGTAAATAGAATGTCAGTTGCATTGGATCTCCAGGTCCATTTGACAACATGATTCCATCCGGTTTTAAGGATTTAATTGTTTCATATGAAGTATTGTATGGAACAACAGTTACTTTACAACCAACATGGCTAAGAGAAGTAACAATTGATTTTTTATAACCGAAATCGATCAATACAACATGATATAAGCCAGTGCCATACGTTTCAATTTTTGTCGTTGAAACTCCATTAGTTAACATTTTCTCTTCAATTGGAGTATAGTGATCAAGAGTTGCCTGCTCTGGGTCCACGACCATCTGCCCACCCATTACACCTGTTGTACGAATCCTTTTTACAACAGCTCTTGTATCAACATTTGCTAACAGAGGGATATTCCACTTTTGTAAATACGCACTAAACGTACTAACTGCCTCATAATGATGACTTTCTAAACTACATTCACTGACAATAACCCCAGAAACGTGTGGAATCACGCTTTCAAAGTCAATTTCATTTATCCCATAATTTCCGATTAACGGATAAGTAAATACAACGATTTGTCCTTTAAAGGAAGGATCTGTTAAGACCTCTTGATAACCAGTCATTCCAGTGAAAAATACTACCTCACCTTCAAGCGGTTCAGCTGGTATTTGACCAACCCAGTTCCCTTCGAATTGATCCCCTTTTTCCAAAACTAGATAACCTTTCAAACTTCCGCACCCCCCATGGCGTATATTTATTACATACAAGGTATTTTTATTCATTATTAGCGAAAAAATATGCAGCCTTAGATTGGAAGGCTACTATATTTTGTAAGTGTATTCTTTAGTATTTGAACAGCCTCGTCTATTTCTTCATAAGAGACAGTTAATGGTGGTAATAATCTGATAACCTTTGGACCTGCAACTAATACAAGTAAACCTTGCTTATGAATTTCTGCTATAATCGGTCCCACTTCTTGATCACATTGTATACCAAGCAATAAGCCTTTCCCTTTAACATCCTTCACAAACGGAATGTCAGCTAATTGCTCTTTTAACTGTTTTTTTAAATATTCACCTTTTTCGCTTACTGATTGCAAAAATGCCGGTTGAAAGATTTCATCTAATGTAGCCTTGGCTGCAGCCATTGCAAGTGGGGTTCCACCAAATGTAGAGCCATGTGTTCCTGGGCTAAATGTATCCTTCAAATGTGCCTTTCCGATCATTGCACCTACTGGGAATCCACTTCCAAGACCTTTTGCAGTTGTAATGATATCCGGTGAAAGACCAGCATGTTGATAAGCAAATGCCTTTCCTGTTCTGCCAATCCCTGTTTGCACCTCATCTATAATAAATAGAGCACCAAACTTTTGACATAGCTCCTCACACTTTTTCAAAAATGCTTCATTAGCAGCATTTACTCCGCCCTCGCCTTGAATGACTTCAAGCATGATTGCCGCCACATCTTCACCCATTTCAGCTTCAATTGCTTTTTCATCATTGTACGGTAAATAAACAAATTCCTCTAACAGCGTGCCAAATCCTGAATGGATTTTTTCTTGTCCTGTCGCACACATCGTCGCAAATGTTCTGCCATGAAAAGATTGTACAAAAGTAATAATTTTATTTCTTCTTGTATGCTTTCTAGCCATTTTGATTGCTGCTTCATTTGCCTCAGCACCACTATTACAGAAGAATACATAGTCACCGCATGAATTTTCTGTGAGTAGAGCTGCTACTTTTTCCTGATGGCTTGCTTGAAACAGATTGGATACATGCCAAACTTTATTTAACTGCTCCTCTATAGCTTTTTGCACTTTAGGCGGTCTATGTCCTAAATTACATACTGCAATTCCAGTAACGAAGTCTAAGTATTCTTTTCCGTTGCTATCTTTAACTTTAGTACCCTGACCTTCTACTATTTCAATTTCCCAACGACCGTAGTTTGGAAATAATGCTCCCATTTTTTTCACCTACTATTTTAGAATGTTGGAACATTTTCTTTTACAATTTTTGTCCCAATAATTTGTCCGTCATTAACAATTTTGGTATCTTTTCCATTTACAATGATTACTTCCTGCAGGTCCCCAGTCAAGGAATCAATCGCCGCTTTAACTTTCGGGATCATACCTCCGTAAATGGTTCCATCTTCTATTAACAATTCAATTTCTTTAGGAGTTATTTGCTCAATGATTTGACCTTCTTTAAGGATACCTGGAACATCCGTTACAAATAGAAGCTGTTCCGCTCCAATTGCCTTTGCTACAGCACCAGCTGCAGTATCTGCATTAATATTATATCTTTGGTCCTCATCATCAACACCAATCGGTGCAATTACTGGAACAAATCCAATTGCCATTAACTCTAAAACAAAATCTCCATTAACTTTTTCTATTTCACCTACATAGCCAAGCTGTTCGAAATTGATTGGTTTTGCTTTCAAAAGCTGACCGTCCACACCAGCTAAACCTATCGTTTTGACTCCAGTTTTTTGAAGCTTTCCAACGATCGTTGTGTTTACCTTTCCTGCTAATACCATTTCAACAACTTCCATAACCTCTGCCGTTGTTTTTCTTAATCCATCAACGAATACGGATTCTATATTTAAGGAGTTCAGGATCTGACCAATCGCAGGTCCTCCTCCATGCACTATGATCGGCTTTTTTCCCAACTTTACTAAATCTGCAATACTTTCAAAAAAGTCATTGCTCAACTGTTCGAGTGTACTTCCCCCACATTTTATTAAAACAATATCGTTCAAGATTTGTTCTTCCTTCCCCGATTTAATCCACGCCTAATTTCAGCTACGAGCGATAGCTTCCATTAATACGTACATAATCATATGATAAATCACAACCCCATGCTTTGCCTTCTCCTTCTCCAATATGAAGATTTACTTTGATCACTACCTCTTTACCTTTTAAATAAAGAGTCGCATCTTCTTCAGAAAAAGGAATGGGTTGACCTGCTTTTAACATCTGGATGTCCCCAATAAAGACATCTACTAATGAAGGATTGACCTCAACACCGGTATACCCAACAGCACAAATAATTCGGCCCCAGTTAGCATCCGCTCCAAATACGGCTGTTTTTACCAGTGAAGATCCTACTACACTTTTTGCAATTTTCCCTGCATCTTCATCGGTAAGAGCACCTTCAACCTGAACCTCAACTAGTTTTGTAGCTCCTTCTCCATCTCTCGCAATTTCTTTTGCTAAATCTTCACAGGCCATTTGTAATGCTTGATAAAATACTTCCCAGTCAGGATGATCGGTTGTTAATGATTCATTTTCCGCCATTCCATTTGCCATTACTAGAACCATATCATTTGTTGATGTATCACCATCAACCGTAATACGGTTAAATGTTTTATTCGTAATATCACTTAAGGCATATTGAAGGTCTTTAGATTCAATATTAGCATCAGTTGTCACAAAGCCTAGCATTGTCGCCATATTAGGATGAATCATCCCTGATCCTTTAGCGGCCCCGGCAATCGTTACTGTTTTTCCATTAACCACGATTTCATAGCAAGTTGTCTTCGCTACAAGGTCCGTTGTTAAAATTGCCTTGCTGAAAAGATCGCCACCTTCTATAGAAGGAACCGGACTCAATTGTCCAATCCCCGCCGAAATCTTATCCATCGGCATTAATTCACCGATCACTCCAGTTGAAGCGACAGCAATATAATGTTCTTTTAATGAGAACTTTTCAGATACTTCTTTCCTTATTCTTATAGCATCTTTTTCACCTTGTTCTCCTGTACATGCATTGGCATTACCACTATTACAGATAACTGCTTGAAGTTTTCCTTCCTTAGCAATACTATCTTTTGTAATTTTCAAGGGTGCTGCTTGAAATGCATTTAGCGTATAAACTGCCGCACAGCTTGCTGGAACTTCACTTAAAATGATAGCTAGGTCTAATTTATCTTTTTTACGAAGATTGGCATAGATCCCCGTTGCACTATAACCTTTTGGACTTGTGACAGATCCATTTTCAACCTTCTTAAATCTTTTGCTCACATTGCTTCGCCCCTCTAAAATCACTGTCATTCTCTCCTTAAGATGCTCTCTTTAATTGTCCAGCTCCAGCGCCCAGCGACTAGTGGACTTCACCCACCTCCCTACGATAAGTCAACAACAAAGGAATCTCTTCGTTCGTCGCCGGATATCCTTTATCTCAGTCGATGTGCTCCAGTCCTTACGTCGCTAGACGGGCGCTTCCGCTTTTCTCATGGATAAACAGGAACAAAATTTAGCCCTGTCTTTTCATCTAATCCCATCATAATATTTAAGTTTTGGATTGCCTGTCCTGCTGCCCCTTTAACTAGATTATCTATTACTGAGACAATCATGATTCGACCTGTTCTTTCATCATAAGCTAAACCGATATCACAATAATTTGAACCATAAACCTCTTTTGTTGAAGGGAAAACGCCTTTCGGACGAACTCTGACAAACGGTTTATTTTCATAAGCTTCATTATAAAGTTCATGAAGCTGGTCAATTGTCATCTTATTTTTTGCTTTCACATATATCGTAGACATTATGCCCCTGGTCATTGGCACAAGATGTGTACTAAAGGTGATCGGCCCGATGTTTCCATTCCATCCCTTTAATGTCTGTTCAATTTCCGGTATATGTTGATGTTGATTTACTTTATATATTTTAAAATTGTCATTCATTTCCGTATAATGACTAATCGCAGATAAGGAACGTCCTGCGCCGGAAACAGCCGATTTGGCATCAACTATAATAGAATCTTCTACTATAAGTTCCTTTTGAACTAATGGCGCTAACCCTAGTTCAACGGATGTTGGATAACAGCCAGGATTTGCGATTAAGGTCGCTTTTTTGATCTCCGCTTTATTCCATTCAGGTAAACCATAAACGGCGGCATCAATTGTTTCCTTTGGAGCAGCGCACTTTTTATACCAAAACTCATAATCTTCTAACTTTTTAATCCGCAAGTCTCCGGACAGGTCAATGACTTTTAACCCTTGCGCTACTAACTCTGGTGATAGTTTGCTAGAAATCCCCGACGGTGTTGCCAAAAAGACAAGATCAACGTTTTTAGCCATCTCCTCCGGATTAATTTCTTCTAATTTATTATAGATAATTTCCTGTAAATGTGGATAACTCTCAGTATAAGGTGTACCTTGCTGTGAAGAGGAGTGCAAAGATACAATTTCAACCTCAGGATGATGGTTTAATAACCGAATTAATTCCGCTCCGCCATATCCAGTTGCTCCTACGATTGCTATTCTCATCATTTGTCCTCCTATCTAATCAAATACGCCTTGGCGTATTTGTGCCCAGCGGATATTTTCGAGCTGGCTTGCTCGAAAAACTACCTTTAAAAATCTGAGGCATCCGCCGGAGGCTTAAACTTTATTCAGTATGGAACTGAATAAAGTTTTATTCTTTGAAATTAGTATTTATTATATAATTGCATAAAAATAAAATCAAATGTATTTTTATAAATTTGACGAAATTTTTTAACAAGTAATTATGAATTAAGTGTGAACAATAGTACATACTGTGAAAAGTGTCACAACAATACAGTAAAATGATAACTATAATCAGATTCATAGACACTAGCTCTGTTCTGCTTGTTTAAATAAGAAGGAGGTCAAACATATGCTTTCTGAATTTTTAAGGGGAATCATTTTCTTCAAAGATTTACCTGATCATTTGCTAGATGCCCTTGCTGCTAAGGTGAAAACAGCTTCCTATAAAAAAGGGGATTATATATTTCATGAGTCGGATGAAGCTAAAGCTATTTATTTTATGAAAAGCGGAATCGTTAAAATCAAAAAGATCAACCCTCAGGGGAAAGAATTAATCGTCTGTATAAAACGATCCGGGGATATTTTTGCTGAAGCTTCCTTATTTTGTGAACCGGGGACAAATTATCCTGGGACAGCCCAGACCATATCTGATGCTGAAGTCTTGTTTTTACTAACATCTGATTTAGAGGATGTGATCGCCATCAATCCTGATCTTTCAGTTGAAATGATTCGGTTTATGGGCGGTCAACTTCGATCCTTTACTTCCATATTAAGAGACATCGCTTTATTGGATGTATACGGGAAAACAGTAAAAACAATCGAAAGATTGGCACGTGATTTCGGAAGTAAAACAAATAGTGGAGTTAAAATTGAACTTCCATTATCAATTCAGGAATTGGCCAACATCATTGGATCAACCCGTGAAAGTGTGAGCCGTGTTCTTTCTAAATTAAAAGATCAAGATTTAGTTACGATCACTGAGAAGAATATTGTTATTAACAATTGGTGCGACTTCTGTCAGATGTTTATAGAGACAGCAGATTATTAGAAAAGCGGAAGCGCTGGAGCTAGACAGTAAGAGGTGGATATGCACTCCACCTCTTTATTTATTTGTCCCCCCAAAAAAAATAGAGCACAAAAAGTACTCTAAAAAAAGGGGGTTAGATATAGAAACTTAACATTTATTGCTAACACACATATTTACCCACCAATGGCGGACATCACGCGTGTTGTCGGATTACCAAAATCAAAATTCTCATCACCCATTTGGTGACGTTCAGGTTTGATAAACATTGCTTTTTTGAAAGCATGTATTAATTGCTGCTCATTATCAATGAACTGTCTTAACGAAACTTCATCCTGCCAGAAAAGACAAGGCTTTAAATGTCCATCAGCAGTTAATCTTAAACGATTACAGTTGTCACAGAAATTACATGAAATCGGATGAATCAATCCAAAAGTGCCTTTCGCATTTTCAAATGCATATTGGTCTGCGGGGCCGCTATTTTTATGTGTTGTTACCGGATTATATTGTCCGATGCGTTCCGCTATTTCTTTGACAATCTCCAATGACTGATACTGATTACTCCAAACATTATTCGTTTGTCCAATTGGCATATATTCAATAAAGCGAATATTGATTGGTTCACGAATAGTCCATAATAAGAAATCTTCTATTTCATCAACATTGAAGTCTTTCATTAAGACGGCATTTATTTTAATTGGATTAAAACCTAATTCAACCGATGTTTGAATTCCCTCTAGTACATCGTTTAAATGTCCATCTCTTGTAATATAGGAAAATTTTTTCTCATCAAGGGAATCCAAGCTTATATTTACACGGTCAAGACCTGCTTCTTTTAATTCTTTCCCATATTTTTTAAGAAAAACTCCGTTAGTTGTTAGGGCTATATCTTCAATAGTAGGTATGGATTTAATTTGGCTAATTAATTCAGGCAAATTCTTTCGTAAAAGTGGTTCTCCACCGGTGATTCTTATTTTCTTAATTCCGAGCTTTGCACCGACATTTACGATTTGAACAATTTCTTCATCAGTTAATAATTTAGGAAAATCCATACATTGGTGTTGACCCTCAGGCACACAATAATGGCATCTTAAATTACAACGATCTGTTACTGAAATTCTTAAATAATCATGATTGCGTCCAAAACGATCCACTAAATTAAGACGGCCATTCATATATTCACTCTCCCAACTGATTATTATTGTATCTTTATTGTGGAATAAATAAATGTGAATTCTATCACATTAATAAAGAGTTTCATAAATTGTTCACACATTCTAAGCTAATTGTTCAAGTATCATTAATATAGTAATTACAGTATTAAACTGTTGACTTAAATGCGTTTTTCCTTTTAACTTATATATAGCGGAAGATTTTTGGCGAATTTCGTCGAAAGGTGGTTTTAAAATGCCTGAACTACAACAACCAAATAAAAAGATTTTCATGCCAGAATCCATTCAAGAACTGTTAAATTCTTTAGACCATACAATGAAAATGCAAAAAGGTACCTTTTTATTTCAGGAAGGAATGCCAGCAACAGAATTATATATAATCCGTTCTGGAAGAGTGCAAATTAGTAAGATTTCCCAAGATGGCAAAGAGTTAACATTACGAATTTGCACAGTAGGAGATATTGTTGGAGAGTTGACCCTATTTACAAATGAAGCAAAATACCTTCTCAATGCAAAAGTATTAGAGAGCGGTGAGGTTGCTGTCTTGAAAAAAGAATATCTGGAGCAGCAATTGATCGAAAACGGTTCTCTTGCCTACGAATTTATGAAATGGATGAGCGACCATTTTAGAAGGACACAGACTAAATTCCGGGATCTCGTTCTTCATGGAAAAAAAGGCGCCCTTTATTCTACTTTAATCCGTATGACAAACAGCTACGGTGTAAAACGTGAAGATGGAAGTATTCTAATTAATATCCCATTAACGAATCAGGATTTAGCCAATTTCTGTGGCACTTCAAGAGAAAGTATTAATCGAATGCTAAGTGATCTCCGCAAGGATGAAATCATATCCGTGAATAAAGGGAAAATCACCATTCATGATCTAGAGTTTTTAAAAACGGAAATTAATTGTGAAAACTGTCCACCAGAATTATGCAATATTGATTAATCGGTATTGTCTAATTCTTATACTATGATAGTAATGCATTGACAAGAAAATAAAAGTGAAGAATATCACTTTAAAAAAATTATTTATAAAAAAGAAAGCCAACTTTTTCTAAAAGCTAGCTTTCTTTTTTTTTGTTTTATTTTGACAAACTTTCTTTACCTTCTTTATTCCGTAATGCTTTTGGAATATAAACGCAGAATGGTTCACTCTCTAAATAATCTCCAGTCATTGCATATGCTCTAGATCTTGAACCACCACAAACAAAGCGGAATTCACAAACACCACATTTTCCTTTATATAGATCAGGGTTGCGTAATGATTTGAAAATTGGTGATTCACGATAAATTTCAGCTAATGGTGTTTCACGTACATTTCCGGCTTTTACAGGTAAAAGTCCACTCGGGTATACGTCCCCAACGTGAGAGATAAATACAAAACCATTTCCATCATTAACGCCTTTAGGCGCTCTTCCTAAACCGTCAATGGTACCAGTTGCACCCTTCATTAGAGCATCTTCATAGTTGATGTCTTCGTGATTTGCAACATGTTCTCTCATTTTATTTTGAATAACAACCCTACGGTAATGCTGTGCGGCCGTTGTTTTAATATCGAATTTAACACGTTTACTTAAATTATAAAGCCATGTAAATACTTGTTCATGCTGAACCGGTGAGATCATATCTGATTCTTGGCCTCTTCCTGTTGGAACAAGGAAAAAGACGCTCCAAAGAACACAATCTAAATCTTCCACCAATTTTGCCATATCATCTAGTACATCGATATTGTATCTTGAGATAACTGTATTGATTTGAATTGGAATTTCAAGCTCATGTAAATACTTGATTGCCTTCATCGTTAAATCAAATGAGCCGCTAACTCCACGGAAATGATCATGAATTTCAGCAGTTGGTCCATCAATACTGAATGCCCATCTTGCAAGTCCAACTTCCTTTGCTTTCTCAATAGCCTCTTTCGTTACGTTCGGCGTTGCACTTGGTGTCATTGATACACGGACACCCTTCTTGATAGCATAATCAGCAATGTCATAAACATCCTCACGCATCAATGGGTCCCCACCCGTAAATACTAGCATAGGATTGTCCATTTCATAAATTTGATCTATTAAATTCTTTCCTTCCTCAAAAGAAAGCTCACGAGGGTCCCGTTTGTATTGCGCTTCCGCACGGCAGTGCAGACACTTAAGCTGGCAAGCTCTTGTTAACTCCCATATAACAATAAATGGATCTTTATCATAATCACGATTAAACACGTGAACCACACTCCTTATACTATAAAGACTCTTTCATTATTTTACAGGTAAAACTTTTCAGGTTATGTGATGTTTATCACACTGATATGAGATTTAACAATACAGTAACAAATATCTACAAATTATCTACCTTTAATATGTTTTTAATTATCCAGAAGTTTGTTAGAATTGTTATATAGGAAGCCATAAAAAAAAGAGGTGAACGAAAATGTTACCCCAAACATCCATAAAACAACTACTACATAATGTTCCAATATTTCGTGAATTAACGGGTGAAGAGCTGCAGCAGATCATTGATATTTCGCAAACACGTCTATATGAACCAAAAATCCACGTGTTTATGCAGGGGGATACGCAAGACCGGGTCTTTTTTATCCATCAAGGAAAAGTCAAAATTTATAAAACTGATTTCAACGGACGTGAACAAATTGTGTCCATTTTAAAGGAAGGAGATATGTTTCCCCATGTCGGCTTTTTTCGAAAAGGTGAATTTCCGGCTCATGCAGAGGTTATTGAACCAACTACCCTAATCATCATCCCTATTTCCAACTTTGAAGAAATCCTGATTAAATATCCTGAAGTAAGTATTAAGGTATTTAGAGTGCTCGGGGAAAAAATTATTGATTTGCAAAACCGTCTTGAGGAACAAATTTTATCAAATACGTATGAGCAAATTCTAAAGTTATTACTGCGCTTGTCAAAATCGCATGGACAAAAACTGGAGGATGGAAAATCTAAATTTTTAATCACTACCCACTTTACAAATCGCGAATTGGCAAACATGATCGGAAGCTCCCGCGAAACCGTAAGCCGTACTTTAAACCAGCTTAAGAAAAAACATCTTATTGACTCTACCGAAGAAGGTTATTATATCGTTGAAACAGATAAACTCGAAAACGAATTATTTTAACCAATAAATGAATACAGTTTTGTAAATAATAAGGGTTGTCTCAAAGGAATCTTCACTTTTGAGGCGGCTCTTTTTTTATGTGAAGTTTTGTTTTATAGATTGTGATTTAAATCACTTAAAACAGTATTGAAAATGGTTATCATAGAGATATGGCACAAAACATTAATTGTTCGGGGGTTAATCACATGAACATGATGCCAGGTCTGTCAAAGACTGAAACAAATATTAAGTTACCTTTTTCTTTTATTATTTATAGTTTACTGGCCTTTTCCGCCTCGCAAATTATATTAATTTTCAGCGGCGATTTTCTAACAAATGGGGCCTTTCGAATCCCACCTTTATGGATGGTTGCCCATTTATTAGTATTAGGTTGGGCACTGATGGTCGCCATGGGGGCAATGTATCAATTGGTACCCGTTGCTTTTTTAACGCCGATTTGGAATGAAACATTTGGGTTTATTCAATTTTGGATTACAGCCATTGGAATAACCGGATTTGCATTATCACTGGCATTTTCCCCTAAACTCACAATGATAACAGGGTTTATTACGTTGATTGGTGTATTAATGTTTCTCTATCAAATGGCAATGACTATGAAAAAGCAGACGGAAAAGAATATCCTAACCGCTTTGGTTGGCACTGCCTTAGTTTGTTTGCTGCTGACAATTTTGTTTGGTATTTTTCTCGCAGCAAGTGTTAGTGGCCATCTTCCATTAGCCAATCATGTCGCATTGTTGAAAACCCATATCATTCTAGGAATTGCAGGATGGTTTTCGCTGCTAATATTCGGGTTTTCCTATAAAATGGTGCCAATGTTTTCATTAGCACATGGCTTTTCAATGAAATTAAGCAAGCCGATTTATTTTCTTTATATTTTCGGCTTACTTTCGAGCATTTTATCATTTTGGACCAACCGATCGATTCTCTTTCAATTGGGAATGATGTTGTTATTTATTTCATTTTCTCTTTTTGTCTGGCATATTAAACAAATTATTAAAAAACGTCTAAAGAAAAATTTAGATAAGCCTTTTACCTTTTCTTTAGTGGCCATTATAATTGGCTGGATTATGCACTTGGTTGCTTTGATTTCGTCATTCATTTCAATTTCTCCTTATTTATTTGGAGTTATTATCTATTTATATATTATGGGTTGGATTGTATTCAGCATTATGGGTTATTTATATAAAATTGTCCCTTTTTTATGGTGGACCTATAAATACAGCAAGGAAATGGGACAGCCTAATGTACCAACCTTAAAACAACTTATGAATGAAAAGCTTGGAACCATTTTATTTATTTTATGTTTAATCTGCTTTGCAGGGTTTGCTGTTTCATTCAGCTTTAAACTAGCAGGCCTGTATATGTTTGTACAATCATTGTTTGCTGTCACAACCGTTGTTTTTAGCGCGACTGTAGTTAGTATCCTTAAAAAATAACGATATTGGAGGAGTTTACCATGGAATTAAAAGAAAAAATCCTAAAAGAATTAGAAACTGTTATCGACCCTGAATTAGGACTAAACATTGTTGATTTAGGCTTAATTTACGATATAAATATTGACGAAGAAAATAACGTAAATATCAAAATGACGTTAACAACGCCTGGCTGCCCGCTACATGACAGTATTACAAGTGGTGCAAGATATGTCCTTGAAGCTATGGAAGAAGTGAATGAGGTTAACGTTCAGTTAGTATGGGAGCCAGCTTGGTCTCCTGAGCTAATGAGCGACCGTGCAAAAGATTGGTTAGGAAGAAGATAAATAGAAAAGCGGAAGCACCCGTTTAGCGACGTATAAACTGGAGCCCATCGACTGAGATAAAGGAAACACGGCGAACTTGTGAGCCGATGTTGACTTATCGTAGGGAGGTGGGCGAAGTTTACGAGTCGCTGGGTGCTGAAGCTAGACAATGAAGAAAAGCGGAAGCACCCGTTTAGCGATATTTCATAGAAAAAATTGGAGTGATGAAGATGAGTAAAGTTGTAGAACTAGACGTACGTGAGGATCTAAAAAATAAACAAGAACCATTTCAAAAAATAATGAAGGCTATTGAGGGTTTGGATTCAACTGGTGATACATTTATTTTACATGCACCATTTAAACCAACACCATTATTAGGTGTATTTAGCTCAAAAGGTTTCTCTAACGAAGCTGAAGAGATCGAAGAAGACTACTGGAAAATAACTTTTGTTAAACAGTAAGGAGAATTCTTATGAAGCTTGATAATCGTGGACTTGAACCACCACAACCAATGATGAGAACACTGGCAGCACTTGATGAATTGCCTGAGGGTGAAGAACTGATTATAAATAACGATCGCCGTCCAATGTTCCTATACGAGGAATTAGATGGACGGGGCTATAAGCATGAAACGATTGAATTGGAAGATGGCAGTTTTCAAATTACAATACGAAAATCGTAAGCGCCTTGCTTAGCGAAATCCACTAGGCGCTGAGCGCTGGAACTAGACAATTAATTATGCACAGACTTAAAAAGGTAGTTCAGCCAACTTGGGCCTGAACTACCTTTTCTATTTTTCCTTCCTTTATATAGAAGATGCGCTCTCCTAATTTTCTTGCTTCCTGGAGATCATGTGTGACCATTAATATCGGAATTCCCCATAATTCATGAAGACGAAGAAGCTCTTCATGGCACTGCAAGCGTGTTTCATAATCCAATGCTGAAAATGGTTCATCAAGCAATAAGAGGGATGGTTCTGTGGCTAAAGCCCTTGTTAACGCAACTCTTTGTTTCTCCCCACCCGAAATTTCTCTCGGGTATTTATTTAACAAATGTCTTATATTTAAAACATCAATGATTTGTTCCGTTAATTCCGTGTTTTTCATACCATAGGCAATATTCTTCCAAACCGTCATATGGGGGAATAAGGCGTAATCCTGAAAAAGGTAGCCAACATTCCGATTTTGTACGGGAAGCGGCTTACCGGCAGAGTGAAAAAAGTCGACTCCATTACTTACGATCGAGCCATAATCTGGCTGCGCCAATCCTGCAACGCAATTTAAAATTGTTGTTTTACCTGAACCGGATGGGCCAAACAATATGGCAATTTCCTTATTAATATGTAAATCAACATCAACTGTAAAATGGGCAAGCTTTTTTTTAATTTGAATTGTTAACATCGATACCCACCTTCCTACTCTTTAGATGCGTACTTCATTATATTTCGCTTACTCCACCAATTTAGCCACATAATTGTGCTGAATCCAAGAGCAACGATGATGATGACCCAAAACTGGGCTACCTCCGTTTGTCCCGATTCTACTGCAAAATAGATCGCCATTGGGATCGTATCCGTTTTATTTGGTATATAGCCGGCAATCATTAGCGTAGCCCCGAACTCACCTAATCCCCTTGCAAATGCCAATACAAGCCCTGATAACAGCCCTGGCCATGCCAGCGGAAAGACGATCGTCCAAAACACCTTCCACTTGGATGCCCCCATCGTCAAAGCAGCATTTTCTAAATTCCGGTCATAATTTTGAAAGGCTGCTGACGCACTTTGATACATAAGTGGGAACGATACAACAATGGCGGCAATGACAGCACCCAACCAAGTAAACACGATCTGGATATCAAACCAGTCCAGTAACAGCCTTCCTATCAGCCCATTTTTTCCAAATAATAAGAGCAAGCCAAAACCGACAACGGTCGGCGGAAGTACTAAGGGTAAAAGAAGTACAGATTCAATTACACTCTTCCCAAAGAAGTTGCGACGCGATAAAAATCTTGACACAACCAGACCTAAAAAAAATACAATAATGGTGGAGATACTTGATATTTTTAAGGAAAGTAGCAACGGAGAATAATTCAATTGTATCAGCACCCTTTTTGATCTGCTTTATTTAACAAAACCATATTTCTTCAAAATACTTTGTCCGTCTTCACTTAGTAAGTAATCAATAAACTGCTGTGCTTCTTCTTGATTTTCACTATCAGCAATGATTGCTGCCGGATAAATAATTGGAGTATGTAATGTTGCATCAGCTTCAGCTAATACTTTTACTTTATCTGATGTTAAAGCATCACTTGAATAAACGAAACCAACATCTGCATTCCCTGATTCAACATATGTTAACACTTGACGTACATCTTTCGCATAGACTAACTTTGCTTGTACTTCGTCCCATTTTCCAAGAGCCTCTAGTGCCTCTTTAGCATATTTTCCGGCCGGGACACTTTCTGGCTCACCAATAGCTATTTGAGATAATTTGCTAGGGTCGATATCTTTGAATGAAGGAATTGTTATCCCATTATTTTTTTCTCCAACTAGGACAATTTTGTTCCCAGTGAAGTCCGCTCTTGAATCAACAGTAATTAAAGATTTCTCTTCCAAATTATCCATTGATTTTTGATCAGCTGATAAAAAAAGATCAGTTGGCGCTCCCTGTTCAATTTGTGTAGCCAATTTACCTGAGCCCCCAAAATTGAATGCCAGTTTAACAGAGCTATGCTCATTTTCATATACTTGTTTCATTTCATTTAAGGCATCTGTTAAACTCGCTGCTGCTGATATCATTAATTCAGTTTGTTTTTCTTCAGGCTTTAGTGTCTCTTGCTTTGGTTCTTCCGCATTCTGCTGCTGTGAAGAATTATTTGCTCCATTATTTTGGCTGCATCCTACTGATAATATCATAATAAACAACAAAACTAGAAAACCAATTGATATTCTTTTCTCCATGGTGAAACCTCCTTTTGGCTTTAATTATAAATAATTATATCTAGTTATAAATAGTTATAACTAATTTGATTATAATTATAATTAGTTATTTTGAGCTTGTAAATGATAAAATATGGATAGTTAATGAACTCTAATTTTTCTTAGGTGGAGGAAGGTAATGAAAAATGAATCTTATACGACGGAAGAAATTTCACAAATATTAAAAGTATCAAAATTAACTGTTTACGATTTAATCAAAAAAGGGGAATTAAAGTCTTACCGAGTCGGTCGGCAAATGCGAGTAGATGCCTCTGACCTTGAAAACTATAAAAGAAAAGCTAAAGGTCTTCCACCCCATGAGGAGCAACTGCATTCGATTTCGAATGATCTTGCGGCTACACTAAAACAGGACCCGACTTTAAACAATGCACCACGTTCGATCATTATAAGTGGACAGGATATGTGCCTAGATATTTTGGGCAAACAGATTGAAAAAAGGTCCAATCTATACCGCCCATTGCGCTCCTATGTTGGTAGTCTAGATAGTTTATTTTCAATGTACAAAGGTGAAGCGGATATTGTCAGCACCCATCTAATTGACGGGGATACGGCAGAATACAATATTCCTTATATTCGAAAAATCCTAGTCAGCCATCATTTTATCGTTTTAAATCTTATCTCTCGTTTGGCTGGTTTTTATGTAAAAAAGGGAAATCCATATAATATCCGAACTTGGGAAGATCTAAAAAATAATCAAAAATTAAAGTTTGTTAATCGGGAAAAAGGCTCCGGTGCAAGAATACTTGTAGATGAAATGTTGAGGGTTCATAATATTGAAGAATCTGAGATTAATGGCTATTTACAAGAGGAAAACTCTCACCTTGGTGTGGCTGGAATGGTCGCAAAAGGTGATGTTGATTTGGCAGTTGGGATTGAAAAAGCTGCCCAAATAGCCGGAATTGATTTTGTACCATTAGTTAAAGAACGATATGATATCGTTATTTTAAAAACCGAACATAACAAAGAATTAATCGAACTAGTTACCGAAATTCTTCAGTCCCATAAATTTAAAGAAGAGCTTTTGGCGTTAGGATACGATGTCACTCAGACGGGAAATATCCTTTATGAGCAATAATACAATATTCCAAATATTATGAAAGGGCTTTCTTAAAGTATTTGACATTGAATGGGTCTAGTGGTATTCTATAATAGACCGTTTACTTCATATATAGGTTTAAGCAATAATGAAATGATCATTAGTAATTCAGCTGTGTTCTGTCTCGCGATGAGAAAATCGTTATTTAGAATTTATGTAAGTCGTAATGGTTCAAGATTACAAAGCACATATCGAAGTGCAAGGAATTTTAGGAGGCAAACACATGCAAACTGGTAAAGTAAAATGGTTTAATGCAGAAAAAGGTTTTGGATTTATCGAAGTTGAAGGCGGAGACGACGTATTCGTTCATTTCTCAGCTATTCAAGGCGAAGGCTTCAAATCATTAGAAGAAGGTCAAAACGTTGAATTCGAAATCGTTGAAGGCAACCGCGGACCTCAAGCTGCTAACGTTGTTAAAAGATAATAACTGCTAAATGTCAAAGGATGTCCTATTAATAGGGCATCCTTTTTTAAATGGTTAAGAAAGTATGCATTTTGCGCATAATTGTCTAGCTCCAGCACCCAGCGACTAGTAAACTTCGCTAAACGGGTGCTTGCGCTTTTCTAATCAAATACACTTATCTTTAGTCTGACATGAATTTTCAATAGCACAGCCTGCACATTTTCCTTTTTTACTGTTTTTAATATATTTTATTAATGCCCAACCGGCGTAACCAAAAATTGCAGCACCGATGATTATACTTGCCAACACGGAATTCCCCGCCCTTCTATAAGAATATCAGCCGAAAAAACGCAAGATTTCCGGCTGAATCAATCTTTAAGCATATCCAAGCGCACGACCCACCTGATATATGATTAAACATAATACATAAGCTAATACAAGTGCGTATCCGATCGCAAATAATGTCCATTTCACTGATCCGGTTTCTTTTTGAATAGTTGCTGTCGTTGCCAAACATGGTACATATAACAGAACAAACGCCATGAATGTAAAAGCAGAAAGTGGTGTATAAGCACCTGCTAGCATCCCTTGTAACGAATCAACATCCGGTACATGATAAATAATATTCATCGTTGATACAACAACTTCTTTAGCAAAGAAACCCGTTAATAATGATGCACCCGCCTGCCAAGTGCCGAAGCCAATTGGAGCTAACAGTGGTGCAAACACGCTGCCAATCATAGCAAGAAAGCTATCGTCCATTTCTACCGCTAAGCCATGAGGACCTGCATAAGATAACAACCAAATTACAACTGAACCTGCAAAAATGAATGTTCCGGCTTTACGAACAAATCCTTTCCCTTTATCCCAAGTGCTTCGTGCCAATGTCTGAAACTGTGGAACACGATATGGGGGAAGTTCGATTACAAATACCGATGTTTCACTTTTTAATATTGTTGAAGAAAATATTTTAGCTAAAATAAGTGCCATGACAATTCCTAATACATAGAGTGCTAGTACAACAAATGCCTGATTTGCGGCGAAAAACGCACCAACAAACAATGCATACACAGGCAAACGTGCTGAACATGACATTAAAGGAGTCAATAATATTGTTAATAATCTTTCCTTCGGCTGTTCAATCGTTCTTGCCGCCATGACACCCGGTACATTACAGCCAAATCCAATAATCATCGGAATAAATGATTTACCATTTAACCCGACTGATTCCATAAGACGGTCCATTACTAATGCGACCCGTGCCATATAACCTGAATCCTCTAAAAACGATATGAAGAAAAACAAAATAAAAATTTGTGGGACAAACACCAAGACGCCTCCCACACCTGCGACGATTCCTTCCAATATAAGCGATTGTATAAAATCAGAAGCTCCAATACTTACTAAGCCAGCAGTAAGCCATTCAGTTAATGGTCCTGAGAAGAACGCATCAAGTGCATCTGATAACGGAAAGCCTAGCCAGTTAAAAGTAAGCATAAACATTAAATACATGAAGAATAGAAAAATCGGAATTCCTAAAATTTTATGGGTTACGATCAAATCAATTCTTTCAGTGAGCGGAAGCTTATCAGCTTTATTTCGTTTTGCTACACCATCAATGATTTTGTCAATGAACTCTCTTCTTACATTGTAAATTGCCTGATGCAAGGATTTGCCTTCATTTTTTTCAATAAGTTTTGCTTCTGTTTCGAGAAGTAATTGTTCCAACTCTTCACTAGAAATAAATTTCTGTAAATAGTCGAAAACAACCTTGTTTCCTTCGTAGAACTGTAGGGCTAACCATCTTAACGGTGGCAATTGCTCTATAATTGATTTTTTCTTCCCAACAACTAATTGAGAAAGTTTATCAATCCCTTTTTCAATTGCAGAACCATAATACAAATTGAGCGGTTCTTTTCTTTGGGTTGACGTTACAACAAGAAGTTTGCTTAATTCATCGCAGCCTTTACCCGTACGGGCAATAATTGGAACAATTCGGACTCCTAATAGGTCGCCCAATAATCTTTCATTTATATCGATGCCTCGATTTTTGGCAACATCCATCATATTTAAACCGATGATCAACGGCTTGCCGAATTCTAATAATTGAACCGTTAAATGTAGATTCCGTTCAAGCTGTGAAGCATCGACAATATTTAATACCTCTGTAAAAGATTCGTGAAGCAAAAAGTCAGTAACGACCCTCTCATCCTTTGAAAGAGGGTTTAAAGAATAGATACCAGGAAGATCAATGAGATGTCCTTGTTTGTTGCGAAGTAAACCAACCTTTTTCTCAACGGTTACTCCGCTCCAGTTTCCTACGTATTCATAGGAACCTGTTAAACTATTAAAAAGTGATGTTTTTCCTGTGTTCGGATTTCCAAATAAGGCTATTTCAATCATGATTTATCCACTCGTATAGTTGAGGCTTCATTTCTTCTTATGCCGACACATTGACCATATGTTTCAATCATACAAGGACCACCAAAAGGCATATTGCTCTTTAAACACACTTCCACACCTTCATAAATACCCATATCTATTAATCTACGTTTCACTATATCTGAAAGCATAGAAAAATCTTTTATTCTAGCTTTTTCACCTTGCTTTAAATCTGATAAAACCAAGGTTCATCCCTCCACACTTGGATAATGATAATTATTCTCATTCTTAATTATAAAAAAAAATTGTCCTGTTTTCCACAAGAAATTATTTATTCAACAAAAATGTATAAAAAAATAACATTAAATAGACATAAGTTGCTTATCAAAAGGAAAAGGGGGATATCATCCCCCACTTACAGGTGGTATTAATGCTACTACATCTCCAGCTTTTAATTCGAGTTGATCTTCCGCGTATTCTTCATTTACGGCAACCATTACTGATTGAAGCGGTAAATTATACCTTTGAGTTATCTTTTGTTTCAGATCCCCTACGGTTATCGGCAATTCTGTCCAAGTAACGCTGGGTTCACCAATTGCTTCCCCAAGATGGGCAAATAATAAAATATTAATCATTACCAAAGTCCTCCTTTTCAGGTTTTCCGGAAGGATAGGCTTTTCTCTCAAGTTGATCGCCAATCCACGATTCGCCATCTTCCCAATGTTCCTTTTTCCAAATAGGAACAATTTCCTTAATTCGCTCAATAGCATATCGGCTTGCTTCAAACGAATCAGCACGGTGTGGAGTTGAAACAGCGATTACAACAGCAATATCTGATATTTCAAGTCTGCCAATTCGGTGGGTAATGGCAACAACTGCGTCACGCCATTTTTCTTTTATTTCGTCACCGATTTGTGTCAGCTTTTTCTCAGCCATTGATTGATAGGCATCATACTCTAGATAAAGCGTTTTTTTACCCTTAGTCAATTCACGAACCGTTCCAATAAAAGTATTAATTGCACCTGCTTCACGGCGTACTACTTTGTTAGTAACTTCTTCAATCGAAATCGGGTCTTTTGTTATTAAAAACAATTGTTCACTCAATCAAATCTATCCTTTCAAAATAGGATTTAACCCATCTCAGATAATCATTTTCATCATTAATATGAAATTGGTTCCCTATTTTTGTCTCAAGTGGTTTGTACCAAGAAATTACAGCTTGAATATTTTCCAGCTGTTCCAAAAGCACTTCGTCCTCCTCCGACCGTAAAAGAACAACTTTTGGAAAAACCTCCCTCTTAAACCCTTCAATCAAAATTATATCAAGTGGTAGGTTATTATAAAAAGATAACATCTCAGGGAGCGTCCATCCTTCACCATTAAATGCATGTAACTGGAGCATTCCTGCCCCTTCAACACCTGTCACGGTTGCACCAGCTTGCCGATGCTTAGCTGTGTCCTTGCCCGTATCATATGAATCCGGAAGGCCACCATGTCCATGATGTTTAATTGTACCAACCTTTATTCCACTTGCACTCATTCCTTCAATTATCTTTGTTAGCAAAGTTGTTTTGCCACTATTTTGAAAGCCAACAATCTGTAGTACCGGGATGGTTAATTCCACGGCCACTCACTGCCTATTTGATCTTCTAATAATAAAACGTCTACTTCATCACCCTTTGTAAAACCTCTTGTTCCCCCAGGCAAGATGATAAGTGAATCACAATCTACTAATGAAGTTACAACGTTTGATTTGTCCAAGCCGGATGGTTCTACAAACAATTTTCCCTCATTAAACAGTAATTTACTTCTTACGAATCTTGTAAACGGATTTGCTTTTGTAAAATCACTATTTAACGTTGCCTTTACCTTTTGCATATGTGGTTTCTGTGAATGGAACCAGCTGCGTATGATCGGTCTTGCATAAAGTTCAAAGCCTACAAAACAGGCGGATGGATTACCGGATAAACCAAATAAAAGTTTACCATTGTGCTGGGCAACGGTTGTAACACTTCCAGGTCTCATCATAATTTTATTAAACAGGACTTCAGCCCCTAGCTTTTTATAGATTTCAGGGACATAATCATAGTCTCCAACTGAAACACCGCCGGTTGTAATGAGAATATCAACTTCATCCAATGCTTTTTTTACTGCTTTAAAGCAAGTGTCAAAGTCATCTTCAAGTTTACCGTAATATGTTGCTTCAGCACCTACTCGATTGATCTGTGAAGAAATCATGTAAGCATTGCTGTTACGAATTTTCCCCGGCTCCATTGGTTCATTAACGTCAAGAAGCTCAGTCCCGGTAGCATACAAACCGACAACCGGTTTTTTTACAACTGGAACTCTACCATATCCAAATGTAGCTAATAATGCCTTAACACCCGGATTAATTCTGCGACCTGCCTGAACAAGTACTTCCCCGGCTTTCGTTTCTGAACCTTGGTAGGAAACATTATCACCTGGTTTATATGATCGTTTGATGACCATATACGGTTTTCCATCCTTTTCAATGTCTTTTGCCAGCTCAAGCATGACAACAGCATTGCATTCCTTTGGCATTAAGGCACCTGTCATAATTCGAACAGCTTGGTAAGGACCGACTTCTTTCTTTGCGATATAACCAGCACCAATCTCTTCAATAACCTCGAACTCAACCGGATTATCTAAAGAAGCATGGACTGAATCTTCAGCGCGAATGGCAAAACCGTCATATGGTGCACGATCAAATGGGGGAATATCATGACTAGCCTTGACTGCGTCCCCCAAATACCGCTGGTCACATTTATCTATTGATACATATTCGATTTCCCCTTTAGGAGCATATTTCATAACTTGTTTTACTGCTTCTGGGACAGCGATTGCATCTCTTTTATCTAGCACATTCCGTGCCTCCTTTTAAGAGTGTTTCTTTAAACATAGTTTATTCTAATAATACAGGCATATTATGACTGTGATGAATTTCACGTTTTCCACTGATACTTTTATCAATATACAGAAAAACTCCATTTGCAGCCGCTTTTTTATAGTAAAAATTCAAAAAACGGCCATAAATAGAGTTGTTCTTTAATTGATTATGATAATGTTAAAACTTCATATTGCGAAGATAATTCAATAAACTTATCCATTCCACTGATTTTTCCAGCCGTAAGTTTATCTGAAACCTCATAATAATCTGCACATGTTTTGCATGCTAAGACTGATACCCCTTGATTCTCCAGTTCTTTCAAGTGAACAGAAACAAGCGACTGATCAGTCATAGTAAAAACGCCACGGTTCATACAAAAAATAGCTTTTGGCTTTTGCTCTTTTTGTTTTAAAAGAGTAAAAAAGGTTTCTAAAATACCTTCCCCTAAATTCTTATCTCCTTGACCAAGCTGATCAGAAAGCACCAAAATTACTTTATTTTCCACTCTCTTCTCTCCTTAATTGCTCTTAATCTGGAATACCTAATGCAATCTTGGCATAACGAGACATTTTATCCTTAGACCAAGGTGGTGTCCAAACAATTTTCACGATTGTTTCCTTTATTTCAGGTAAATCTGCTAAAGCATTTCTAACATTAGCTTCGATTGAGCCTGCTAACGGACAACCCATTGAAGTTAAAGTCATTTCAACTGTTAAAACCCCATTTTCATCCATATCCAAACCGTAGACTAGTCCTAAATTAACAATATCTACACCAAGTTCAGGGTCTAGGACATTTTCTAATGCGCCAAGAATATTTTCTTCCAAAGCTTTATCCATTTCTCGCAACACCTTTCCTTCTATCAAATACGCCTTGGCGTATTTGCACCCAGATTTTTTAGGCCCACAGGAAGTGGGTCACAAAGACGTTGCCACAGGAAGTGGCGTTTTTAGTCTTTGATCTTAGCTCGAAAATCTTCCTCTGAAAATCTGAGGCATCCGCCGGAGGCCTTAACTTTATTCATTAATGAATAAAGTTAAGCTTTTCTTATTTCTTTTAGTATACCGAAAAATCAGGTCGGATAAAAATGATTTACATCAAGTTACAAAAATTTGCGAAACCATTGGACAGTTTCAAGCACCCCATTTCTTGAAACCTTGTGTCCTGCCTTTGGTTCACTCAAGAATTTAAATTTTTCAGGATTATTTTTGTAGAGGTCTTTATTATTTACATAAAACTCATAGGCATAATCATATGGAACAACTGAATCCTCTTTGCCATGCCAAAATAATAATGGACGATTATAAAGCTTTTCCGGTTCAAGTGATAAATCATATGGTTTCAATTCATTGATTTTTTCTTCTAATTCTTCATCTGTAAAAGGCAGCTTTTCCCCTTGCCTTTTAATTTCAGTGATTAGTCCATTTGCGAATTGCTTATAGGCGGGGCAACCCATTAAGGAGACCGCTGTTTTTATCCATTCGTATTGTTTTAGGGCACCAAGCGTGATGATTCCACCCATCGATAACCCTGCTAAACCAATTCTCTGTTCATCAATAAGCGCTTTTCTTACTAGCTCTTTTCTAATTTCATTTAATTCGTGGATTGTTTGGATAACCATATCCCAGAATTTATAATATATCTTTTCTGTACTAATATTGGAATGGTCCAACCGCTCCCCATGCAAATAAACCTCCGGTAAATAAACCCGGAAACCTTCATTTGCTAGCAAGTAGGCATAATGTAAGTTATGCTCTTTTGCACTTGTGAATCCATGGATAAAAAATACTACTGGAGTCTTTTTATCCAATAAGCTTTGATTAGATACATGTAATGTCGGAACACCGGCGATCACTTCATGATTTATTGTAAACATACCTTGGCTCCCTCAAAGAATAAAGTTAATCAACTATTATATCCTACCATTTTTTCCTAATCCCTAAAAGTTTAAAGTCCTTTTGGAAAAGTGTTTTTCTAGACAAAAATTTCAAATAAAACTAAACTTAATATACTGATAAGAAAAGCGAAAGCGCCTTGCTCATCGCCGTACAAACTGGAAGGACTTCGGTCTCGAGATAAAGGAAACTTGAATTGCGTTACAATTCTTAGTTGACTTATCGTAGGGAGGAGGCCTGAAGTTTGCTAGGCGCTGGCTGCTTGCGCTAGACAATGATGCTACTTTCTTAACCTTGACTAGAAAGGACTTGACACGGATGAAACCACATTTAATTGCAATTGATTTAGACGGAACACTTCTTAGAGATAATAAAACAATATCAGAACGAACATTGAATACAATCAATCATGTGCGTAAACTTGGCCATCATGTAATGATCGCTACTGGAAGACCTTTTCGTGCAAGTCATGTATATTACAAGCAAATGGGGTTAGATACGCCTATCGTAAATTATAATGGTGCTTATGTTCATCATCCACATGATGCTGCCTGGGGTACTTTCCATTCACCGCTTGAACTTAATGTAGCCCAACAAATTATTGATACCTGTGGAAAATACAATATTAGAAATATTATGGCACAGGTTAAAGATGAAGTTTTTTTACAAAATTATGATGAAGCAATTATGGAATTTCTTACATTCGGTACCCCTCCAAAAATTGAAATTGGTCATGTTCGCGAAAAATTAAAAACTGAAACAACTTCCATCCTTATTCATTCAAAGGAAGAAGAACTTGACACTATCCGCCATCATCTCGCAAAAGAAGTTGGCAATTATATCGAACACCGGACTTCTGGTTCACCATGGAATATTATTGAAATTATTAAGGCGGGTATTAATAAAGCGGTTGGTGTAAAGAAGGTTGCGGCCACGTATGAGATTCCTGAAGAACGGATTATTGCCTTTGGTGATGAGGATAACGATCTTGAAATGCTCACGTTTGCGAAATATGGGGTTGCTATGGGGAATGCAATTGATGAAGTTAAATCAGCTGCATATGATGTCACCAATTCAAACGAGGAAGATGGTTTGGCTCAATTTTTGGAAAAATTCTTTAAAATTTCCTAAGCATAGATCCCGTCATCTTGATTCAAAATAAAGATGAGTCATCTTGAAATTTGAACTCAAGAATAGGGGGAACAACTATGAGTAAAAAAAGTAAAACAAAACGTTTTTACCAACAAAGTGCTGATGCGATGCAACGATACCATGAAAAAATCCCTTATTATTCTACCTTAGCGGAAGCTGAAGAAAAACAGCGAAAACATGAAGAACAGGTTAATTCTTCACTTGGGGGCATTTAAGGATGGGAAATAAACTTTTTCAGATGGCTAAAGAAGCCGTTTATTGGGCGGAGACAACCTCTAATTTAGATGATATTGAAAAAGCCAAAAATCAAATTTCATCTGCTTTTGCAAACTCAACTGCTGCAGAACAAATGCAGCTTCAAGAACTCCAACAAAGATTGGATGGAGTGCAAAATAGCTCCAACGGCTCCTAATTAGAAAAAAGTACAAGCGCCTAGATGGAGCTTGTACTTTTTTGTTTAATAACATTTAGAACTTTGTTTTTGCATGTTTTATTTGATTAATTCCAGTTGCCAATTTTTGATCGACAAGTTCAGCGTCATCTATATGCTTCATAATGGCATCATTTACTTCTGAAAAAAGATCTGTAGTAACACTAATTTCTTTCATAACGTCGCCACTATATTCTTTTTGTTCTTTAATCGTTTGAATGACGTCATTGACCTCACCTTGGACGGAGCCGATTACTTTTTGGATATCGTCGATTTTTTCTGTTGTTATCGTACTTAAATCGATTCCTTCTCTTACAAAGATAATACTTTTTTCATTTGCTTTTAAGGCTGCATCGATCTCTTGTTGGATTTTCTTTGTTAGTTCACTAATATTTTTTGTACTGTTTGCTGTGTTTTCAGCAAGTTTTCGAACTTCACTGGCAACCACAGCAAAACCTTTTCCGTGCTCACCAGCACGTGCGGCTTCAATAGAAGCATTTAGAGCCAACAGATTAGTTTGCTCTGCAATATCAGTAATTACTTTCACGATATCCTCAATTTCTTTTGAGCGGACCCCTAATTGCGTCATGCTTGATGAAGTTTCGATCGACTGTTCTCCAAGTTGTTTAATTAGCGATTCTACCTTACTAACGGAATCGCGACCTTCGATTGATTTGTTTACCATTTCCGTCGTTGATTCAATTAGAACTTGTCCTTTTTCTGTCATCGTTGAAGAAATTTGATTAGATTGTGCGCTAATTGAATTAACTTTATCAAATCGTTCTTTTATTTTAGAAACAAAATCAGCCAATACATAATGTTGGTTATTTACGATTTCATGCTGATCAACAGTACCTATTAATTCTTGATATAAGCTATCTAATAAAACCTGAATATCATTTGTTGAATATTGATTGTTCTCTATATCGTTTAATCTTTCTTTCAGTTCGGCATTTTCTGCCCTTAAACGTTCTATCTCCCTTTTTTGACCAAACATCCCAAAATCCTCCTTTATCCCTAGGGATAAACTCATATCATATAATTACTTATTACTATACATGAACTTTAAAAATTATTTAACAAAAAAACTCTCATAAATGAGAGTTTTTTGTGAATTTTATTGTTTAGAAGCCGAATTCTTCCAACTTGACGAAAGTTTCATTGATTACAGAACCATCTTTCGCGCTCTTTTCATATAATTCTAATGTCAAAGTTCCGTTTATTGGAAGTTGATCTTCTGGAATTGAAATTTTCAATTCAAAAGGAGACCAAGCAGGTGCACCTTCATCAGCAGTTACTTTTGTTTCCTCAATTAAATACTCATGGCCTTCTTCGACAGAATAAAAGAATACCGCTTCAAATACCCTAGCTTCACCGTTAACAACATATTCGCCATTTTCCCCTGACACTGAGATATTTCGAAAAGCAGTCGACTCACTTTGTTCATCATTCACTTTCGGTGGATTTTGTGAATCTTCGATTGGAGTATCTGTTTCCCGTGTTTCTGGTTGATTAGCTGGTGTTTCAATTTTCTCAGTCCCATTACCATTTTCAGTTTTCTGGTCCCCGGTCCCACAAGCAGTCATGATCATTAGCACACCAAATACAATACAAAATCCTAATTTTTTTACATTCACCCTTCTCTCTCCTCTCTAGAGTCTTTATACATTAGTCGTTCAAATGCCGTAAGAGTTTCATGTTACCACAAATATGCAGGCTTTAATCTTTACGAAAGAACCCAAAAATTCCTGCTGTTTCAACAATATTAGTAAATGCTTTAGGATCTACAGTTCTAATTATTCTTTCTAAATCAAATAACTCATACCTCGTAATCACAATAACCAACATTTCTTTCTGTTCCTTTGAATAGGATCCTCTAGCAGGAATTGATGTTATTCCTCTTACCAACCTTTCATGAATCGCTTTTGTAAGTTCTTCCCCTTTATTTGTGATAATCATGGCAGTCACTTTTTCATGCCTTGTATGTATCGTATCAATGATACGTGTCGTTACATAAAGCGTAACTAATGTATATAACGCTTTTTCCCAACCATATAATAACCCGGCCATTATAATTATAACGGCATTCAAAGCAAAAATATAGGTGCCTACAGGCTTATCCTTCATTCTTGATAGGTACATAGCAATAATATCAACCCCACCCGTAGAAGCACCCCATCTTAACGTAAAACCAACACCAACAGCTAAGATTACTCCACCAAACACCGCATTTAAAAGGATATCCTCAGATAAAGGATAAACGGGAATGATTTCTAGGAAAAAAGTCGTTGCCGCTACACTAATAAAACTGTAGAGGGTAAAGGATTTCCCAACTTTCATCCACCCTAAAATCGTTACTGGAACGTTTAAGAGGAATAAGAGAATTCCCGTAGAAATAGTTATAGGTGTATACTGTGTCAATATACTAGATAAGAGCTGGGCAATACCGGCAAAGCCACTAGAATATACATTTGCGGGAATTAAAAATAAATTTAAACCAGCTGCCGTTAACATTGCACCTGCTAATACAACAAGTAATTTTTTCATTTCCAGCCAAAGCACAGTGTTACCTCCGTCCCTAAATTTTTTAAATACTTTCACGTATTACCAATGTTTCCATATGTCTTACGATTCATTACAAAAATTGAAATTATGGCGTGTAAAACGTACAATAAGAAGAGAAAGGAAAATATTTCTGAGAGGAAAGATTCCAATGAGTGTAAAAATTCTCGCTGACAGTGCTTGTGATTTACCCTTAGAGCTATTCGAATCACTAAATATAGATTTACTGCCACTAGTAGTTCAGATAGATGATCAACAATTCTATGATTTAGAAACCATTCAACCAAAAGAATTATATGACGAGATGCGCAATGGAAAGGCGCCAAAAACGGCACAGGTTCCACCTGCAAGGTTTGAGGAAGCGTTCCTAAAATATGCCGAAAAGAATGAAACCTGTATCTATATCGCATTTTCTTCTGAGCTTTCCGGTACATATCAAACCTCTACGCTTGTAAAAGATGATGTATTAGAAAAATATCCAAATTTTGATTTAACGATTATTGACACAAAAGCCGCCTCACTCGGCTATGGTTTAATCGTAAAAAAAGCGGCCGAATTAGCACAGGAAGGAAAATCAAAAGATGAAATCCTGTCTGAAATTGAATTTTACTGTACCCATATGGAGCATTTATTTACAGTAGATTCATTGGAATATTTATATCGCGGTGGACGGGTGAGTAAAACCTCTGCCTTTGTTGGAGGCTTACTTAATATAAAGCCAATTTTAAATGTTGAGAATGGAAAACTGGCTCCTTTGGAAAAAATAAAAGGCCGAAAAAAGGTCCTCAAACGCATCGTTGAGATTATGAAAGAACGCGGTGACGGATTAAATAATCAACTTGTAGCCATCAGTCATGGTGATGACCTTGAAACAGCCGAAGCAATGCGTGACTTAATTAAAGAAGAATTTGGTACAGAGGAGTTTCTTATTCATACAGTTGGTTGCTCGATTGGAGCCCATTCCGGCCCAGGAACAATCGCAATTTTCTTTTTGAATAAGCTTAACTAAGGCATAAACCTTCCTATTTTAGCAAAAAATAAGGCTTGAACGAAAATGGAAGGAGCGAATATTCATGCAGCCGTGGAATTCAATTGAAAAAGATAATGATAAAAAACCAGTAGACAGAAACGCACAGCGCCAAAAGAAAAACGAAATGATTGAGAAAAATCGTCAAGCTGGCAAAAACCAGTTTTCAAAGGAAACGAATCATTTGTAGACAAAATGAAATCAGTGGGTTTTATACACCCACTGATTATTTTTTACTGTTCTTTTTTAAAATACGTCCAGCCGTTTTCTTGGTATACCTTTCCTTCCTTCATCAGCTTTCCAAGTGCACGCTTGAAGGCTCCTTTACTCATACCAAACCTTGCTTCAATATCTTCTGGCTGGCTTTTATCCCAGTAAGGCATCGCCCCGTTCCTAGTTTCCATATAGGCATATATTTTTTCGGCGTCATCGCCCATTGCCTCATGCTTTCTTGGCAACAGCGATACATTAATGGTGCCATCCTCTTTAATATCAATAACACGCCCAGTTACCTTCTCGCCAATCCGCGGCTCTTCATTCCGTTCGCTTTCATGAATAAAGCCAAGATAACCATCCTCTGTAAAAATAAATGACCCTGCATATAAAGTCCGATAAATTCGGCCAGTTACATTTTTATTAAATAATGATTTGTCTGCACTTTTTGCAATATCCCAAAAATCTGCTTCCTTGGCAAGTCTGACAAACAAACGCCCATTGTGACCAATTTCCAATGTACAATAAATTTCATCATCAATCTGTGGCCAAACTTCTTCAAGCGGTGGTAAATCATCTTTGGATAACAGCATTGCTTTATCAATGCCAATATTAACAAATACACCCATTCCACGTTTAACTTCTTCAACCTTGGCCCAACCAAACGTATGTATTGTAATGGAAGGTATCGTCATTGTTGCCGTTAGCCTGCCTTGACGGTCTTGAAATAAAAATACTTCTACTTCCTCATCTTCACGTAATTCATCACGAGTCATCTCATTATGGTGAAGCAAAATATCCTCCTCTTGTTCACCACTTTCTAGAAAATAACCAAACGGTGATTCATGAGATACCTTTAAAGTCGTAATTGTTCCCGGCATCATGTTGCCCATCATTTTCCCTGCTTTCTTTCCTTAAAATAAATTCACTACATTATCCATTATGTTGCATTTTACCAACATTTAATAGAAAATAAAAGCAAATCGGCAAAATTCTGGAGGGATGAAAATGGCATCTGAAAGTTCTTTTGATATAGTATCAAAGGTAGACGCCCAAGAAGTATCAAATGCAGTTACAATGGCACTTAAGGAAATTGGAACACGTTATGATTTTAAAGGAAGTAAAAGTGATATTTCTCTTGAAAAAGAGGAACTCGTCCTCATCTCTGATGATGAATACAAGCTGGAACAATTAAAAGACGTTCTTGTCAGTAAATTAATTAAAAGAAATGTTCCAACGAAAAACCTCGACTACGGAAAAGTCGAGCCAGCATCCGGCGGTACTGTTCGCCAACGGGCTAAGCTTGTACAAGGAATTGACAAGGACAACGCTAAGAAAATTAATTCGATCATTAAAGACTTAAAAATTAAAGTAAAGTCACAAATCCAAGATGATCAAATCCGCGTATCCGGAAAAAGCAGAGATGATCTCCAACAAGTTATTGCTGCCATAAGAGGTGCAGATTTACCGATTGATGTGCAGTTTATTAATTACAGATAATTATAAAAGCTAACCGGAATTTTTTCGGTTAGCTTCTTATTGTGCATCATTGTCTAGCTCCAGTTTATACGTCGCTAAACGGGCGCTTCCGCTTTTCTATTATAGCTTCACACAAATATTAGTTATTTCTGTATAGAACTCCCAACTGTGAACCCCTCCGACACGACCTAGGCCGCTATCTTTCGTGCCACCGAACGGAGTTCTTAGGTCACGTAGGAACCAGCAATTGATGTAAGATAATCCAGACTCAATTGACTGTGCAACACGGTGTGCACGACGAATATCATTAGTCCAGATCGTGTTACTTAAGCCCATACGAGTATCGTTTGCTTTTGCGATTACTTCTTCTTCTGTATCAAATGGAAGAACACATACAACAGGTCCAAAGATTTCTTCACGAACGAGACGGGAGTTGTCGTCTAAACCAGTGATAATCGTTGGTTGGATAAAATATCCCTTATCCAACCCTTGCGGACGTCCACCGCCTGTTACAAAAGTACCGCCTTCTTCTTCTGCAATCTTTAGATAGCTCATTACTTTGTCATAGTGGACCTTTGCTACTAACGCACCTTGATCATTGTCCATATCAAATGGATCACCGACTTTTAATGCTCTTGTTTTTGCTGCAAACTTTTCAACGAATTCATCAAAGATTGGACGTTCCACATAGATTCTTGAACCACTTACACAAACTTCCCCTTGGTTTGTGAAGCTTGATCTAATAGTGCCCTCAACGACTTCATCAATATCTACATCGGCAAAAATAATGTTAGGGTTTTTACCGCCTAATTCGAAAGAAAGCTTTTTCAATGTAGGTGCAGCTTCCGCCATGATTCTAGCACCTGTAGATACTTGACCGATAAAGCCGATACCAGCGATATCAGGATGTTTGTTAATGGCGCTTCCTGCACCAGGCCCGAAGCCATGAACTAAGTTAACAACGCCATTCGGAACACCAGCTTCTTGAAGAATCTCCATTAGTAACGTTGCTGTCATTGGTGTTAATTCAGATGGCTTAATTACGACTGTATTTCCTGCTGCTAAAGCTGGTGCTAGTTTCCAAGTTAACAAGAATAATGGAAGATTCCACGGCTGAATTAATCCAACGACTCCGAGCGGACGGCGATATCCGAAGTTAAGCGCCTTATTCGTTTCATCTTGGAATGCTTCTGTTCCTACTGAAATCATATAGTCAGCAAAGAAATGGAAGTTTTTCGGCGCACGAGGTGCATCCACGTGACGCGAGAATTTAAGATGTTTACCAGTATCCAGTGATTCTAGTTGGGCGATTTCTTCTTGGCGTTCTAAAAGGATATCACCAATTTTACGGATAATATTTGAACGTTCTTGTGTGCTCATTTTTCCCCAAGGACCTTCTTTAAGAGCACGTTTTGCTGCTTGTACCGCTAAATCAATATCTGCTGCACTACCTTCCGCAACAGTGCCATAAACCTCTTCCGTTACAGGGTTAACATTATTAAAAGTTTTTTTATCTACGGATTCTACAAATTTTCCATCAATATAATGTAGACAATCAAATGGTTTTACAATCTTTTCAACAACTTTTTGTGTTTGTACCGCCATTCTATAACTCCTCCTATAACCTTAATTTTTATTTATATTCTTCATAATTTTATGATAATAGTCATTTGTTTCATATACAACTCCATAGTTGCTGTATACGAAACATTTTAGTGATTTTTTTCTATTTATTTTTAATTTAGCCTCAGTAAGAAAACCCGCCGCAAATATTGTGGTGGGTTTTAGAAATCTTTATGACGCGCGTTCGCACAAATGTGTTTGAACAGGCTGCTTTGATCCTATTCTTTGTAGCATTCTTACAAAAATATTATTGGACAAAAGTGAAACGATGATAAGGAATGTACCTAGAAGATCGTACACTGTTATGCAATTCCCTTGAAAAATTGAGACTAAAAGTGTTGTAACAGGAACAAAGTTTATGAATAACAAAGCATTTAAAGGTGATAAAATAGTCACACCAATATTCCATCCAACGAGCGCAATCGCTCCAGGGAATATAATCATAAATAATAAATGCGGGCTTACTGCTAGAATATTTTCCGCTGAAGGGACAGGTAAAACTCCAAACAAAGATGCCCCAACTGTAATAACAATAGCCGTAATTGTTCCAAGTAAACAGCTTAATGTTGAATATCGCAATTTTGATATTATGAAATTATATAAAAATTTAAAGGTGGATCATCATGGAATTTAAAGATTTAGAGATTTTTCAGATGGTGGCGGAAAAAGGAACGATTTCTGAAGTAGCAAAAGAATTAAAGTACGTGCAATCCAATATAACAATGAGGATTCAGAAACTCGAACAGGAACTGAATACCCCATTGTTTAACCGCCATCGTCGTGGGATGAGTTTAACACCAGAGGGGAAAAAATTACTGGCCTATAGTAAAAAAATATTATTGTTAACCGCTGAAATGAAAAAAGCCGTTCAAAGTAAAGAAGAACCATCTGGAAAATTAGACATCGGAACCGTTGAAACTGTCATACATTTACCGAAAATATTGTCTACCTTTATTAAAAAATATAAAAATGTAGATTTATCTTTATTTACTGGCGTGACGGAAACATTAGAAAAAGAGGTATTGCATCATAAATTAGACGGAGCGTTCGTTACAGAATCAGACTTTCATCCCGATCTTGTATCGCATGAAGTGTTTCGAGAGGAGCTTGTACTCATTTCAGATAAGCACTCCTCCTCTTTGGAAGAGTTGAAACAGGAGCCATTCTTATGCTTTAGCGAAGGCTGTGGATACCGCGCACGTCTTGAGGCTTGGGATAGGGACCAGAACATCACACCGCAGAAAGTGTTGGAATTCGGCACATTAGAAACGATCTTGCAAAGTGTTGCCGCTGGATTAGGCGTTACATTTGTTCCAAAGTCAGCAGTCACCCATATGGAACAAAATGGACTCATCCATTGTCATACACTCCCTGAAAAATACAGCAAGATAAAGACTGTTTTTATAAGAAGAGCCGATACTTACTTAACATCAACAATGGAAAAATTTATTGAAACAATCGAAAAGAATAATCAAGTGGGTCTATCCTTATGATAGCCCACTTTTTTACTCTCATTTCGTTGCCTGTTTAATATACTCAACTTCTTGGTCTTGTTCAGGTTTACGAACACTTTTGTTTTTTGGTGCCATTGATACTACCACAATGGCCATGAAGATTAAGGCAACACCAAGCCATGATGTCAATGTTAAATTTTCGCCGACTAAAAATGCGCCTAAGAGTGCTGCTGTTAGCGGTTCAAACAACGATAGAGTAACAGCCGTGGAGGCGGGGATTTTCACTAATCCTTTACTAAACAGTAAATAAGCAATTCCTGTTGCGAATACACCTAGATAAAGGCTTGTTCCAATTCCATTGATTTGGAATAACCATGATAGGTCAAATAAGAATAATAATGGAGCCAACATTATGGCTGCTAATGTAAATACGACAGCAACTACGGTATCCGGCGCCTGTGTTTTGAGCAATTCTTTACTAACTAATGTATATGTAGCAAATGATAATCCAGCTCCAAGTGACAACAGTATTCCGAAGGGTTGCACTTTTACCGCTCCGTTAGTTGTAAATAGAAGCAGGCATCCACTGATGGCAACAACGGTTGCAAGCCACCACGATTTTGTCGGCATTGTCTTTTTAAATATCCATTCCATGATGCCGGCTAAAATAGGAGAACTGCCGATTGCTACTACTGTTCCGATAGCGACCCCTGTTATTTTTACAGCTGAGAAAAAAAATGGTTGATAACATGCCATACATAAAGCAGCTAGGATAACCTCTTTCAATGGCCAATTTTTAAGCTTCAATTTTCCTTGCAATGCTACAAAAAGTAATAACGTAGTACCACCAAAGGCTAATCTCATCGCTCCAAATGAAATCGGATGAGTATCAGGCGGGGCAAATGTTTGCGCTGTACCTGTCGTCCCCCATAAAACAGCAGCCAATAAAACTAAAAATGTTGATAATCTGTCCTTCAAAATTCCGTTCCCTCCCCCCAACCATTATCAAAATCATATCACATTTCAAGCTCTTTAAAATATATATACATGAATACTATCTTTTTACCAATTCTAAAACTTATATGGAGAAATAAAACTGAAAGGATGGATTAAGTTGGCGAAAGACATTGAAAATATTTTGCAGGAAGGTATCCATGGTCCGAAAGAAATTAATCCCGAAGAAAGAAAAAAGTTCCTAGGAACATTAAGGGAAAGAATTTTAGCAGTGTTAACAAAATCTCAAGTCAGAGCATCCGGAACTAATAGTCAAATTCAAGATTTACTTAAACAGAATCCAAAGGTCAAGATGATTTTAAATGGGGATATTGACTACTCATATTTAAGAAAATACATTAAACTTGCGAACGATAATCATATTCCTTTTACTATTTCAAATGACCAGGAGCATCCGACCGATATTGGATTAGTTTTAGCTTATGATTATGCTGTCGATATAGAAAATATATATATTCAATGACATTTTCTTGACATGTATTCAACTTCCAATCTTTGGATGATAAAATTCAAATAGATAAATAAAAGAGTTGACTGTTACTCTGGATAAGTTTATCTTATCTTTATACCCTTGTAGGTATAAAGAATAATTAATATTCCATTGGGAGGAATAAACATGGGGAATAAAATTATTATCGTGGGTGGGGTTGCCGGAGGTGCAACTGCTGCAGCTAGATTAAGACGATTAGATGAAAAATCACATATTATTATGTTTGAAAAAGGCGAATATATTTCATTTGCAAATTGTGGACTTCCATATTATATTGGAGAAGTTATAAAAGACAGGAAAAAACTGTTAGTTCAAACTGTCGACGGCATGTCAAGCAGATTCAACATGGATATTCGCAATTTAAGTGAAGTAACAAAGATCAATCGTGACGCTAAAACGGTTACTGTTCACAATTTAAAAACTGGGGAAATCTATGATGAAAGCTATGATCAGTTAATATTATCACCGGGTGCGAGACCTATTGTCCCTCCGATCCCTGGAATTAAAGAGGCAAATAATTTATTTACACTTCGAAATATTCCAGATACAGATGCAATCAAGGCCTATGTGGATGATAAGAAACCAAAGAAAGCGGTCGTTATCGGCGGTGGTTTTATTGGTGTTGAAATGGCTGAAAATCTTCATGAGCGCGGAATTGAAGTCACATTAGTTGAAATGTCAAACCAAGTAATGGCTCCTTTCGATTTCGAAATGGCATCCATTTTACACACTCATATGGCCCAAAAAGGTGTCAACCTCATTCTCGAAGATGGTGTCCAAGCTTTTCAGAATAATGGTACAAAAGTAATTTTAAATAGTGGAAAAGAAATTGAAACAGAGATGATTTTATTAGCAATCGGAGTAAGACCGGAAAATGAACTAGCAAAAGATGCTGGTCTTGATCTTGGAGAACGCGGCCATATTAAAGTAAATGAATATCTCGAAACAAGCGATCCGGATATTTATGCTCTTGGTGATGCAATTGAAGTTACAGATTATATTAATGGTACCACCACTGCTATTCCACTCGCATGGCCAGCAAACCGCCAAGGTCGGATTGTTGCCAATAATATTTACGGAAAAAAAGAGAAATATAGTGGAACAATGGGTACTTCAGTCGCAAAAGTATTTGATTATACTGCTGCAAGTACCGGTAATAATGAGAAAACATTGAAACGCTTATGTATTAACAATTATCAAGTCATTCATATCCATCCCGGTTCACATGCCGGCTATTATCCAGGAGCAGCGCCAATCGCCTTAAAGGTCATCTTTGACAAAGAGACTGGAAAAATTTACGGCGCTCAAGGCATTGGAAAAGATGGTGTCGAAAAGCGGATTGATGTTATCGCAACCGCAATCAAAGGTGGCTTATCTGTGCTTGATTTGCCCGATTTAGAGTTGGCCTATGCCCCACCCTATTCATCTGCAAAAGACCCGGTGAATATGGCTGGTTATGTAGCTTCAAATATTATCGAAGATGCCGTTGAAACGATACAATGGCATGAAATCGACGATATTGTAGCGAATGGCGGCTATCTTGTAGATGTACGTAATCCAAGTGAATTGAAGCTTGGATTCATCAAAGGAGCTGTAAATATACCACTAGATGAACTTCGTGATCACCTTGATGAACTTCCAAAAGATAAACCAATTTATGTGAATTGCCAAGTTGGTCTTCGTGGTTATCTCGCCGCAAGAATATTGACACTTAATGGATTTAAAGCAGTAAACTTGGATGGTGGTTGGAAAACTTATTCCACAGTTTATGGAACTGGAAAAGATTCAAATTGTAACATCGTTACAGATGACTCTGGTGTAGCACGATTCGATTGCGTTGGTAATCCAATTAAATAGGCAATTATAGTCATTGACAAAGGGTGGCCAGGAAAAAAACTCCTGTTCCACCTTTTTGGTATTTTTACCTTTATTGTAATATTTTCAATAAATTGTAAACAAATTGTGATCAAATTCACATCAAATTTAGAAGAAAAAAAGTTATAATTCAATTACACTATTATTACTATTTTTAAAATGGGGACTGCTCGATGGAAACAACTTCTACAAAGGTGCAATTAGATCAACTAAATTCATTAAATTCTTTAATTGAAAAAAAACGGAAACAAATGATAAATAATGGACTTCAATATGGTTTTACTAATAAAAGGACAATCATGATTAGCCAAGAATTGGACAAGCTTATTAATGAGGTTCTCCACCTTGGAAATTTATTAACCAAAGAATGTAAAGAGTAATATCCACAACCTTAATAAGTTGTGGGTATTTTTTTGACAATTGATACTATTTAACAATTCAAAAAAATCACTTGTAAATTTCGGTGTACTATAGTAAATTAGTGTAAACAAAAATACTACCCTAAGTATAAAACTATATTCTTATCTCGAGAGGTGGAGGGACTGGCCCTATGAAATCTCAGCAACCAGCCTGAAGGTCAGGTGCTAATTCCAGACAGATAAGAAGAAGAATTGCAATGCAAAAAGTCTTCTTCTTAATGGAGGAGACTTTTTCTATTTTGACGTATTTTTAGTTTGACTTAATCAAAACTATTAGGTAGTAGGTGAAAACATGGGATTTTTACAAGATTTGCAAAATCGTATTTTAATAGCTGATGGTGCGATGGGGACACTCCTTTATTCATATGGTGTTGATTTTTGCTTTGAAGAATTAAACCTCTTGCAGCCGGACCGTATTACACAAATCCATGAAACCTATATTAAGGCTGGAGCGGATGTAATACAAACAAATACGTATGGCGCTAACTATATAAAACTTGGTAGGTACGGTCTCGAAGATCAGGTCAAAGATATTAATACAGCTGCCGTACGCCTTGCAAAAAAAGCTGCTAAAGAAAATACGTATGTGCTAGGAACTTTCGGTGGAATACGAGGAATTAAAAAAAGTGCAGCAACGATTGATGAAATTAAACGGTCTTTTCGTGAACAGCTCTACAGCATTCTGATGGAAGGTGTAGACGGATTATTACTTGAAACATTCTACGATTTCGATGAAATAAAGACCGTTCTAGAAATTGCTCGAAAAGAAACCGATTTACCGATCATCTCCCAGGTTTCTATTCATGAGGTTGCCGTCTTACAGGACGGAACACCACTTCGTATTGCCTTAAAAGAACTTGAAGATCTCGGGGCTGATGTTGTCGGTTTAAATTGCCGTCTCGGGCCCCATCATATGACCCAAGCGTTGGAAGAAATACCATTGCCAAAGAAAGCGTTCCTTTCAGCCTATCCAAATGCAAGCTTACCAGATTATGTAGATGGGAGATTAATATATGAATCAGATGCCGAATATTTTGGCGAGTGTGCCGTTAACCTCAGAAATCAAGGTGTTCGCCTCATCGGTGGCTGCTGCGGAACAACGCCCAAACATATTAAAGCTGTTAGCAAAAGACTAAAGGGACTAGCACCTGTTACACATAAGGATGTAAAAATTAAGGAAAATAAAAATATTATTACTGTTACAGCCAAACCTACTCAACCACACCTGCATGAAATTGTTACAAAAGAACGGTCCGTTATCGTTGAGTTGGACACTCCAAAAACATTAAATACTACTGCATTCATAGAAGGAGCTAAAGCTTTAAAAGAGGTCGGCATAGACGCTCTTACAATGGCAGATAATTCATTGGCTTCACCAAGAATAAGCAATATGGCAATGGCAGCGATTGTTAAAAATGAAGTGAAAATACGCCCGCTTGTGCACATTACCTGCCGGGACCGAAATTTAATTGGACTTCAATCCCATTTAATGGGTTTGGATGCTTTAGGGATCGACCAAGTGTTAGCTGTTACCGGTGACCCTACAAAGGTTGGGGACTTTCCGGGTGCCACATCTGTTTATGACTTGTCTTCTTTTGAATTAATTAGTCTTATTAAGCAATTTAATGAGGGGATAACATTTTCAGGAAAACCCCTGCAAAAAAAGACTTCCTTCTCAGTTGCAGCGGCCTTTAATCCAAATGTTCGCCATCTAGATAAGGCTGTTAAAAGGCTGGAGAAAAAAATTGAGCATGGTGCCGATTATTTTATTAGCCAGCCCATTTTTAATGAACAGCAATTTTTACACGTTTACGAAGAAACGAAGCATATCACAAAACCCATTTATATTGGGATTATGCCAATTGTAAGCAGCCAAAATGCCGAATTTCTTCACAATGAGGTGCCGGGAATTAAATTGACCGATGTAATAAGAAGAAGAATGGCTGATTGCGGAACAGACCGCGAAAAGGCTGCCATCGAAGGCATCGCGATTGCCAAATCTTTAATCGATATGGCGTTCGATTTATTTAAAGGAATTTACTTAATCACACCGTTTATGCGCTATGAAATTTCGGTTGAACTTGTGCAATACTTAAAAACTAAAAACTCCAAAAATTTACTAACAAGAAATTAAAAGTTTTCTTAGCTAAGAGAGGAAGATTAGATTGTCACACAATACATTGCAAGAACAGATGAAGAAAAAAATACTGATTATAGATGGTGCAATGGGAACAATGCTACAGCAAGCAAATCTTTCTGCAGCAGATTTCGGTGGTGAACTATATGAGGGCTGTAATGAGTATTTAAACATAACGGCTCCCCATGTTATTGAATGGATTCACCGTTCTTATTTTGAAGCTGGGGCAGATATCGTCGAAACAAATACATTCGGTGCGACAAAGTTGGTTTTAGCTGATTATGAGCTTGGTGCAAAAGCTTACGAGATTAATAAGGTAGCCGCCGAACTTGCTTGTAAAGTAAGGGACGAATTTGGAACACCTGAATGGCCCCGCTTTGTCGCCGGATCAATGGGACCTACAACAAAGTCATTATCGGTAACCGGAGGGGTTACCTTTGATGAGCTTGTTGATAATTACATGGAGCAAACACGTGGTTTAATTGACGGCGGTGTTGATCTTTTACTGCTGGAAACTAGTCAAGATATGCGCAATGTTAAAGCAGCCTTTGTTGGGATAGAACAAGCACGCTGGTCTTCAGGCAAAAATATTCCTTTGATTATTTCCGGAACGATCGAGCCAATGGGAACAACACTGGCTGGACAATCGATTGAAGCTTTTTATATATCTGTAGAGCATATGAAGCCTTTAGCTATTGGCATGAACTGTGCAACCGGACCCGAATTTATGCGCGACCATATTCGCTCCCTATCTGATCTTTCTACAACAGGGGTAAGCTGCTATCCGAATGCCGGATTGCCTGACGAAGATGGTAAATACCATGAATCACCAGAATCACTAGCGGCAAAACTCGCCGGCTTTGCCGAGAAAGGCTGGCTCAACATGGCCGGCGGCTGTTGTGGTACGACACCAGACCACATTCAGGCACTTGCCGAATATTTAAAGGACTACGAACCGCGGCAAATTCCTACAGAAACCCATCATCATGTTGTCTCAGGAATTGAGCCCCTTCTTTATGACGATTCAATGAGACCATTATTTGTTGGGGAAAGAACGAATGTCATTGGTTCACGAAAATTCAAAAACCTAATCATTGACGGCCAATTAGATGAAGCGGCTGAAATCGCCCGAGCCCAAGTGAAAAATGGTGCCCATGTTATCGATGTTTGTTTAGCAAATCCAGACCGCGATGAACTGGAGGATATGGAGAATTTCTTAGATGTACTCGTTAAAAAAATTAAAGTACCACTCGTAATTGATTCAACAGATGAAAAGGTCATTGAGCGAGCCCTAACCTACTCTCAAGGTAAAGCTATTATTAACTCTATTAATCTTGAAGATGGTGAAGAACGATTTGAGAAAATCGTACCTCTCATCCACCGCTATGGTGCGGCTGTTGTCGTCGGCACCATCGATGAAACTGGTATGGCGGTAACAGCCGAGCGCAAACTTGAAATTGCCGAACGATCCTATCATTTATTAGTAAATAAGTATGGACTAAGCCCTGAAGATATTATTTTCGATCCGCTTGTTTTCCCTGTCGGAACAGGTGATGAACAGTATATTGGTTCCGCCAATGAAACGGTAAAAGGAATTCGGCTTATTAAAGAAAAACTGCCAAGAAGCTTAGCCATTTTAGGGATCAGCAACGTTTCATTTGGACTTCCACCGGTAGGACGTGAAATTCTAAATGCCGTTTATTTATATCACTGTACACAGGCTGGACTAGATTATGCGATCGTCAATACTGAAAAGCTAGAGCGCTTTGCATCCATTCCAAAAGAAGAAATTACGCTTGCAGAAAAGCTTTTGTTTGAAACTACCGATGAGGTATTGGCGGAATTCACCAACCTTTATCGTGATAAGAAAAAAGAAGTAGCGGTTCAAAAAAATGATATGACACTTGAGGAAAGGCTTGCCTACTATATTGTTGAAGGTACTAAAGAAGGTTTAGTCTCTGATCTTGAGCTTGCCTTAAAGGAATATGATTCACCGCTTGATATTATAAATGGGCCGTTAATGGCTGGTATGGCTGAAGTTGGCAGACTTTTTAACGAAAATCAACTCATTGTCGCAGAGGTTCTGCAAAGTGCCGAGGTCATGAAAGCATCTGTTTCCTTCTTAGAACCTTACATGGAAGCAACAGAAAATGACAGCGGGAAGGGCAAGGTTTTGCTAGCTACCGTAAAAGGTGATGTCCATGATATTGGTAAAAATCTAGTCGATATCATCCTGACAAATAATGGTTTTAAGGTTATTGACTTAGGGATCAAAATAGCACCAGCTAATTTAATTAAAGCGATTGAAGAAGAAAAACCAGATATCGTCGGCTTATCAGGGTTGCTTGTAAAATCAGCCCAACAGATGGTGTTAACAGCCCAGGATATGAAACAAGCCAATATCTCTATTCCGCTTCTCGTTGGTGGGGCTGCCCTTTCACGGAAATTTACGGATACAAGAATCTCTCCGGAATATGACGGTCCGGTTCTCTACGCCAAAGATGCGATGAATGGATTAGATCTAGCGAATCGATTACAAGATAAGGAAGAACGGACAAAAATCATAAATGAAAAAATAGAGGCCTTAAATGCTGAAAAAGTCGAAGTACATCAACGTCATCGTTCTACTGTACCAGCAGAAAATGTCCGTTCTACAGTAGCAAAAGACGTACCTGTTTATAAACCAAGAGACCTTGAACAGCATATCTTAAAAGAGTATTCGATTGCCCATGTTGAACCTTATATTAATATGCAAATGCTCCTAGGACACCATTTAGGACTAAAAGGGAAAGTAGCCACGTTACTTGCGGAAAAAAATGAGAAGGCTGTTCAGTTAAAAGAAACCATTGATGGTTTGCTTACGGAAGCTAAAACAGGGGATTTTCTGCAGCCATCGGCCATTTATCGTTTCTTCCCAGCCCAATCTAATGGGGATTCAGTCATCATCTATGATCCAGATGATGTAACAAGAATAATCGAAACGTTTACGTTCCCACGTCAACACAAGGAGCCTTATTTATGTCTTGCTGACTATCTTCGCTCCGTTGATAGCGGTGAAATGGATTACGTTGGCTTCTTAGCGGTTACAGCCGGAAAAAATGTACGGAAGTATTCAGAGAAATTTAAAGAGGAAGGCAATTTCTTATTAAGTCATGCGATTCAATCATTAGCCCTTGAAACAGCTGAAGCCCTTGCAGAACGGGTTCATCAATTGATAAGAGACCAATGGGGCATTATTGATTCAACGGACCTATCAATCCAGGACCTGTTTGCGGCTAAATATCAGGGCCAACGCTATTCATTTGGCTACCCATCATGCCCAGAAATTGAAGATCAAGCCAAACTATTTAAGCTAATACGCCCTGAACAGATTGGAATCCAACTTACGGAAGGGTTTATGATGGAACCTGAGGCTTCTGTAACAGCCATCGTATTTGCCCATCCAGAAGCACGTTATTTTAATGTACTTTAAGCTTTCAAGAGAAAAAAGTAACTATCCTATCCATTGGTCGTGGCAGTGATCGTTACTTTTTTCTTATTTCTTTGATGAAATTATATAAAATTAACGCTCTTTTGGGAGCTTTTTTGTCCCTTTTACCGGGATCATGATACGAAAACACATCAAAAAGGATAAAATTAAGCGTGTTTCTTTTCTTTACTCTCTGCTCCTTCTCCACTCGGAAATATAGATGACTCCACTTTTTTTGATTCTTGTGACTCGAAAATCTTCATTTCAAGCATTCCTTCGATTTTTGCTTTATCTTTATTGCTAAGTTGCCTATATAGTATGAGAAATTTGATTTCATCATCAGTTAATTTTCCAAAAGAATTACTGTCAGGTATACCGTCATCAGTGGCTTGCTGCCTTGCTTTTGTTTCTTTGCCTGTCAGCAAATATTCCATCGATAGTCCTAATAATTTTGAAAGATTATAAAGGATTGTGGCATCAGGAATCCTTCCATTAACATAATTAGTCATAGCATTTTTAGATAATTTAAGTTCTTCTGTAGCCCTTGCTTGAGTATAACCCGCGTTTTTTAAAGCTTTTCTTAACCTTTCTCCAAAGTCATTAACTCCATTCATAAATTACCCCCCCACAAGCATGTGTCGTTATTTTAAAATAAAGACAAAAAAATTAGACATTTTCAGTTGACACCCCACGAATATGGGGTTTATAATTTGTTATAATTCGGTTGTGCATCATAATTTTACCACTCCTGTATGGAAAAAATAATATTTAGAAAATATTTTATTTTTTCCATACTTATTCTTAGTTCTTTTTTTGTAACATTTTCAAGTTTAATTTGCAAAATTGAATTGAAAACGTGGAAAATAATAGGATGAAAAACAAGTATCAATTGGCCGAAAAATCTTTAAATAGATCAGGTAACTATATAATTCATTGGGGGGCATATTAAAAAAAATAAAAATAGGAGTAGATAAATTTGTCTAATAAAAAGCACATTCCATTTTTCGGAATTAGAGTAAAGAAAAGACTCATTGAGCTGAACATGACACAAAGGCAGTTGGCGAAGAATATTGGAGTTAATGAAAATTATCTAACTGATATTCTAAATGGAAGACGTTCAGGAAAAAAATACATTGACCGGCTAACAAAGACACTAGCCCTTGATATAGATGAAAAGTAACTTATATAAGAATGAAGTTGAAAAGAATATGTTTGACCTTGAGCGGAAAATTTAAACATAAAATTTATTTCAAATTAATGAGAAAAATTATCATAATTACATTTCGTTAAGTATTAGAGGTGGAATCCATTGTTAGCCTATGATCAATTATTACATTTTTCAAATCGCAGAAAATATGAGTATGAATTGCAACGTGCGATTGATATAGAAAATAATGTGGGAATCTTATTTTTAGATTTAGATCGTTTTAAATATATAAATGATTCGCTTGGGCATAGAGTTAGAGATAAGCTCATTGTATCAGTTGCAAAAAGGCTAAAAGATCTTGTTGACAATGATACGATTGTATTAAGGCAAGGCGGTGATGAATTTACTATACTTGTCAAAGGTATAGGAAAAGACAATATTTCAAAACTTGCAAAAGATATTTTAGATCACATGAAAAAACCTTTTATTATTGATCAACATGAAATATTGATAACATGTAGTATTGGTATAAGCATTTATCCAGAACATGGCAAGGATATTGAAACGCTAATGAAAAATGCAGATGCAGCGCTGTATTGGGTAAAAGAAAACGGAAAAGACAATTATTCAATTTATAAAGGCTATATGATTGAAAAATCTGCTAATATTATGGAATTAGAATTAGAGCTTCGAAAGGCGGTTGAAAATCAAGAATTCATCCTCTATTATCAGCCTAAAATTGATCTAAATACGGAGGAGATTGTTGGTTGTGAAGCATTAATTAGGTGGGATCATCCTAGAAGAGGGATTATTTCCCCAGAAAAGTTTATACCGTTGGCTGAAGAGACTGGCCTAATTAATCAAATTGGGGAATGGGTGCTTAGAGAGGCATGTAAACAAAATAAAAAATGGCACGATACAGGCTGGTCTGATATTCAAATGGCGGTCAATATGTCTGTTTCCCAATTAAAACAATCGAATATAGTTACAACTATTGAAAGTCTATTAAATGAAACACAACTTGACCCGAGATTTTTAGAGATAGAAATAACAGAGAGTATTTCAATGGTAACTGAGGAAGAAAAAATAAAGCAGTTATTTGATTTAAAAGAATTTGGTATCAGTTTAGCCATTGATGATTTCGGTACGGGCTATAGTTCCCTGAAATATTTAAATAAATTGCCTGTCGATACATTAAAAATAGATAAATACTTTATAGACGAAGTTGGAATGTCTAATTATTCTACATCTTCACTAATGGTCAATGCGATTATTTCTTTGGCAAAATCATTAAATCTTAAAGTCGTTGCTGAAGGAATTGAAACACAGGAACAAATGAAATATTTAAAAAAACATCAATGTGATATTGGACAGGGGTATTTCTTATGTAAACCACTGCCAGCAGATGAGCTGGAAAAGTTTTTTAAAAGGTAATACTTGGTACATAATATCAACAAAAGGAAAAATTCTTTTATAAGTGGATGGCTGTTTCAAAAATACAATGCGCATTTAAAACAGCCCTTAGTATAATTATTGTAATAAAGTTTGAACTTTACGTATAACTTCCTCAACCTTTTTTGCATTTTTCGAATACATTTGTTTTGCTTCCTCATTTTCAGTGGCAAGTGCAAATAATTCCAAATCTGCTTGGCACTTTTTTATTGAAGATAATAATAAGGGCATTTCTGTTGGCTTTGGAACTTGTATCTTATCATCGAATAAATCTACAGTTAACTGTCCAAAGGAATCCACTTGACCTAAAAACACATTTTCGATTGCGACCCCTTGTTTATCAAGTTCAGTCTTTAACCAGGCTTGATTTAATCCAAGTGTAGCCAATGGTTCATTTAGAATTTTTCCATCCATTATAACCGCTTGCGGTTCTTTTTCATCCGGTATTTTTACATTTAAATCTTTAAGGGTAAGCGGCTGGCGGTCTCGTTTTAGCAACACATTTAACTCACCCGTTGGTTCAAGGACTGCAAATTCGACATCTGCAAATTTAAACGCATTTTTTGTCCGTAATTGTTTTAGGAGCATATCAGTTGTAAATTGTTCCTTTTTTAGGTTATCCTCCATTACCTTTCCATCTTTTATTAAAACAGTACTCTTGCCATCAATAAAGGTTCGGACAACTTTGCTTTTAAGGGCAAGTAGATCTAGTAAGTATGTAATCCCCACCCAAACAACAACTGCTAGAATTCCATAATAAAAGTTGACCTCCAAGTGTAGGATTGTAATGGCTGCAATTCCACCAAGTGTGATACGCGAAATATAATCAAAATAAGAAAGCTGGGCCACCTGCTTTTTTCCGGCTAATTTGGCGGCAAAAAATAATAACATCAGCATTCCGATTGCACGAAGTATAACTTCAATCCAATTTGCCATAACACTATACTCCTTTTAGTTGAAGTTAAAGTCCTTTATATTGTGGTTCCTCCATTTCAAGCTGCTCCACCCGTTTATCCAAATCCATAATAACCTCATTTAAAGTATCTCTTGCTTCGTTAAGTATTTTGCGAGCTGCCTCTTCCTGTGCTAATGTTGATAATCCAAGTAACCCTTGTTCTATACCTTGCAAAGTAAATTTACATTGTTTCACCTGTGAACCAACCGTCATATGGATCCAACTCCTTTTTCCTTATCCTTTTGGCTTAAACAACACTGCACCGATAAATCCGAAAATAATAGCTGCTGATATACCGGAACTGGTCACCTCAAACATCCCGGTGATCACCCCAATAATCCCATGTTTTTCAGCCTCAGCCATTGCACCGTGAACTAAAGAATTACCGAAACTTGTTATTGGCACAGTTGCACCCGCCCCGGCAAATTCGATGAGCGGTTCATAAAGGCCGAATCCGTCTAGAACGGCTCCTAGACAAACTAGTGTACTTAAGGTATGTGCTGGAGTAAGCTTAAACACATCAAACATAATTTGCCCCATCACACAAATGGCTCCGCCTACTACAAAGGCCCAAAAATAAATGGCCATCTATAATCCACCTCCAGCGCCTACTTCAGTTTCTATAGAAACTGCGTGTGCAATACAAGGGATTGTTTCTTTTTGTTGAAATGTTAGTGGGGATAATAAGGCTCCTGTTGCCACTACCAATATTCTTTTTAAATTTCCATTTTTCATTTCATTTAGTAAATGTCCATATGTGACAACGGCTGAACAACCAGCACCACTTGCACCGGATAATATAGGCTGGCCCTCCCGGTAAATCAAAATTCCGCAATCTTTATATGTCTCTTCCGTTACTCCAATCCCATGCTTATTTAAAAGACCAAGGGAAATTTCATGTCCGATACGCCCTAAATCACCCGTGACAATTACATCATAATAGGATGCCGGGACATTCCTTTCTTTAAGATGAGCCTCAATCGTATCGACTGCCGCCGGAGCCATTGCCCCACCCATATTAAATGGATCAGATAACCCCATATCTACGACTTTGCCAATAGTTGCAGATGTTACAAATGGCCCATCCCCTTCCTCGGCAATAACGGCTGTACCCGCACCGGTAACGGTCCATTGGGCGGTTGGTGGCTTTTGTCCGCCATATTCAGTCGGATAGCGGAATTGTTTTTCAACTGCTGTATTATGACTGACAGCACCGGTTAATACGTATTTAGCGCCCTTTGCGTTCACAACAAAGGCGGACAACGCCAACCCTTCCATCGAAGTCGAACAGGCACCAAATAACCCGAAATAGGGTGCACCCAAGGTCCTTGCCGCAAAACTACTGGAGGTAATTTGATTGCTTAAATCACCACAAAAAAAGAATTGAATATCCTCTTTTTGTAATCCCGCTTTTTTTATCGATGCTTGACATGATTCCTCCAAAAAAACCTTTTCTGCCTTTTCATAGGAATCCTGCTCAAGCCATAAGTCATCGTGGATAATATCGAAGTCGTCAGCTAATCTGCCATTCCCTTCAAACGGTCCAACAACGGTAGCTGAAGATTTTATGACTGGTTTATTTTCAAAAATCCACGTACGGTGTCCGACTAACATTTATAAACCACCTCACATAGTTAAAAGTGTTTTAATTAAAGCGACAACAAAAGCAGAGAAAACACCAAACATAATAACAGAACCTGCCAATTTAAACATATTACTGCCTGTCCCTAAAACTAATCCTTCTGTCCGATGTTCAATTGCTGCAGAAATAACCGCATTTCCAAAACCAGTCACCGGTACGGCAGTTCCTGCACCTGCAAACTGGGCAAAGCGGTCATAAATCCCAAAGCCGGTCAATAGCATCGTAATAAAAATCAAAACAGCAACAGTTGGGTTTCCAACCGTTTGTTCAGTGAAATTAAAATAGGTCATAAAAAATGTTTGAATCATTTGACCAATAAGACAAATAAAACCACCAACTAAAAAAGCACGAATACAATTTTTAACAACAGGACGTTTTGTCTCCCGCTCTTTTTCATATTGTTGGTACTCCTGCATCGTTGGTGTGAGATTTTTCTTTTTTTGATTAGGCATTGTAGTGCTTCCCCCTTTTATGTTTGTTCTTTCATAAGTTGATTTATTTGCTGCAATTCTTTATCCAGTTTCTTTTTTGAAATGTCATGGTTAATAATTTTTTCCTCAAGTTTTTCTAATTCAATAAAAATTTTATGATCTGTTGTTACTTCAACGTTTTTTATGTTTATTTCTTTTTCTAACGTTTTTTTCATTTCTTTAGTTAATATTTTAGACTTAAAGGTATTCCAATGCTCTAACTCAACGGCAGCAATTAGAAGATCCTTTGACTGAACCGAACGAACTAACTTTACTTGGTCCTTCTTTAATAAAATATTTTTTGCTTTATTTGCTTCATCTTGATCAATGGTCTGTTGACTTTCGGAGGTGCTCATTTTAACAGGTCGTATACCGTTATTTATCGTATCCGGTTCCACCTGACCACAACCTGATAATAAAAAATATAAAAAAGAAATAATAAATAAAAATGGCGTTTTTTTCATGCAATCATCCTTTTATGTGACATGAAAGAGGCTGTATTAGCAGCCCCTTAATTACAGTGTTTTCGAAAGTTACGTTAGCTGTTATATTGTGGTTCCTCATTTTGAATTTCTTGAACACGGGCACTCAAAGAGTCGATAATTTGCTGGGTTTGTTGGGCAGCATTTTGATACATTTGTTTTGCAGTTTTATTCTCCGTTTGAAGGGCAAATGTTTCAAAGTTCGCTTGTGCACCTTTTAATCCGGCTAAAGTTTGTTTTACCTGTGTTGATACAGTCATATTTCTACCTCCCGAAAAAATAAGTTTTTAAAATTTTACAATTGTAGTATCAGTTAAAACCGACATGTTATACAAAGTCGCAATTAGGAATTTGCTTCCAGCAGAAAATAAGTAGCTATCCCCCCTGAAATTTTGTATTTTTTTACGAAAAGTGTGAAACGATAGTAAAAAGTTATAAAAGGGGTAATTTAAATTGAACTTACATAGAAAACTTGCTGTTATTCCTTTTCAAGAAAGAGCTTTTGTCGAAGGCACACTAGAGCAAATCGGGGATGAATGGATTTTTTTCGATGAAATCAATGAGGAAGCCTTTGATCTTGGGGAATTGTCCGTGGAACTTGAGGTATTCTTAAAAGGAATATGGATGAAAGGGATTATCATTGATAAAAGTCTTCTTTATATCGAAAACGATTTTCATTATTTTAAAGATGGGGACCGTATTCGATATAAAAAAAACCTAACCCATTCCTTTAAAAAACTGATTGAAGAACTTTCAGAAGAATCATATATGAGTTTTGTAGAAACCTTAAACTCACTTTCCTACTCGTTGTATGATTGTGTTTTCTGCAATAATTTTCTCGATTTACTGCAAATGAGACAAGCTAAAGAGGGAATGAACGTCATAATCTTTGATAATGAAGAACAAATTTGTGTTGTTCAACATTATTTTTCCAGACATTCCGACAATAAAATCGAGGACCGGTTTGAGTTCGCATTAAGCGACGGCAAACGAATCATCGGTTCATTTATATCATAATTAAAAAAGCTGCCGAATTGGCAGCTTTTTTATAAAACAACATAACCGAAAAATAACACGATTAATAATGATACAACAAATTGAATCCAAAATAGTTCGGTAGATTTACCTTTCGCTTGCTTCATTAAAAGCATCTCCATTGAAGCAATAACCCACAGTCCCGCTAAAGCTTTCCAAAATACAGCAGACGTAAATATACCTGAACCTAGACTAGAAGCATAAATTCCAAATAAATGTCCGCCAGTAGCTAAAATCAATATATAAAACAGACGTAAAATCATCTTTGTAATTTTAGCTGGTTTTTGTTTCCCTTTTTTTTGCATAGAATAACTTACAAACAATAAAATTATTGCTATAAACCAAGTTGTGACGTGCGCATGAATCAATCTATTTCCCCTCCAAGTCTTTTCTATATAACTCACAATCAAATTCCATTATACACGTAGATGATTCAAACTCAAAAAATATTGTCTGTTATAATGCTCGGATTAAACCACCATCTACTAATAATGCCTGGCCTGTTACATATGAATTGGCCCCGGAACATAGAAACACAGCAATGTTGGCAAACTCTTCCGGTTGTCCGTAGCGACCAAGTGGAATGGAGACTGCTTTTGATGCTCTTATTTCTTCAAGCGTCATTCCTGCTTTACTTGCACCAATTTGATCCAGTTCAGTCAATCTGTCAGTTCCAATCCGTCCAGGTCCTAGTGTATTAACTAAGATTTTATCTTTACCTAACTCGGTTGCCAGGCTTTTCGCTAAACCTGCAATACCATTTCGAAACGTATTCGATAAGATCAGTCCATCAATCGGCTCTTTAATCGACGAAGAAGCAATATTTAAAATCCGTCCGCCGCCTTGTTTTCTCATATGCGGCAATACTTCACGTGTAGCTCGTACAAAGCTTAGTAAATTCAATTCAAAAGCTTTTTGCCATGCATCATCTTCGAAGTTGTCAAATCCACCAGCTGGAGGACCACCGGCATTATTCACAAGAATGTCTACAGGACCAAATGCCTCGACTGCCGCTTGAACAGTTTCCTTTATTGAGGTTGGATTCGTAATATCACAAACTGTATAATGAACATTTCCATTTGTTTTATTTCTAATTTCCTCCGCTGCTGTCTTTAATGCATCCTCACTTCGGCTTGCGAGCATAATATTTGCGCCTTCTTCAGACAATTTCATAGCGATGGCCTTTCCTAATCCACGACTTGACGCCATCACTAAAGCTGTTTTCCCATTCAATCCTAAATCCAAATCAATAACCTCCCTATTCATCCCAATTATGTATCTTTTTTAACCTTATATGTATTTTCATATTATTCAAAAAAAATGTCAAAAAATAAGATCTATTAAAACAAACAGGAAGCAAATGGAACTACATCCTGCTTCCTGTTTGATCTTTTATTAGTTTACAAAACGGCCATCTTTCGATTTTCCGCTCTCTTCCCATTTTTGGTTGCGTAGATGGATTTTTTGAATTTTACCAGAAGCCGTTTTCGGTAACTCATCAACAAAGGTTACACCGGTAACAGCTTTAAAGTGAGCAAGTTTACTTCTTGAGAATTGGATAACCTCTTCTTCTGTTAGTGCTACTCCTTCCTTTACTACTACAAATGCATGTGGAGTTTCTCCCCATTTTTCGTGCGGCAAGGCAACAACGGCGGCCTCTAATATACTAGGATGTTCATATAACACACCCTCTACTTCAATTGAAGAAATGTTCTCTCCACCGCTAATGATGATATCTTTTTTACGGTCAACGATTTCAATTGTTCCATATTCGTCAACTGTTCCCATATCCCCTGTATGCAGCCAACCATCTTGGATCGTTTCCATAGTTGCTTGTTCGTTTTTCCAATAGCCTTTCATAACACTGTTGCTTCGTGTAATGACCTCGCCAATTTCTTGGCCATTCCAAGCCACTTCATCACCTAAGTCATTGACAACCTTTACTTCACAACCTATCATCTGAATTCCTGCTTTTGCTTTTAAGCGATACTTTTGCTCTTTTGTTAAATCTTCCAAATGTGGTCGGATTGGTGAAAACAAGCTAAGTGGTGATGACTCTGTCATGCCATATACTTGAATAAACTCCCAACCGATTTCCTCTTCTACTTTCGTCACGAAGGCTGGTGCAGGCGCAGACCCAGCAATTACAATGCGAACGTCATGGTCAAACGTTGGTTTCTTTTGATCATAATATTGCAGCAATCCATTTAATACCGTTGGAGCCATATGCATAACAGAAACTTTATGCTTTTGAACCAAATCCATAATCGTTTCCGGTACAATCTTTCTTAACATCACTTGTGTTGCGCCATTTGCCGTGTAATAAAATGGAGACCCCCATCCATTTACGTGGAACATCGGCAAAATATGCAATAATGTATCTTTGTCGGAAACACGAAGATGATGTTGTACAGATAATGCATGGAAGTAATTGTTACGGTGTGTTAACATTACTCCTTTAGGATTTCCTGTTGTTCCGCTTGTGTACAACAAACTACATACATCCTGCTCGTCCATTTCCGGACGATCAAAACGGTTAGAAGAAAATCTGCTTAACCATTGATCGTAGTTAATATCCTCACAAGTCTCATCAGCATAATGAATTAAAACGCTTTCAACTGTTTGCAACTTTTCACGAATCGGAGCAATCTGATGATATAGTTCCTGATCGCATACTAAAATTTTGGTTTCGCTATGGTTCAGTATAAATAGATAATCTTCCGGAGTTAAACGTGTGTTAAGCGGTACCATGATTGCACCAGTTTGAAAAACACCGTAAAATCCTTCTAGCATTTCTAAAGTATTTGGAGCAAGATATGCAACACGATCCCCTTTTTGTACCCCTAATGACTGTAACCCATGTGATAACTGATTCACTCTTTCATTTAACTCGGAATAAGTGTATTCTCTTCCGTCTGTATTAATAACTGCTTTTTTAGAGCCGTATAATTTAACAGCGCGGTCCAGAAAATCATTTAATAACATTGGTACGTACATGAAAATCCCCCTTGTGTTGAACTTTTTAGAAAATTCTAACACAAATATAGCATATATTACCCAATAAATGCCTAAAAAATTTTGCCCACTTCCTATAATTTTTTGTTCTGTAACACAATCTGGGTAAAAGTCATAAGGATATAACAAGTAATTAAACTAAAAGGGTGTTTTTATGCCAGCTATTGTAGGAGCAATTAACGTTGTAAATATCGGTACAGGTGCGGTCATAAATATCGGTGACGTCTTTACAATTGCACCAAAAGCATCCGCCAAAACATTTTCTGGTGCAGGGTCTTTTAATACAGGCGATTATAATACACTTACAAATTATTATAGCAACACAAATACTTATGAATCTGATGCGGTTGATCAGCCGATGGCCTTTAATTTATAAAAAATATTAAAGGGGGTTAACATATGAATTTTTACGTGAATCAAAGCATTATCATACAATATATTAAAATTGGCGGTATATCAAATTCATCCGTCCTTCAAATTGGTAGTGCCGGGATTATTAAACCACATTCCTATTTAGCTAATACAGGTGGTTATACGAAGCCGGCACCTACAGTAAAACCAAAACTTGTTCCTTTAGCCCCACCATAATTAATATAGGCATTCACCTATTCAGACTCGAGTCATAGGATATGTATTAGAAAGAGGTGAAGCTTATGTTTGGAAATAAATGCGGAATCAATCTATACCATTACTTTAGCCAAGTTGATACCTATTTACGGACACAACAAGAACAGATAAGAAAATTGAAAGAAGAAATAACCACTCTCAAGGAAACCATTAACCAATTACGCGAAAATCGAACTACAAATATAGATAAAATTGAGTACAAGTTTGACCAATTAAAAATCGAACGTTTAGAAGGAACTTTAAATATCGGGTTATCTCCTCAAGGCATGGCTGACCCTGAAGCATTCGAAAATTTTTCTGTAAACCAGAATCCACCTTCAAATATACCGATATTACAGCAGCATCCAGATCTTTATCCAACACTTAAACAAGATATCCGGCAGTTCATGGCAACAGATTGTCAACAGTTTATTGACGAATGCGCCGCAAAGTATAACATGAACCTGGGCGGTCCACACAGGTCATTTATTACGCAAGATATAGAAAGGCAGCTGGATGCGCGCCTTCATCATTACTTAAATCAAGCAGCACAAAACCATTTACGTGAAGGCAGTATGGAGGAAATCTTCCAATTTGTATCATCAGCAGTAAAAAAGGATATTGTTAATGCCATCGATGCCTTTGTTAAGCATATTCCAATGGGAGGGAGTTTTTAATGATTAATTATACCGTAATAAATCGTGAAGTATGTGTCGGTGACATTAAAATCATCGGGGTTTCCACCTCTTCGGTGTTCCTTGTAGGCGATACCAATACAATTTCAATGGTATCAGCCTTTGACACACCTCCAGAATCATTAATAATCGGCCCGTTTGTTCCATTAAATCCGCTTGGCTAGGAAGTTACTAGGAAGTGATATATTGAAATACAGACTTTCCATTGTTGATAAGTTTAAACTACGTACTCTATCCTACAGTTCTATCCTTGAGGTCGGAGATTCAAATCAAATTCTTCCTTACTCTTTAGCACTAGCCGTCCAACGGGAACAAGAAATATTTTTTGGAAATGAAGGGCATTTTAATTACCCGGTTTTTACTACTCCGATACCAAGACCGCTTATTACAGAACAAATACAGATAAATACAATAAATGAATCGCCCAAAATATATGTCCATTCAGTAGACATAACAGCTGCTTCTGTTTCGGGTGTCATTCAAATTGGATCCACAAATACTATTCAGGGAGAATCTAGAATTAAGCATATCCGTCAATTAGTAAATATCGAGGAAGAAGAAGTGGAAGAAGCTCAGACACAGCAGGCGGTACAACAATTATCTGGAAGTTAATAACCAAAATACCCGAACACTTTTTTCAGAATTTCCATACATTAATAATAGGACTAAGTTAGTATTAAAAAGGGTGTTCAGTATGCCTTCAGTAATTGGTGGACCGATAAATATTGGCACGGCAAGTGGAGTTGTTCATTTCGGTGATTCTTTTTATATTTCTCCAAAAAATGTTTCCAAATTGTATTCCGGATCTGGTGGAAGTAACACAGGAAATTTAAACGTGACTAATAATGGGGTAAGTGCGACGAATACATTTGACCCTGATGCTGCAGATCAACCTAATGCACAAAATGGATAAAGAGTGAATAATCATAACCTTTTATGATTTTCACTCTTTTTTCGCTATCTTCATCTGTTTGCTTCCCTACCTAGTTCCACTTTCGAGTATCAATTAATTTCTTTGAATCAGGTTTTAAGGAGCCTTTGGGAAGAACTTTAACAATAGGTGTTACACGTATTATATCTTTAATTTTCGCAACAATTTGGTCATTGATCAATTCAGCAGTTTCTATCATGATCTCAATCTGATCTTGATTGTTTTCCCTTGAAACGATAGCTTGATAAGTTTGAAAGCCTAATTCTTGAATGGTATTCGTTAGTTGCTTTTCACGGACAAACATTCCTTTTACCTTTACCCCATCACTTACTCTGCCTAATACACCTTCTAATCTTTGTCCTTCAAAACCTTTCACCCAACGTGATAGGTCCCCAGTACCAAATCTTATGAGCGGATATATTTCATCAAATAATGTTACGACTACTTCTCCTTCTCCCCCATCCTGTGGCAACTCTTTCCCTGTCAATGGATCACATAACTGAACTAATGCGGTTTCGGTTAGCTTTAATCCTGGGCCCTGTTTATCTTGATAGGCAATTAATCCGCAATCAGCTGTACCATATCCTTCATATGCGCAAATATTTAGCTTGTCACATCTTTGCTTTATTTCAGCAGTGACCATTTCTGCTGTAAAAAAAGCCTTTGAAAGCTTCAATTCATCCCCAACATTCCACCCTTTTTCCTCTGCGGCATCTAATAATATTGTTAAAAAACTAGGAGTCCCGACATATCCGGTTACTCCTAAGTCCTTCATAACCTGAATTTGCAGTTCCGTGTTTCCTGTTCCAGCGGGAATAACGGTAGCACCTAATCTCCGTAGGGCACCATCAAACATAAAACCTGCCGGTGATAAATGGTAGGAAAATGTATTTTGAACAATATCATTTTCGTTAAAGTTTGCAGCTTCTAAAGCTTCAGAGAATCTCCAATTATCACCCTCAATCGATTGGGGATCATAAATGGGACCCGGTGACATAAAGATTCTCACCATTTTCGATGCTTCCATTGTTGTCATTCCGCCGAATGGGGAGAATTCCTTTTGAAGGGTCGGCAAGTCCTCTTTTTTTAAGACGGGGAGTTTACAAAGGTCTTCCCTTGCCTCTATGTCTCGTGGCTCTAAATTAGCTGCAATCATACGATTTCTAAAGTCGTCCGAATTTTTATAGGCATGTTGAATAATATTTTGTAATTCGATCATTACAACCACCGCTTTCTCCGTTTATATGACTTTAAATCACGATAACTTTTTCTGCCTTTATCACTTAAACCAAGGTAAAATTCTCGTACATCTTCATTGGATAGAAGCTTGTCAACAGGACCATCCAATACAATTCTGCCGTTTTCCATAATATAGCCATAGTCCGCAATCGAAAGGGCGATATTCGCATTTTGTTCCACCACAAGAATAGTGGTACCTTCCTCTTTATTAATTTGTTTAATGATACTGAAAATCTCTTTAACTAGTAAAGGTGCGATCCCAAGGGATGGCTCATCTAATAGAAGGAGCTTTGGCTTCGCCATCAGTCCTCTACCGATCGCAAGCATCTGTTGCTCTCCACCAGAAAGATAGCCTGCTTGGGCGTGCTTTAACATTTCAAGCTTTGGAAAATAATGATACACCTTTTTAATATCTTCTTTTAAATTTTTTCTGTCCTTCCTTGTATGGGCACCAGCAATTAAATTATCTTCAACAGTTAAATGTTTAAAAACACGCCGCCCTTCCATACATTGAAAGATCCCTTTTTTAACAATCGTTTCGGCACTATTTTCATCAATTCTTTCTCCGCTTAAATTAATTTGCCCGTCGGTAACTTCTCCACGTTCACTTTTTAATAAGCCGGAAATAGCTTTAAGAGTTGTAGTTTTTCCTGCACCATTACTTCCTAATAAGGCAACGATCTTTCCTTCAGGAATGACCATTGACATCCCTTTAAGAACAAGAATGACTTTATCGTACATAACTTCAACGTTATTTAGAGTGAGCATATTTAACCTCCCATCTTAAAAGAAGGGTGTTCCCATTAGAAACACCCTCATTTTTTGTATTAATGGCCAATGTAATCTGTGATTACTTCAAACTTTCCGTCTTTTACTTGAGCAAGGCGGATTTGATTTGTTCCAGCGTGATTATCAGCAGAGAATGTTACTGGTGCTGCCAGACCTTGTAAATCCAAGTTATTGATTTTTTCTAACCCAGCGCGAATTCCTTCACCAGTAGTTGGATCGTCTGCAAGTCTGATACCTTCAACCATGATTTTTGCAGCAACCCATCCTTGAACGAATTTTTGGTTCTTGTCTTCAAGTTTTTCGCCTTTACTTTCAAGGAAAGTTTTAATTTCTGCTAAACCTGGAAGATCTTCATAAGGGAATGCATGGGTTACAACTCCGATAAAGCCTTCAGCAGCGTCACCTGTGATAGGTAGCAAGCCTTCACCTGTTGCCCAGTTTAAGCCAATAAACTGTGTAGTAATACCTAGCTTTTTAGCATCTTTCAGAATTGTTGCTGTTGCGCCCCAAGTTTCTTGGATAATTGCATAATCTGGATTTTTCTTTTGCATATTTAGTAATTGAGGTGTTGCATCTAACGCTTTCAGGTCAACGATTTGTTCATCAACAACTTCTATCCCAATTTCTGCAGCAAAATCTTTAGCATCTTGAATTGGAGACTTACCAAAGGCTGTATCATTATAAAGTAAGGCTACTGTTGGTGTTCCTGCAGTGTGATTATCCTTAATCCACTTTAACGCTGAGCGAGCTTGGTCAGAGTAGGACGCAGCTGATAAAAAATTGTATGGGCTCTCATCCATATTTTTTAGATTCTCAGAATAGGAAGCTGAAATAAATGGAAGCTTATCAGCAGCCACTAGTTGACGTAGTGCCTCTGTATCTCCAGTACCCCAGCCAAGAATCGCAGCTACTTGATCTTTAGATTTTAATTTTTGATAAAGCTTTGTTGCTTCAGGAATTTTGTATGCATAATCATCCCCAATTAATTCTAATTTGTAGCCATTTACAGGACCCTGTGTTGCTAAGTATTCAAAATAGGCTTTCTCCCCTTCTGCATATGGGGTTCCAACGTCACCAGTTCCACCGGTTAAATCAAAAAGGCCTCCAACCTTGATTGTTCCTTTTATTTCTTCCGCGGATATTGCTGTTTCCTCGGACTTTGCTTCCCCTTCATTTTTGTTGGTTGCTGCCGTTTGAGATGCTTTCTGCCCCCCACCTGAACATCCAACTAACATTCCAATTGCCAATACTGCCATCAAAACAAGCGACCAAAACTTCTTCATACTGCTCCCCCTTTTTTCTAAAAAATTACTATGCTATTGAAATAACGATAAGCGTTTTTTTGTATTTTCCACTTATCGGTTACCCCCGTTTTAAGAAAAATCAATCAATACGAAAATGGCCACAATTTAAAATAATCCTTAATGTTCTGCCATATTTTCGCCAATCCTTGTGGCTCGTAAATTAAGAAAATAATAATCACCAAACCGAAAACAACTTCCTTTAGACCATTTAAGACGTCAGCTAAATCTGGAAAAATACCACTAAACACCTCAATCACAGAACGAAGGACAACCGGTAGGAGTGTAATAAAGACTGCTCCATAAATGGAACCAAATACACTGCCAAGACCCCCAACTAAAATCATCGCTAAATATTCAATTGAAACAGTTGTACTATATAGTTCCGGGCTAACCACCATCATGTAATGGCCTAATAAGGCTCCAGCAATTCCTACGAAAAAGGAGCTAACGAAAAACGCCAGCACTTTATATTTGAATAAATCAATGCCAATAACCTCAGCAGCCACATCGCGGTCACGTACGGCTATAAAAGCGCGTCCAACCCTTGACCTAAACAAATTAAGTGAAAATAGAACAGTAGCTACTAAGATTACAAACATTAAATAATAGTAGCTCGTTTCACTATAAAAAGAGAAACTGCCAATTTCCGGCCGGTTTAAGACAAGACCCGCTGTACCCCCTGTTAAGGAATCCCATCTGGAAATGACAAACAAGATGATGACCTGTGCCGCGAGTGTTGCAATCGCCAGATAAAGTCCTTTTAAACGGAGTGATGGGATTCCAAATAGGGCACCTATCAAGGCCGTAATGACTCCTGCAACCGGCATCGCAACCCAAAAGCTTAAGCCAATCTTAGTAGTCAAAATCGCAGATGTATAACCACCAACCCCAAGAAAGGCACCCACACCAATCGAAATCTGGCCTGTAAAGCCCGTTAAAATATTAAGTCCAATCGCACCGATTGCTGCTATCCCACATAGTGTCGCCAGACCAACAATATAGTCGGAAGCAAATAACGGAAAAATCGCGAACAGAATAACAATGGCCAAAATACGCATCCGCACCCGCGATATTTTCCAAATCGCCATATCTTGCTTATAGTTCACATGGAATTCACCACAGTCCATGACAAATGGGTTTCTCAATTCTTACACCCTCTCTATTTCTTTTTTGCCAAATAATCCATATGGCTTAAACATTAAAATGAGTACAAGGATGATAAATGGCATGACTTCTTTCAATCCCCCACCTACTAGAGGATCAAGATAACCACCTGTCATACTTTCAACTACGCCAATGATAACTCCACCGATAATGGCTCCAGGGATACTATCAAGACCACCAAGAATTGCTACCGGAAGTACTTTTAAGCCAATAAAAGCGAGGGAAGAGTTTACCCCATTAATATTCCCGATTAAAACCCCGCCAACTGCTGATACGATGGCAGCTATCGCCCATGCACAGGCAAAGATAACCTTAACGCTGATCCCCATGGACATTGCTGCTTGTTGATCATCTGCTGTTGCCCGCATCGCAATCCCCATCTTAGAATATTTGAAAAATAGGGTGAATAGTAAAAGCATGACAATAACAATCGCAAGCGACCATAAATAAACAGGTGCTACTACAACACTGCCAAGTTTTACAGGTGTTTCGGAAAAAATGCTAGGAAATACTTTCGTTTCATGACCCCAGATAATATGAACAATCCCTAACAAAACGCTTGATAAACCAATAGTTGCCATGATTAAGGAAATAACCGGCTCCCCTATGAAAGGCCTTAAGACAATCCGCTCGATGACCAACCCTAGTACTGCACTAAATAGAAGGGTAATGATCAGTGCTGGAATAAATGGGATATGATAGCTTGATACGAGTGTCAAACACACATATGTACCAACAAGCAAAAACTCCCCTTGAGCAAAATTGATCGCATCACTAGATTTGTAGATTAAGACAAATCCTAGTGCAACCAAGGCATAAACACTGCCAATAACAATTCCCGTCACTAGCATTTGCAGAAAGAACGTCATGCAATCCCCACCTCTTCTTCCCATAATGAGATGACCTGTAAGGTTGTACGAATGGTTTGTTGTTTTCCATCCCGATATTTAATTAATCCTTGAACATCAATTTTTTCATTCTCTGAATACAACCCTTCGATGAGATCCTCATATTTTTTAGCGACAAATTGGCGGCGCACCTTCTTGGTACGAGTCAATTCCTCATCATCTGCATCTAATTCTTTGTAAAGGAGAACAAATTTCTTGACTCGAGCTTTTTCAGGTAAGGCTTTGTTCACTTCATTCACCTGTTCCTGAATGAGGTCAAGGACCGCTTCCTTTGATGATAGATCCGTGTACGTTGTATACGTAATCTGGTTTTTCTCTGCCCAGCGGCCGACATTTTCCATATCAATATTGATCATCGCAACAACATATGGTCTTCCACGTCCAATCGCAACAGCCTCTTTAATATATTGACTAAACTTTAATTTATTCTCGATAAATTGCGGTGAGAACATTTCTCCTGTTTGCAGGCGGATTACATCTTTTACCCGGTCAATGATGTACAGATGACCACTTTCATCCAGACTGCCTGCATCTCCAGTACGCAACCAACCGTCTTCAATTGTTTCTTTTGTCGACTGTTCATTTTTATAGTAGCCTTTACAAACACTAGTACTTTTAATTAGTATTTCTCCTTCTTCAGAAATCTTCACCATTGTGCCTGGTAAAGCAACACCGACGCTGTCTATTTTTATATCACCGTCACGATGAACGATAGAAATACCGGAAACCTCAGTTTGTCCATAAATGCTCTTTACATTTACACCGATACTATGGAAAAAGCGGAATACGTCCGGACCAAGCGGAGCACCACCTGTATAGGCACGCTTTATTCTTAATAACCCTAAATGATCCCGAATTGCACTAAACATTAGATAGTCCGCGAGATTATACATTATTTTCGTTCCGGTGCTTATAGTTTTATTGTTTAAATGGGCATCGGCCACTCTCTCACCAATAGGCTTACACCATTCATATATTTTGCGTTTGAGCCAGCTTGCATCTTGAATTTTCACTTGAAATCTTGAAAGCATATCTTCATAAATTCTTGGAGGCGAAAACATGACATGAGGGCCAATTTCCCTAATATTTTGTAAAACAGTTGAAGGTTCTTCTGGAAAGTTTATGGTTAGACCGTTATAAAGTCCAAGTGCTATTGACATCATTTGTTCCCCGATCCATGCCAGCGGGAGAAACGAAAGATATTGATCATTTCCTTCCAATGGATCAATACTTGAAAGATTTTTTGCCATATCAAATAAATTTTGATAGGTTAGCATCGTTCCTTTTGGATTTCCTGTTGTTCCGGACGTATAGGATAAGATTGCAACATCCTCATATTTTCCCTTTTCAAGCTCTTGTTCAAATAGTTTGGGATCTATTTCGTTTACCTTTTTACCAATAGATTGGACATCTTTAAAAAATAATAGATTAGGATCATTGTAATCTCTCATTCCACGATCATCATAATAGATAATCCATCTAACCTTTGGAATTTCTTGCTTGATTTCTAATAACTTATCAACCTGCTCTTGATCTTCCACAACAACAATACAGGCATCAGAATTATCGATAATATAGCTGATTTCGTTCGGGAGTGACTCTTGATAGATTCCAACCGAGACCCCGCCTAAGCTTTGCGTGGCTATTTCACTTATGACCCACTCTGGCCGATTGTCGCCAATAATAGCCAACTTATCGCCTCTTCTTAAACCTAATTCTGAAAGGCCCAGTGCAAATTGCTTCACCTGCTCAAGATAGTTCAAGTACGTGTATTCATTCCAAATACCAAAGTCTTTTTCACGTAAAGCAACTTTTGCCCCTTCTTTCCTTGCCCTTTCTACTAGAGCCTGAGGAAATGTCAGATTTATCATTCAATCTCCCCCCTTATCCTACTTTCTCTTCACCAAGATAGGCTTCTATCACTTTAGGATTATTCTGAACTTCAGTTGGAGTTCCATAGGCAATTAGCTTTCCAAAATCAAGTACTGCAATATGATCTGATAAATCCATTACGACACCCATATCGTGCTCTATTAAGATGATCGTAGTTTTCATCTCTTCATGTATGTCAATGATATAACGAGCCATGTCTTCCTTTTCTTCCGTATTCATACCTGCCATTGGTTCATCTAACAACAATAACTCCGGTTCCAGCGCTAGGGCTCGGCCCATTTCAACCCGTTTTTGCAGACCATAGGAAAGTGTCCCTACCGGTATGTTTCGAATATCTTCTATCTCTAAAAAATCGATAACATCCTCTACTTTCCTGCGGTGCTCTACTTCCTCACGCTGTGCCTTTCCCCAATAAAACCCGCTTGCCAAGAGTCCAGTTTTCATTCTGACATGCCTTCCAAGCATTAAATTATCCAATACAGATAAATGTGGGAACAGCTCAATATTTTGAAACGCCCTGGCAAAACCAAGGGCCGCTCTTTTGTGAGGCTTTAAGTGATTGATTTTTTCCCCATTAAAAATGACCGACCCCTCAGTCGGATGGTATAAGCCGCTGATACAATTCAGCATACTTGTTTTCCCAGCCCCGTTAGGTCCTATTAATGAAAAGATTTCCCCTTTGTTTACAACATAACTAACGTGATCAAGGGCAAGTACGCCCCCAAACCGTAATGTTACGTCTTTTATTTCTAGAACTCCCAATTTTCCCCCTCCTATTATATAACAGAATTGAAAGCGTTTACCAATTGATGATAACATCGTTTTAGTTAGAATACAACGAAAATTTATAATTTTCTTACAACATATTATGTTTTATGCAAAGATTTTTTAATTAATGATTGATTTAACAAAATAAGTGTACAAGTTGTATAGTAAAAAAAATGAGGCTACCCCATAAGGAGTAGCCTCACTTTATTTTTATATTAGTCTTCCATTGTTGATAGGTCGCCTGTTGGTAGACCAAGCTCCCATGCCTTTAGGACACGGCGCATGATTTTTCCTGATCTTGTCTTAGGAATTGTTTCACGAACCTCAATCATTCTTGGTGCGGCATGTGCAGCTAAACGTGTTTTAACAAATGAACGAATTTCTTCTTTTAATTCATCACTATCAACGAAACCTTCACGAAGTGTAATGAATGCTTTAATTACTTCACCGCGAACTGGGTCAGGGACACCAATTACTCCTGCCTCAGCAACAGCCGGATGTTCTACAAGCTTGCTCTCAACCTCAAATGGTCCAACACGCTCACCAGATGTATTGATAACATCGTCCACACGGCCTTCAAACCAGAAGTAGCCATCTTCATCCTTGTAAGCAGAGTCACCAGTTACAAACCAGCCAGTTTCAAAATATTGATCATACTTCTCTTGGTTATTCCAAATAGCTCGTACCATTGCCGGCCATTTTGGTTTAATCGCCAAGTTGCCCATTCTGTTTGCCGGTAATTCATTTCCTTGGTCATCAACGATGGAAAGTGTAATGCCTGGAAGCGGCTTGCCCATTGAACCAGGGCGAATTGGGTTACAACGGAAGTTCGCACAAATACAAGAACCAGTTTCAGTCATCCACCAGTTGTCATGAATCCGATGATTTAATACCTCTAATCCCCAACGAACAACTTCAGGATTTAATGGTTCGCCAGCTGAAAGGATATGGCGCAGCTTTGATAAATCATATTTCTTAGGAAGCTCATTTCCTGCTGCCATGATCATTCGTAAAGCTGTTGGTGCACTGAACCAAACATTTACACCATACTTTTCTAGCGTTTGGAACCACTCTTCAGCTTTAAAACGTCCGCCACGGAGAACAGCGGTTACACCATTTAACCAAGGTGACCACATACCTGCTGAAGTTCCAGTTACCCAGCCTGGGTCAGCTGTACACCAATATACATCGCCCTCGCGAAGGTCATACGTCCATTTTCCTGCTAGGTATTGATGAATCATGGCATCATGTACTTGAAGAACCCCTTTTGGTTTTCCCGTAGATCCTGACGTATAATGAAGCAGCATACCCGTTTCACGGTCTACCCATTCAATTGTATATTCATCAGACTTGCTCATTAAATCTTGATATAAAACTTGATTATCAGCTGTTGTCTCTTCTCCGCCTACTAAAATGACATGTTTTAATTCAGGTAGTTCATCAACTGGAATCCGTTCTAGTAAGGCAGGTGTTGTTACAACTGCTACCGCTCCACTATCACTCAAACGGTCTTTTACAGCTTCCTCCATAAACGCTTCAAACAACGGACCTGCGATCGCCCCCATACGAATAATTCCTAAAAGCGAAATATACAATTCCGGTGTACGAGGCATGAAAATAAAGACGCGATCCCCTTTTTCCACACCATATGAACGCAATCCGTTCGCAAATTGACTTGAAAGCTTTTGGATATCCTGATAAGTATAGGCTTCATCACGGACACCATCTGTAAAAAACAAGGCAGTTTGATCCGCTTTTCCATTGTTTACGTGACGGTCGATTGCTTCGTAAACCATGTTAACCTTTCCTGTTTGGTACCAAGTAAACGTCTTCTCAATCTCTTTCCAGTCAAAATTGGCAACTGCTTCATCATAATTTTTTAGATTTGCTGTTTCATCAATCAATAGTACTTCATTTGTCATTGCGTTCGTTGTCATATCCCCTGACCCCCAATAATAAGATTTTCTCTTGTTATATAACACTACCACATATCGACAAAACTTTAAATATTCTTTAAAATGTTCACAAAATTTTATAAATTTCTTACAAAAGAATAATACGCTTTCAAGCAGCTTATTTTAGGTTGAAATAAAATATTTACACCATTAGACAGAATTCGCTAAATAAAAAACTCGTATTACTTGGTAAATGCAACCAACTGTAATACGAGTTTTTAGTAAATTGTTATATAACATCTACATTTCAATCAAAAGGCTTCCATCAAACAAAAATAGATATTTTTCGACAGATGGCAGCTTCCAAATGTCCTGAAGTGCCTTTGCGTATAAATCAATTTGCAAACGATAGCGTTCTTCCAATGTTTTCTTGGCAATTTCCTCGTTTTTAAAACGGCCGGTAATTGTATCGGTTTTATAATCGATTAGCACGACTCCATTATCATCTTTAAAAACGCAATCCATAACCCCTTGAACTAAAACATGGGCAGTATCCTCCTCCGCCCAATCAGGATAGGCATCTTTCGCAGGAAGTGCCAAGCTAAAAGGTACTTCACGACGAACCTTATCGGCCTTTACTAATCGTTGTCCTAACGGAGTTTCAAAAAACTGAATGATACTGTCTATTTCAATTACTGTACTTTGTTCTTCAGTTAATAGCTCCTTAATCACCATCGATGCTAGTAAATTAGCCAGCGATTCAGGTGTGATATCTGCACGTAAATCAATATGCTGCATCACCATATGCATTGCCGTTCCTTTTTCAGCGGCCGTTAACGATTTCTGCTGTAAAAACTTTGGGCGGTCCTGTAATGGGGCCCGGAACCTTTGGATTAATGCTGTATCCGCATACGCATCGGTCACTTGTTTTCTAGATTTTATCTCAGATACGGATTGCTTCGAGCGTTTGATTTGTGCTTGCATAAATGGATAGTTCCATGAAAGTTGATGATAAACATCATTTTTCATTGCGCTTTCGATTGGGACAGCCCGCCAATTTTCAATATCGCTTAGTAATTCTAAATTTTGTTTCACAGATTCACTTGAATCCTTAGGAAAGTTTTCGGCATTTAGAACATTGACCTCCCATTTAGAAGAATGAGAAGAAATTTCGTTGGCATATTCTTTGGCGCTTAATACGGTACAATCCGGGTGACGGATTAAGGCTGGTCCAATCCAGTCTAAATAACATTTTGCTTTTGCCCGCACATAATCCGGTAATAACCATTCGTCCTCGTCTATTTCACTATTCCACTTATCCATCGTTTTCTCCATATCCTTTACAGTGCCGACAAGGTAGATTTTTTCTTTTGCTCTTGTCAGGGCAACGTAGAGAACACGCATTTCTTCAGCTAACAGCTCCATTTGCAGCCGTCGTTTCATCGCAAGAAGAGGCAGCGTTGGATATGTAATACGAAGCTTGGGATTAACAAGCTTAGAGCCAAATCCGAGTTCTTTATGCAACAGCACTTTTTTTCGTAGATCCTGCATATTAAATTGTCGGCCAAGACCCGCTACGAAAACAATTGGAAACTCCAAACCTTTACTTTTATGAATCGTCATCATCCGGACGACATCCTCTTGCTCTCCAAGAGCTCTAGCCGTTCCTAAATCTTCCCCGCGGTCCTGCATACGTTCTATAAATCTCAAGAAACGGAATAAGCCACGGAAAGACGTTTCCTCATATTGCTTTGACCGATCATAAAGAGCCCGTAAGTTAGCTTGACGCTGTTTTCCACCAGCTAGACCACCAACATAATCAAAATACCCTGTATCCCTGTATAACTGCCAAATCAATTCAGATAAAGCCCCTTGCCTTGCTCTTGTTCTCCATGCCTTTAATTCTTTGTAAAATAAATCTAGTTTTCCGGCTAATTCATGATTGGCACCAGATCTGATATAGCTTTTTACACTCTCAAAAAAACCATTATTTTTATCGTGAATTCGAATCATTGCCAGCTGTTCTTCCGTTAAGCCGACAATCGGTGAACGGAGGACAGCGGCTAATGGGATATCCTGATACGGATTATCGATTATCTTTAAAAGGGAAAGCATCACCGTAACTTCTGTTGCTTCAAAATAGCCAGTAGAAAGCTCGGCATATACCGGAATTCCAAGCTCCTTAAATTCTTCCATAATCGTTTCCGCCCATGGCATCGACCGTAATAGAATGACAATATCACGATACGTTACGTTTCGCTCGTTCCCGCTTTTATCTGTCACTTTATAAGGCTTTTCTATTAATTCTTTTATTTTTAAACCTATAACCCTCGCCTCTAATTGAACAGTTTCCAATTCTACTATATCCGCTGAGATTGATTCGTCCTCATCATCCCCGTCGTCATTTACCTCTTTCTCAGTTGACTTGTCTTTCCGATCGATCAAGAGAAGTTCGGCTTTTGTCTCTTCGGATTCAGGGTAATTCAGATTCCCTAGCTTTAGCTCCGCATCATCATCGTACTCAATTTCTCCAACAGTTTTATTCATGATCTGCTTAAAAATAAAATTCGTTCCCGCTAATACTTCAGCACGGCTACGGAAGTTTTTTGACAAATCAATCCGAATTCCTGCGCATTCTTCAGAATCTTCTTTTTGGAACAATCTATATTTTGTCAGAAATAGATGTGGTTCTGCTAACCGGAAACGATAAATCGACTGCTTCACATCGCCTACCATAAATAAATTATTAGAGCAGGACACTAATTTAATAATTGTTTCCTGAACTAAGTTTGTATCCTGGTATTCATCCACCAGCACCTCTTGAAATAAATCTCTGTAGCTTTCGGCTACCTCGGAGGGTACAAGCCCGCCAGCCGTTGACATTTCGTTCTTCAAAATTTGCAAACAAAAATGCTCTAAATCTGCAAAGTCGACAATTCCTTTTTCTTTTTTTACTATTTCATAGCGATTTGAAAATTCTTTAACGAGCTCAATTAATGTTTCAACAACCGGTTTCATCTCCTGAATATCCTTAAGAAAATACTCAGGTTTGCGGCTGAAAAGCTCGTCTTTTATTTTTTCAAATTGATCCTTTGCTTTTTCGCGAAGACCCTTCACATTTTCCTGCATGGTTTTTAAATATTCATCACCTTTACAAGGCTTAAGTTTACCAAAAGACGCTGTTTGCATGACTTCATAAATGTTTTGCCATGACTGTTCACTTGCGAATAGAAGGTCTTGGATTAGTTGTTGGTTAAGATTGATATTATCAGCATAGGGAGCAGGTCCTCCGGGCTGTTTCGTTATTTCCAAAGCACGATTTAGGAGCTCCCTACATCCTTGCAGTTGAATTTTGATATCCTCTCTTAGATCCTTCATCCATGATAATTCATCAATCTCACTTATATCATCAATATCATAGGCCTGAACGATTTGCTCCAACCATTCAGTAGGCCATGGATAGGAACGGGAGAAATCGTATAATTTTCTAATTAAGAGCTGCAATTCTATATCACTACGGTCATCACTGTATCGATCAACTAAATCATAGAAACACTCATTGTTTTCTAAACTATATTGCTCCTCAAAAAGCTCCTCCATTACTTCTTCCATCAACAGTTCTGCTTCTGTTTCATCTGCAATACGAAAGCCAGGATCCAAATCAATATAGTAATAATATTTTCGCAATACGTTGAGACAGAATGAATGGAGCGTCGAAATGGATGCTCGGTTTAATAGTGTCAATTGTCTGCGCAAATGGAGAGAGGAAGGAGATTTAGCAATTTCTTTTTCCAACGCTTCGCCAATTCTTTTTCTCATTTCAGCTGCAGCTGCATTCGTAAACGTAACGACTAATAAGCGATCGACATCAACAGGGTTATTGACGGACGTGATTTTTTTAATAATTCGTTCAACCAAGACCGCTGTTTTACCTGACCCAGCTGCCGCCGCAACGAGTATATCCTTCCCGCTTGTGGCGATTGCCCGCCATTGGTCGTCCGTCCATGTGCTGTTTTCTGGTTTTTTAAGTTCATTATTCAAGGTCTTTTCCTCCCTCCATACGAATTTTTTCTAAGATATCTTCATTTTTTTCAGGAATTAAAATATTATATTTGTTCTCTTGGAATGAACGGTCAAATTGACATATCGATTTATAGGAACAAAATGCACATGGGGTGTGATTTTTCATTTTATACGGTTCAATATCAATAACTCCATCTGTGATCGCTGTGCCAATGTCTCGAATTTTTGTACGGACAAAGCTCCTAATATGGTCAAAATCCTTCCCGCTAGCAACGGAGGAATTGCTATAAAAGCCACCGTCTTTTTTCAAAGCAACTGGAATAACATCCGAATAGCCTGTCTCAAGTGATCGGTCCATAAGACGGATCGATTCTTGGTCAGCAACAAGCAAACCTTTCATTTTAAATCGTTTATAGATTTCTTTTTCAATCTCTTCAAATGTTGGAATAGTAGACTTATTAAGCATTGGATTATGAACATGGAAATATAGTACTCCAGCCGGAGAGGCTTCTGTACCAATCCACTGCTTTGAATTAGTGATCACAACATCAAGATAGGTCAGCATTTGTAAGGCAAGCCCATAATAAACCTCTGTCAGATTCAAAGCTTTTTGGCTTGACTTGTAATCAATCACTCGGAGGTAAACGCCATTTTCGCCGGCAGATTTATCAACTCGGTCAATTCTGCCAACAACCTCCATTGTGCAGCCATTTTTCAATGTAAACCGGAGCGGTGATAACGGCCCCTTTGGTCCGAAAGACAACTCAAGACCGATCGGTTCAAAACCACTTATTTTGGCATGCTCACTTAATACGATGGAGGCCCGTCCAACGACCTGCTGCAGCTTTCTTTTAATGTAATGAAAGCGATTTGAACTCAGCAATATTTCTTTTTGAATGTTTGGAGCCAACCGTTCTACCGCCTCAAAGGCTAGCTGCTCGCATTGTTTTCTCGTAAGGTTCGACCAATTCAAATCATTTTGTTGAATGATATCCGTAATCAATTTTAAAGCTGCATGGAATAACTGTCCGATATCCGGTGCTTCAAGCCGGAAAATTTGCCGCTCTTCTAAACGCAGCCCATACGAAATAAATTGGGAATATGGACAGGACTGGAAAAGCTCCATTCGTGACACACTTGCTTTTATTTCCTCACCATATAATTCACGACTAATATCCTCAGGAAGTTTTTTGGTAGTGTTAATGAAAAATAAACTTCCTAACACCTTTTTACCGTAATTTTCCCACTTTTCTTGTTCAGAGATCCAGTTATAAACGTCCCACCATAATTCATGAACAGGATAACCCCTTTTCCAATTTTGCAGCTGAAGTGACAAATAGGACATCGTCTTTTTAGGATTTGTTATATAGTTCAGCTGCTGCTCCGGTGCTTCCTCATTCGGCTCGTTTAAGATGAGGTTTTCTTTTAATGCCGGGAAAAGGTCTTTAAGACGATTAAATAAAATTGATGGAACAAGAGATTTCCCTTCATCATCAGCCATTGGATAGCTTAAATACAGTAACTCTGAAGCACTCGTTAAAGCAAGATAAATTAAAAATTGTTCATCCAAGAGCTGCTGCTTACTTCCGGGTGCTAATGTGAAGCCGGTACTTGCTAAAAACTCTCTTTCTTCTTCGGTTACAACTCCCTCTTCTACGGGTTTTAATGGAATGACGCCATCATTCACCCCAAGAATGAATGTACATTTTATATTTGAAAAACGGGAGCGTTCCATATCTCCAACCAACACTTGATCCATGGCCGGTGGTACCGTCGCAAAATGCATACTTTCCAAGCCGGAATGTATCATTTTACGGAAAAGATCGAAGGAAAGCTCTTCCTCCCCCATTAAGGATGCCATTTGGTCTAGAAGCTCAAGGACAGATTGCCATACTTGACTATGATCTCTTGATTCGGTTAAGTTGCCAGCTTCCTCGGCCTCAATGCAAAGTCGATTCACTTTATCCGGAATTTGTAATCCTTCTAAAAAGTAATAAAGTGCCTCACAATAATCACGGCCAGTTTTAGCTTTTTTTGAATTCTTCTCGAATGCAAGGAAAGGTTCTGTGATTAAGCTGCGTAACTTATTGATTTTTTTCTCGTAATCTTTTTCTTTATCTGTTTTAGGGATACTTTGGCCCTCAACCGCTTGGAAACGTCTATATTCCCATGGCTTTTTATCAGTCCAACGCTTCCCCTGAATCCCGTAAGCCAACACATAATTTTCAAACTGATCCATATCTTCACGGATTCGGTCTCTATTACTGTCAAACGGAAACAGTACATCCGTTTTGACACATCGAAAGATAGGTTCGTAGCGCCATCCACCTTGAATTACGTCCAACGATGAACGGATAAATTCAATGAGCGGATGATTTAACATTGATCGTTTTTGATCTAAAAACAATGGAATATGGTAATCCTCAAAAACAGTTTTTAAAAGATCATGGTAGGAGTGGCTGTCTCTTAATAAAATAGCGAAATCACGCCAACGGTAGTTTTTAGTTTTTACTATATGCAAAATTTCTCGAGCAACACTTTCGACCTCAGCGCGGCGGTTGACAGCGGCATTGATGTTAATCGCTAGATTTTCTGTTGGTTTGTCAGTCTTGTTTGCATTGGTTGTTTTATCAGTTGTTGCGGCTTTATCAGAAAACTTAACACTTGGACGGCTGTCGTAATGCTGTTCAAGATGATGCAGTGCTGGTGATTTTATAAACCTGAACGGCTCATTCAAAAGCACAGGTTTTTCAAGCCCTATGTTGTTCTCCTTAGCAGCATTTAAGATGCTAAAGTATGTACTAACTGTCATTCGATATAAATTTAAATCATCGATATCCTGATGAAGATCAGTTGGGTCAAGTGTAAGAGCAACGGTAACACTGTTACACTGCTTTAACAACTCGCTAAGAACCTCCAATTCCTGCGGTGTAAAACTATGGAATCCATCAATGTACACGTCTGCGCCTTTTAGTTCCTCGGACTTTGATATCTTTTCAGCTAAAAGGCGAAGGTAATCCTCGGAATCCACATAATGCACCAATAAATGACTTTCATAATCATGATAAATTAACTGAAAGTCATTAAGTTTATTAGCTAATATTTCTTTATTGGAATTACTATTATCTGTGTGAGAAAGCTCCACACTTTTTTCTTGAAGGAGTTCCGGAGTAATACAATACCGCTTAAATTCTGCGATCATTTCTTCAAGCTGTTTGATAAAACCGTTTTGATCGGCAGCTCTTGTAAACACCTTCAGTTCATCCTTGCGGTGCTCTACAATTTTCCGAAGAAGCATATGTAGGCCGACACTATTAAGATGAAAGCGGCTAAAGCCTTCCGTTTCTTGTAATATCCTCCAAGCTAAGCGCGTAAAACTAAACACTTGCGAACGGATCATACCATGTAATCCTGGTGTATTTATTAATTGATATTCTATTTGAAAGGTCATTTGGTCGGGTACTAGATAGATGATTGGTGAGCCTAACGGGTCTTGCTCTAGTTTATCGATAACCTCGTTTAATAAAAAGGTTGATTTTCCGCTCCCCGAACGTCCTAGGACAAATCGTAACGATGACATAATTATCCCCCCTACTTGCTAAATTGAATGAATGTTGATTGATTCATGAATTCTGATGAATGGTTATGCTGTAAATTATTATACCATTATGGGAATGACTGAAAAAATAATTGGAGTTGTGAAGTGAAGGGAATTCTGAATGGGAATGAGAGAATCGGGCTGATTCACATGCTTTGATTCCCGGTGTTGTGGTTTGGAGCCTTGGGTGGGAATCATTTTCTAAAATCAACATTTATAAAAAACAAAAAGATCAAGATTTATCTCTTGATCTTTTTCTATGACCCGTACGGGATTCGAACCCGTGTTACCGCCGTGAAAGGGCGGTGTCTTAACCGCTTGACCAACGGGCCAGATTATATAATTACAAATGGCGGAGAAGGAGGGATTTGAACCCTCGCGCCGGTTACCCGACCTACACCCTTAGCAGGGGCGCCTCTTCAGCCACTTGAGTACTTCTCCATTTGGCTCCACAGGCAGGATTCGAACCTGCGACCGATCGGTTAACAGCCGATAGCTCTACCACTGAGCTACTGTGGAAAAATCAAATACACCTTGGCGTATTTGTACCCAGATTTTATCGAGCAAGCTCAATAATTTCCTCTGAAAATCTGAGGCATCCGCCGGAGGCTTAAACATTATTCAGTACTGAATAACGTTTAATGGGCCTGAATGGACTTGAACCATCGACCTCACGCTTATCAGGCGTGCGCTCTAACCAGCTGAGCTACAGGCCCATAATATTATGGAGCGGGTGATGGGAATCGAACCCACGACATCAGCTTGGAAGGCTGAAGTTTTACCATTAAACTACACCCGCATAAAAATGGCTGGGCTAACTGGATTCGAACCAGTGAATGACGGAGTCAAAGTCCGTTGCCTTACCGCTTGGCTATAGCCCATTGAATTAACATCATGATTAATACTGGACATCTTAGTAATAAATGGTGGCTCGAGACAGAATCGAACTGCCGACACGAGGATTTTCAGTCCTCTGCTCTACCGACTGAGCTATCGAGCCATATTATGGCGGAGGAAGAGGGATTCGAACCCCCGCGCGGTTTAACCCGCCTGTCGGTTTTCAAGACCGATCCCTTCAGCCGGACTTGGGTATTCCTCCGTAATTTAAAACCTATTCACTATAAATGGTGGACCTTGTAGGACTCGAACCTACGACCGGACGGTTATGAGCCGTCTGCTCTAACCAGCTGAGCTAAAGGTCCCTTTCTAAGTTCTATCCTAATTCAATTGTAAAACTAAAGTAGCGGCGGAGGGGATCGAACCCCCGACCTTACGGGTATGAACCGTACGCTCTAGCCAGCTGAGCTACACCGCCATATTAAGTTTATAAAGTGGAGACTAGCGGGATCGAACCGCTGACCTCCTGCGTGCAAGGCAGGCGCTCTCCCAGCTGAGCTAAGCCCCCAGAAAACATATCATTTTAATGGTCGGGAAGACAGGATTCGAACCTGCGACCCCTTGGTCCCAAACCAAGTGCTCTACCAAGCTGAGCTACTTCCCGGACTTGAATAGGATGTTCTGGCTTCCATGTTCGTCACAGGAAGTGACGGCCCTTAATGGAAGATCCTTTAAAATGGCGCGCCCGACAGGAGTCGAACCCATAACCTTCTGATCCGTAGTCAGACGCTCTATCCAATTGAGCTACGGGCGCATTAAATCTAACTTAATTTTAAAATGGTGCCGAGGACCGGAATCGAACCGGTACGGTAGTCACCTACCGCAGGATTTTAAGTCCTGTGCGTCTGCCAGTTCCGCCACCCCGGCACTTTTGGAGCGGAAGACGGGATTCGAACCCGCGACCCCCACCTTGGCAAGGTGGTGTTCTACCACTGAACTACTTCCGCATATTTAAATGGTGCGGGTGAAGGGAGTCGAACCCCCACGCCAAAGGCGCCAGATCCTAAGTCTGGTGCGTCTGCCAATTCCGCCACACCCGCGTATTCAAATGGTGAGCCATGCAGGATTCGAACCTGCGACCCTCTGATTAAAAGTCAGATGCTCTACCGACTGAGCTAATGGCTCGTACTAAATTAGATTTAAAGTGGTGCCGGCTAAAGGACTTGAACCCTCAACCTACTGATTACAAGTCAGTTGCTCTACCAATTGAGCTAAGCCGGCATATTAGTATTATGGTGGAGGATGACGGGATCGAACCGCCGACCCCCTGCTTGTAAGGCAGGTGCTCTCCCAGCTGAGCTAATCCTCCGTTATTCGCTTGGCAACGTCCTACTCTCACAGGGGGACAGCCCCCAACTACCATCGGCGCTGAAGAGCTTAACTTCCGTGTTCGGAATGGGAACGGGTGTGACCTCTTCGCTATCGTCACCAAACAATTTTTATTAAGACAAAAAGAATTATATCTCTTTAAACTTGTCTTTGCAAGTACTTTTTGTACTTTATCTTTTGAGGTTTGCTCCCTCAAAACTAGATAATCGGCATTCATATTCACTATGTCCAGCTACAGCTCCCAGCGAATAGTAAACTTCGCTAAATGGTCGCTTCTGCTTTTCTATTTGGTTAAGTCCTCGATCGATTAGTATCTGTCAGCTCCACGTATCGCTACACTTCCACCTCAGACCTATCTA